>JALWSQ010000049.1 GCA_026993645.1 Thiohalobacter sp.
CTGCGTGGCGGGCTGCCCGGCGGGAACTCGGTGACCAGGGCCCCGCGCTCGGCGATCTGGTGGGCCAGGTCGCGGTGGCGGGCCGGGTAGACCAGGTCGGGCCCGGTGCCCATCACCGCCAGGGTGGGGGCGCCCACGGCCAGGGCGGCGCGATGGGCCTCGGCATCGATGCCGCGGGCCAGGCCGCTGGTGATGGACAGGCCGCCGCGGCCGAGCTGGCGGGCGATGCCGCGGGCCTGCCCGCGGCCGTAGGGGGTGGGGTTGCGGCTGCCGACGATGGCCAGGTGGTGGAACCGCAGCCATTCCGGGTTGCCGACCACGAACAGCACCGGTGGCGGATCCGGGATCTCCCGCAGCAGCGGCGGGTAGGCGGGGTCGGTCAGGGGGATGACGTGGGCAGCGTCCTGCTCGGCCCAGCGCAGGTCCGCCTCGATCCGGTCCCGGTCCGGCTGCTGCAGCCAGCGCCGGGCCGCCGGCGGCAGGCCCAGCTCGGCGGCGAGACCGGGCTCGCGCAGCAGGGCGGTGGGGGGCAGGTTGCGCTGCAGCAGGCCGGCCAGGGGCTGGGGCCCGAAGCCGGGCGCCCGCACCAGGGCCAGCCAGGCCTCGAGTTCATCCGTCGCCGGGGTGTGCGCGCGCGACTCGGTCATGACGGCGCGAGCATAACAGCCCCGGCCGCCGCCAGGCGAGCCGGGGCGTGGAATCGAGCGATGTCGGGGACGGCCGGCTCAGGGCCGGGCCAGGCGGTCCAGCACGTGGATGGGCCGGCGGGCGTCCATGACCAGGCCGAAGCTCACCTTCTCGAAGGTGCGGAACACCATCACCAGGCCGGCATCCTCGTCCGGCAGCCGGACCTGCCGGTGCTTCGGGTCCACCGGGTCGCGGAGGGTCTCGCCCGCCTGGCGCACGCGCAGCACGTGGCCCACCTCGATGCCCTCGCGGGTGCCCCGGTTCAGCACCACCACCTGGTACTGGCCGATCTCGCGCACGCCGTCCATCACCGCGATGATGCGGCCGCCCACGTCCTTGGCCGGGGCGTGGGGCAGGAAGTGGGCGCGGGTGTTCTCGTCGGTGACCGGCAGCAGGCGGTCGCCGCTGGCGATCTCCCGGGTGCTGGCGTTGACCGCCAGGGTGGCGGGATCACCGAAGCGCTGTACCTGGGCCTCGCCCAGGTAGAGGGCGGCATAGCCCAGCACCTCGCCGGTATCGGGATCCACGTAGGCGTCGCCGGCACGGAACAGGTTGTAGCGGGCATGGGCCTTGTCCTGGATGCCCCGGGCGTAGATGCGGTCCCCGGCGCCGGCGATGAGGTGCTCGTCGGCGCTGGCCAGGACATAGGGGGCCCGCTCCAGGTCGTGCTCACCCACCACCAGCGGGCGGGTGAGGAAGGGGCGGATGGCATCCAGCGGGATGGTGGGGATGGCCTGCGCCAGGGACTGGCTGCGGGCCTTGGGCGACAGCCGGGCCACCGCCGGTCCCCGCTGCACCTTCAGCCGCGGCTTGCCGTTCACGTAGACCAGGCTGATGACGTCGCCGGGATAGATCAGGTGCGGGTTGTGGATGTCCGGGTTCTGGTACCAGATCTCCGGCCACAGCCAGGGATCCTTGAGGAAACGGGCGGCGATGTCCCACAGGGTATCGCCCTTGACCACCACGTAGCGGTCCGGGTGATGCGGGTTGAGCGCCACCGTTTGGGCGAAGGCGGTCAGGGAACCGAGCAGGGTGCCGAGAATGATGCCGAGTATGCGTCTGGTCATGATGCGTCCTTCACTGCCTCGTCAGCGACGGTCTCCATCCGTCGGGCATCCCGGGAGCGCGGGCCGGAACCGGGATCCGCGCATGATCCCATCGGGTGCCGGGGCAATGCAACGTCCCTGGCCCGTTGCCCCTGTCGGATGTCGGTGGCGGAACCCGCCCGGAAAATACCCCGTCGACCAAATGTGGAAAGGGTTGATCGATTTACCTTATTATCGTTGTGTCGGTGGCTTCCTTTAGCGCGGGGAGCGTTCTTTCCATCCGCAATTGTGATCCAACGCACATGGCCCAGCTCGAAATCCTGCACTATCCCGATCCCCGCCTGCGCACCCGGGCCCGCCCGGTGGAACAGGTGGACGATGCCCTGCGCCGCCTCATCGACGACATGCTGGAGACCATGTACGCGGCGCCGGGGGTCGGGCTGGCGGCGACCCAGGTCAACGTCCACCGACGCCTGGTGGTCATCGACGTCAGTGAGAACCACGACCAGCCGCTGTGCCTGATCAACCCGGAGATCCTGGCGCGGGACGGCGTGGAGGAGATGGAGGAGGGCTGCCTGTCCGTGCCCGGCATCTACGACAAGGTCCAGCGGGCGGAGCGGGTGCGGGTACGGGCCCTGGACCGCGACGGCCAGCCGTTCGACCTGGAGGCCGACGGCCTGCTGGCGGTGTGCATCCAGCACGAGCTGGATCACCTGGACGGCAAGCTGTTCGTGGACTACCTGTCCAGCCTCAAGCGGCAGCGCATCCGCAAGAAGCTGGAGAAGGCGCGGCGCCAGGGCGAGCCGGTACCGGCCCCCGCGGCCTCGGAGACCCTGATCTGAGCCCGGCGCCGCCAGCGTCCGCCGCCGGGCGTCGGCGCGGGCTGCGTTGCCCCGGCCGGCGGTGGACCCCAATCTCGCGAGACAGCAGATGAGAATCGTCTTTGCCGGCACCCCGGATTTCGCCCTGCCGCCGTTGCGCGCCCTGCTGGCCGCGCCGCACGAGCTGGTGGCCGTCTACACCCAGCCGGACCGGCCCGCCGGGCGCGGTCGACGCCTGCGTCCCAGCCCGGTCAAGCAGCTGGCCGAGGCCGAGGGGGTGCCGGTCAGGCAGCCGGTCTCGCTCAAGCACCCGGAGGTGCAGGCCGAGCTGGCGGAGCTGGCGCCCGACCTCATGGTGGTGGTGGCCTACGGCCTGCTGCTCCCGCCGGCGGTGCTGGCCCTGCCCCGCCGTGGCTGCGTCAACATCCACGCCTCGCTGCTGCCGCGCTGGCGCGGGGCCGCCCCCATCCAGCGCGCCATCCTGGCCGGCGACGAGGAGACCGGTGTCAGTCTGATGCAGATGGAGGCCGGGCTGGATACCGGGCCGGTGCTGGCCTGGTCGCGCTGTCCCATCGGGGCGCAGGACACCGCGGCGGTGCTGCACGACCGGCTGGCGGAGATGGGGGGGCGGCTGCTGGCGGACAACCTCGATGCCCTGCTCCAGGGGGCGCTGACCCCCGAACCCCAGGACGATGCGCGCGCCACCTACGCGGCCAAGCTGGTCAAGGCGGAGGCGGTGATCGACTGGCAGCGGGACGCGCCGGAGCTGCTGCGCCAGGTCAATGCCTTCAACCCCTGGCCGGTGGCCCAGACCGGTCTGCACGGCCAGACCCTGCGCATCTGGCGCGCCCAGGTGGTGGACGGGGCACCCCAGGTGGCCCGTCCCGGCTGTGTGATCGATGCCGGGCGGCAGGGCATCGACGTGGCCTGCGGGCGCGGCGTGCTGCGCCTGCTGGAGGTGCAGCTGCCTGGGGGCAAGCGGGTCGGGGCGGCCGATTTCGTCAATGCCCACGACCTCGGCGGTGTCTGCCTGGAATGGCCGGTCACCACCGACGACTGAAGGCGGAGAGCGCGGTGCCGGATCCCCGGGCCGCGGCGCTGGCGGCCTTGCTGGCCGTGGTGCGGGACGGCCGCTCCCTGGCCACCGCGCTGCCCCGGGCCCAGGCGGGCCTGCGTTCGGGTCCGGACCGCAGCCTGGCCCAGGCCCTGGTCTACGGTGTGCTGCGCTGGTACCCGCGCCTGGATCGCCTGGCCGGATCGATGCTGGCCCGGTCCCTGCCGGGGCGCGACCAGGACATCCGGCTGCTGCTCCTGCTCGGCCTGTACCAGCTCGGCTGGATGCAGGTGCCGCCCCATGCCGCCATCCACGAAACGGTACAGCTCGCCCACCGCCGCGGCAAGGGCCGGCTGAGCGGGCTGGTCAATGCCTTGCTGCGCCGCTACCAGCGCGAGCGGGCGACCCTGGAGCGGCGGCTGGAGGCGGACCCGGTGGCGCGCTGGGCCCATCCCGCCTGGCTGCTGGAGCGGCTGCAGCGGGACTGGCCGGCCCAGTGGCCGGCCCTCTGCACCGCCGCCAACACGCATCCCCCCATGGTGCTGCGGGTCAACCGGCTGCGGGCCCGTCGCGCGGACTGCCTGGCGCGGTTGCGTGCGGCCGGCATCGAGGCCCGGCCACTGCCGGGGCTGCCCGATGCCCTGTGCCTGGCCGAGCCCGTGCCGGTGGAACGCCTGCCGGGGTTTGCCGAGGGCGTGCTGTCGGTGCAGGACGCCGGCGCCCAGTGGGCGGCCCTGCTGCTGGATCTGCGGCCCGGGCTGCGGGTGCTGGATGCCTGCGCCGCACCCGGAGGCAAGACCGGCCACATCCACGAACTGGCCCCGGAGCTGGCCGAGCTGGTGGCGCTGGATCGCGACCCGCAACGGCTGGCCCGGGTGGAGGAGAACCTGCGCCGTCTCGGGGCCCGCGCCCGGCTGCTGGCAGAGGATGCCGCGGCGGTGGAACGCTGGTGGGACGGCCGGCCCTTCGATCGCATCCTGCTGGATGCCCCCTGTTCGGCCACCGGCGTGATCCGCCGCCATCCCGACATCAAGCTGCTGCGCCGGGCCGGTGACATCGACCGGCTCGCCGACCAACAGCGACGATTGCTGGATGCCCTGTGGCCGCTGCTGGCGCCGGGGGGTATCCTTCTGTACGCCACCTGTTCGCTGTTGCGGCAGGAGAACGAGCAGCAGGTGACGGCGTTCCTGGCGCGGCAGCCGCAGGCCCGGTTGCGGGCGCTGAGTCTGCCGCAGGGCGTGGCGGCGGGACCGGGCTGGCAGCTGTTGCCGGCCCCGGCCGTGGATCCCGCGACCGGTGGGTGCAACGATGGGTTCTTCTATGCGGCGATCGGCAGGGACTGAGGCGGGCGCGCACCCGCTGCCACTGGCCAGGGGGCTGCGGGCCGCCTGGCTGCTGGTGCTGCTGGGGGCGCTGGTCGGGGCCCGGCCGGGCTGGCCGGCGACCGGGGGTTTCCGGGTGCTGGACGCCCGCACCTATCTCGACGGCAAGATCTACCGCCTGGACGCCAACCTGCGGCTGCGGTTCGGCAAGGCGGCGCGGGAGGCGCTGGACAGCGGCGTCCCCCTGATCATCGATATCCAGATCCGGGTGGCCCGGTCCCGGCGCTGGCTGTGGGACGATGTCGCCGCCGAGCTGCACCAGCGTTACCGCATCCAGTATCACGCCCTCAGCGACCGTTACCTGGTGGAGAACCTCAACACCCATGCCCTGAGCAGCCACCCCGGCCTGGCCGATGCCGAGCGGACCCTGGGGACGCTGCGCGGCCTGCCGCTCATCGACAGCAAGCTGCTGGCGCCGCGCGGCCACTACCGGGTGGCGCTGCGGGTGCGCCTGGACGTGGAGGCCCTGCCCACACCCATGCGGCTCTGGGCCTACGTCTCGCGGGACTGGGATCTCGGCAGTGAGTGGTACTCATGGGCACTGACGCCCTGAAGCGCGGCAGCCGCGGGCTGCTGCCCATGCTGTTGCTGTTCGTGCTGCTGCTGGGGTCGCTGACCCTGATGAGCGACGCCACCCACAACTCGCAGCGCTTCGGTCAGCTCTATTCCTGGCTGCTGCTGGTCAACGCCGCTGGCGTGGTGGTGCTGGCGGCCCTGATCGGCATCAACCTGTTCTGGCTGGTCATGCAGTATCGCTCGCGGGCGGCCGGGGCGCGGCTGACGGCGCGGCTGGTGCTGATATTCGTCGGCCTGGCGGTGGTGCCGGTGAGCATCGTCTACCTGTTCTCGGTGCAGTTCCTCGACCGCGGCATCGACAGCTGGTTCGACGTGCGCATCGGCCAGTCGCTGGAGGATGCGCTCCAGCTCAGCCGCTCCGCCTTCGAGGTCCGCCTGCGCACCATCTTGCACCAGACCCAGAACCTGGCCGAGGAGCTGACCGACGTGCCCTCGGCCGTGGCGCCCATGAGCCTGTTCGACCTGCGGGTGCGCTCCGGCGCGCTGGAACTCACCCTGTTCGGGGACAACGGACGCATCATCGCCTCCAGCAGCCTGGAGTCCACCGCCATCGTGCCGGAGCGGCCGTCGGAAGGCATCCTCGGGCAGCTGCGCAAGGGCCAGCCCTACGTGGCCCTGGATCCCGGGGCCGGTGGCAGCCTGCGCATCCGCGCCGTGGTGCCCGTGCCCTCGGGCGGACCCGGTACCGAGAGCCGCATCCTGCAGGCCCTGTTCGACGTGCCCGAGCGGCTGGGGGCGCGGGCGGCGCGGGTGCAGGCGGCCTACGCTCGCTACAAGGAGCTGGCCTACCTGCGCACCCCCCTCAAGCGCAGCTACGTGCTGACCCTGTCCCTGGTGCTGCTGCTCAGCCTGTTGTCGGCGGTCTGGGCCGCCTTCTATTCTGCCCGCCGGCTGGTGGCGCCGGTGAAGGACCTGGCCGAGGGCACCCGGGCCGTGGCCGAGGGTGACTACAGCCGCCGGCTGCCGGCGGCGGGCCACGACGAGATCGGCTTCCTGGTGCAGTCGTTCAACGCCATGACCGAGCGCCTGGCCCAGGCCCGCGACCAGGCCCGCCGCGGCCAGGCCCAGATCGAGCGTCAACGGGCCTACCTGCAGACCCTGCTGGGCAGCCTCTCCTCCGGCGTGCTCAGCCTGTCGCCGCGGCTGGAGATCCGCACCGTCAACGAGGCGGCCACCGAGATCCTGGGGGTGTCCTTCGCCGAGGACCGGCGCCAGAGCCTGGCGGACTGGGTGGCGGCCTTCCCCTTCCTGGCGCCGCTGCAGCAGGCCATCGAGCGCCACCGCGGCGAGGGCCAGCGTTGGAGCGAGGAGGTGGCTCTGTTCGGGGTCAATGGCCGCCAGGTGCTGATCTGCCGCGGGGTGGCGTTGCCGCTGGAGACCGACGGCCGCGGCATGGTGATCGTGTTCGACGATGTCACCGCCCTGATCCAGGCCCAGCGCGATGCCGCCTGGGGCGAGGTGGCGCGGCGCCTGGCGCACGAGATCAAGAATCCGCTCACCCCCATCCAGTTGTCGGCGGAACGGCTGCGGCGCAAGTACCTGCACCGGTTGCCGGCGGAGGACGCAGCGGTGCTGGACCGGGCCACCCGCACCATCGTCAACCAGGTGGAGGCCATGAAGGAGATGGTCAACGCCTTCTCCGAGTATGCCCGTGCCCCCCAGGTCCAGCTGGTGCGCCTGGACCTGAACCGGCTGGTGGCGGAGATCCTGGAACTCTACGCCGGTGACAAGGGGGTCCGGGTGGAGCGGCGGCTGGATCCCACCGCGCCGGTGATCGAGGCCGACCCGGGGCGCTTCCGCCAGTTGCTGCACAACCTGCTGAAGAATGCGCGCGAGGCGGTGGCCGGGCGCGAGGACGCCCGTATCCGGGTGGAGACCCTGGTGGTGGCGGGGACGGCGGGCCGCTTCGTCGAGCTGCGGGTGGCGGACAATGGCAGCGGCTTCAGCGACGAGGTGATGGACCGCCTGTTCGAGCCCTATGTCACCACCAAGCCGCGCGGCACCGGCCTGGGTCTGCCCATCGTCAAGAAGATCGTGGAGGAACACGGTGGCGCCATCCAGGTGGTTCGGCCCGAGGCCGGTGGCGCCGAGGTGCGCATCCGCCTGCCCCTGGTGGAGACGGTGCAGGGCGGGCGTTCCCTGGATTCCGGGGGCGGGGCCTGAATCCCTTACCGCATCGGCTCAGCCGCCCCGGCGCCGGGCCGCCTCCATCTCCGGGCCGTACTCCGCCAGGGCCTCCTGCAGCTGGGCGATGGCCTGGTCCAGGCTGGGTCGCGCCCCTTGCGCCTGGGCTGCCGGGGGTGTTGGTCCGGCCGGCCGGGCCGCGGCCGGTCCTGCCTGCCAGCGCCAGGCCAGCAGGCTGGCGTTGTCGGCGCTGGGCGCGGCGGCCCGGACCGCCTGCCGCGCCAGGGCCAGGCCGGCGCGAGACAGGTCGCCGGCCCGTGCCAGGCGGGCCAGGGCGCGTTCGTCCACCCCGTTCCAGAGC
>JALWSQ010000050.1 GCA_026993645.1 Thiohalobacter sp.
CCTCCGGCCCGGTGGGGGTCTTGGCGCAGGGCGGGATGGGGCGGGGGAAGGGGGCCTTGTGGCGGAAGCCGCCGGGGCGGTCGATGGTGCCCAGCAGGGTCATGAGGATGGACAGCGCCCGCACCGTCTGGAAGCCGTTGGAGTGCGCCGCCAGCCCGCGCATGGCATGGAAGGCCACCGGGTTGCCGGTGACCGAGGCGTGCTCGTTGCCCCAGGTGTCGGTCCAGGGAATGGGCAGCTCGATCTTCTGGTCGCGCGCCGTGACCCCCATCTCGTGGGCCAGGCGGCGGATGGTGGCGGCAGGGATGCCGGTGATCTCCTCCGCCCATTCCGGGGTGTAGCGGCCGACCCGGTCCACCAGCAGCTGGAACGCGGGCTTGACCGGGGTACCGTCGTCCAGCTGGAACTCGCCCAGCAGGTAGGGATCGGCCCCCTCGGTGTGGGTGGAGATGGGGCGGTCCAGCTCCCGGTCCCACCAGAGCTTGTTCTGGGGATCGAAGCAGCCCTCCTCGGGCGGCACCTCGAAGCGGATGAACATGCCGTACTCGGTACTGGCCTGGTCCATGTTCACCAGCTGGGCGGCATTGGTATAGCGCACCAGGAAATCGCGGTCGTAGAGGCCGAGCTGGATGATCTCGCGGATCAGGGCCAGGAACAGGGCACCGTCGGTGCCCGGCCGGATGGGCACCCATTCGTCGGCGATGGCCGAGTAGCCGGTGCGCACCGGGTTGATGGAGATGAAGCGGCCCCCACGCCGCTTGAAGCGGGCCAGGGCGATCTTCATCGGGTTGGAGTGGTGGTCCTCGGCGGTGCCGATCATGACGAACAGCTTGGCCCGTTCCAGGTCCGGGCCGCCGAACTCCCAGAAGGAGCCGCCGAGGGTGTAGATCATGCCGGCGGCCATGTTGACCGAGCAGAACCCGCCGTGGGCGGCGTAGTTGGGGGTGCCGAACTGGCGGGCGAACAGGCCGGTGAGGGCCTGCATCTGGTCACGGCCGGTGTAGAGGGCGAACTTGCGCGGGTCGCTCTCCCGGATCCGGCCCAGGCGCTCCTCCATGATCTCGAAGGCGGTCTCCCAGGAGATCTCCTCGAACTCGTTGTCGCCGCGGCGCGCCCGCCGCTTGCGCAGCAGCGGCCGGGTCAGGCGGGCCGGGGAGTACTGCTTCATGATGCCGGAGGCGCCCTTGGCGCAGATCACCCCCTGGTTCAGCGGGTGGTCCGGGTTGCCCTGGATGTAGCGCACCTCGCCGTTGCGCAGGGTGACGCGGATGCCGCAGCGGCAGGCGCACATGTAGCAGGTGGTGTGGCGCACCTCGACCCGGTCCTCGGGGGTCTCCACCGGGCGCAGGGGATCGTGCAGGGGGCGTTGCGGTTTCATGGCGGTCACTCCGGTGCCAGGGCGGCACGGCCGCCGGGACGGTTGGGGGCACTCTAGGGGCTCGGGCGGGTGCTGGCCAATCAGGAATACTGAGCCGCCGATAAAGTATCATAATATGTTAATGTAGTTAAATTAGCCCTGTGTTTTCAGTTGGTTGTGTGACAAAGGGCGGACTGGCCGGGCAATAAGCCGTTTTTATGATCGCCAAGATAATACTACTTGGCTTTCGTTCCCCAAACCCGTAAGGTAGACAACCCCGTTCGGGCCGGCCTCGCCGTGCGCGGGCGGTCACGGATTGCGCCGGGCGCCGTTTCGCGCCCGGCAACGGTTCGGGGTGTAGGGTTGAGCTGGGGTTGCCCCCTGTGTAGTGGTTCGCGCCTCGACCGGGGTCGTCCCGGTCCAGCCTTACGTCCCCTTCATTTGTCCCGAGGACAAGTGATCACGGCTCTGGAGACCGTCGTCGGCACCGGGGACAGGCGGCGGAGCGATGAAAACTGCAGTTGACAACACGGAGAGGAAACCATGCCTACATACGTACGTACCGACAAGTGCGATGGCTGCAAGGGCCAGGACAAGACGGCCTGCATGTACATCTGCCCGCACGACCTCATGAAGCTGGACAAGGACGGTTCCTTCACCGGCCACGCCATGAAGGCGTTCAACCAGGAGCCGGATCAGTGCTGGGAATGCTATTCCTGCGTCAAGATCTGTCCCCAGCAGGCCATCGAGTGCCGCCACTACGCCGACGTGGTGCCCCTGGGGGCCTCGGTCCAGCCGCTGCGCGGTTCCGATTCCATCATGTGGACCATCAAGTTCCGTAACGGCAACATGAAGCGCTTCAAGTTCCCGATCCGCACCACCCCCGAGGGTTCGATCCAGCCCTATGCCAACAAGCCGGAGGCGAGCCTGGACGAGATCACGGATCACTCCACGCTGTTCACCAAGGGCACCCACGCTGGCGACATGAGCCAGTTCGCGGCGAGCTGAACCGGGGACGCCGGCGTAGAGGAGACGGGTGGCCCGGCCGGTTGCGGCGCGCTGCCCGGCAACGTTTTTCAGTAGTTTTCAGAGGAAAGAAGAGCAATGGCTGACTACGGTTTTGGTAATCCCGAGGTCATCGAGGAAGAGGTCGACATCCTCATCATCGGTGGCGGCATGGCTGCCTGCGGCGCAGCCTTCGAAATCATGCGCTGGGTCGAGAAGGCCAAGGAGCAGGGCACGGACATCAAGGTCAAGCTGGTCGACAAGGCCGCCATGGACCGTTCCGGCGCCGTCGCCCAGGGCCTTTCCGCCATCAACACCTACATGGGCGAGAACGACCCCGCCGACTACGTCCGCTACGTGCGTGGCGACCTGATGGGCATCGTCCGCGAGGACCTGGTGTACGACATCGGCCGGCACGTGGACGACTCCGTGCACAACTTCGAGGAGTGGGGCCTGCCGGTCTGGAAGCAGCCGGGCGACGAGGGCAAGAAGCTGACCGAAGGCGGCAAGCCCGTGCGTTCCGGCCGCTGGCAGATCATGATCAACGGTGAGTCCTACAAGTGGATCGTGGCTGAGGCCGCCAAGAAGGCCCTGGGCATCGACAACATCCAGGAGCGTGTCTTCATCGTCAAGCTGCTGAACGACAAGAACGATCCTGGCCGTGTCGCCGGTGCCGCCGGCTTCAGCGTGCGCGAGGACAAGGTCTACGTCTACAAGTTCAAGGCCTGCCTGCTGGTCTGCGGCGGCGTGGTCAACATCTTCCGTCCCCGTTCCGTGGGCGAGGGCATGGGCCGCGCCTGGTACCCGGTCTGGAACGCCGGTTCCACCTACGCCATGGCCGCGGAGGCCGGTGCCGAGCTGACCCTGATGGAGAACCGCTTCGTGCCCGCCCGCTTCAAGGACGGCTACGGTCCGGTCGGCGCCTGGTTCCTGCTGTTCAAGGCCAAGGCCATGAACGCCAATGGCGACGACTACCAGGAGCAGAACTACGAGGATCTCAAGCCCTACGGCTACGATGCCTATGCAGTCGGCTTCAAGATGGGTACCTGCCTGCGCAACCATCTCATGATGAAGGAGATGAAGGAAGGCCGCGGTCCCATCTTCATGGACACCCCGACCGCCATGGCCAAGCTGGCCGAGACCATGACCCCCAAGGAGATCAAGCACCTGGAGGCCGAGGCCTGGGAGGACTTCCTGGACATGACCATCGGCCAGTGCGGCGTCTGGGCGGGTGAGAACATCGAGCCCGACAAGGAGATGTCCGAGCTGATGCCCACCGAGCCCTACCTGCTGGGTTCCCACGCCGGTTGCGCCGGCATGTGGTGCTCGGGTCCCGAGGATCTGCCGGGTGTGCCCGATCACTACCACTGGGGCTACAACCGCATGACCACGGTCAAGGGCCTGTTCACCGCCGGCGACGGCTGCGGTGCCTCCGGTCACAAGTTCTCGTCCGGCTCCCATGTCGAGGGCCGTATCGCGGCCAAGTCCATGGTCAAGTTCGTGATGGACAACAAGGACTGGACCCCCGAGCTGGATCGCCCGGTCGAGGACATCGTCGAGGAGATCTACAAGCCGGTGCGCGTGTACCTGGAGCACAAGGACTACACCACCGCGATCGACGTGAACCCGAACTACATCACGCCGCGGATGTTCCAGTTCCGGCTGCAGAAGATCATGGACGAGTACGTGGGCGGCGTGTCCACCATGTACCAGACCAACGCAGCCATGCTCAAGGTCGCCGAGCGCAAGCTCGAGATGCTGCGGGAAGACTCCTTCAAGATGCGCGCCAAGGACCTGCACGAGCTGCTGCGGGCCTGGGAGAACTTCCACCGCCTGATCGCGGCCTTCGCGCACATGAAGCACATCCAGTTCCGCGAGGAGTCCCGGTACCCGGGCTACTACTATCGCGCCGATTACATGAACATCGACGACGATAACTGGAAGTGCTTCGTCAACTCCACCTACGACCGTCACACGGGCGAGTGGAAGCTGAAGAAGGTGCCGTACGTGCAGCTGATCAAGCCTGCCGAGGACGAGCCGGAAGGCATCGGCCGTCCCGGTTGCGCCGTCTGATCGGACGCACGGAGAGCAGAACCGGCCAGGGCCGGCCACCCTCAGGGGTGGTCGGCCCTGCCGTCTTTATGAATTCCCGGGAATGTCCCACGACCGTTGGGGGCATTTCCACCGCGCCGGCCCGGTCCGGCGTGGATCCGGCCGGCATGCGCACGGGGCGCAAGCCGCTACCCGCGAGGTGACAGGTCATGACCGACGAGCTGCAGCACGACGATACCCTGGGTGATCCCCTGGACATCATCAAGGAACGTTTCGAGGTGCCCAACCGGAGTCCGGTACAGCCGGCCCAGCTCACCCTGGACGACGAGATCCGGTTCTCCTGTCACAAGGGCATCGATTGCTTCAACGAGTGCTGCCGCAACATCGATATCCAGCTCACGCCCTACGACATCCTGCGGCTGAAGAACCGTCTGGGCCAGACCTCGGCCGAGTTCGTGGCGCGCTATACGGTGCCGTTCGAGATGGATGCCCATGGCCTGCCGGGGCTGAAGCTCGCCACCAAGCCCGGCACCCGCGCCTGTCCCTTCCTCGAGGAGGCCGGCTGCTCCGTGTACGAGGACCGGCCGGTCGCCTGCCGCTACTATGCCCTGGGCAACATGGGCATGCGCCGCAAGGACAGCCCGCGCGTGGAGGACATCTACTTCCTGGTCAAGGAGGCACACTGCCACGGCCACCACGAGCCGCGCACCCTCACCGTCCGCGAGTACCGCCAGGAACAGGGCGTGGAGCCCTACGACGAGATGAACCGCGAATGGCGCGACATCATCATCAAGAAGCGCTCCAGCGGTCCGACCATCGGCGCCCCCAGCGCCCGCAGCATCCAGCTGTTCGACATGTGCAGCTACGACGTGGATTCGTTCCGCGAGTTCATCCAGACCGAGGGCTTCCGCGAGATCTTCGACCTCGAGGACAGCGTCTACCAGGCCCTGCTGGCCGATGACGAGGCCCTGTTGCGGTTCGCCTTCCGCTTTCTCAAGCAGGCGCTGTTCGGCGAGATGACCATCCCGCTCAAGGAGGGCGCCCGTGAACGCCGGCTGGCCCGGCGGCGCGAGGTGATGCGCCAGCGGCGCCAACAGGAGATCGAGGCCCACAAGGCCGAGGACCCCGCCGACCTCCTGCCCTCGGACTGATCGCGCGGCAATCCACCCTTGTCGCAGGTGGCGAGACCCTGTGTACGAGCGGCTGTTGCGCGTTCCGCCGGCCGTGTCATCGCTTCGGCCCGGCGCACTCGAATACATAAATGAATACTTATGGCATAGATCAGAATATCTGAGTTCCATTTATTTGTCGCCGAGGCTAGAATAGCCGTCAATCGAGGTCCGGCGCCCCTGTGCCGAGCGTGCCGGTGCCGGGCCTCAGTGGTGAATCTTGCAGCGCGGCTGTAGCAATCTCGAGGAGAGCACTATCATGGCGTATGATCAATCCCACCGTTATGCTGACCTGAGCCTGAAGGAAGACGAGCTGATTGCCGCCGGCAAGCACGTCCTCTGTGCCTACAAGGTCAAGCCCAAGGAAGGTTACGGTTTCCTGGCCACCGCGGCCCACATCGCGGCCGAGTCCTCTACTGGCACCAATGTCGAGGTGTGCACCACCGACGATTTCACCAAGGGGGTCGACGCCCTGGTCTACGCCATCGACGAGGGCTGCTTCGATGACGGTTCCGGCCTGATCAAGATCGCCTACCCGCTGGAGCTGTTCGACCGCAACCTGATGGACGGGCACATGATGCTGTCCCAGTTCACCAGCCTGATCATCGGCAACAACCAGGGCATGGGCGACATCATCGGCCTGCGGCTGCTGGACTTCTACGTGCCGCCGAAGGCGCTCACCCTGTTCGATGGCCCGGCCACGACCATCTCGGACCTGTGGCGGGTGCTGGGTCGGCCGCACGTGGACGGCGGCTTCATCGTCGGCACCATCGTCAAGCCCAAGCTCGGCCTGCGGCCGCAGCCCTTCGCCGACGCGGCCTACCAGTTCTGGCTGGGCGGTGACTTCATCAAGAACGACGAGCCCCAGGGCAACCAGGTGTTCTGCCCCATGCGCGAGGTGATCCCGCTGGTGGCCGATGCCATGCGCCGGGCCCAGGACGAGACCGGCGAGGCCAAGCTGTTCTCGGCCAACATCACCGCCGACGATCCGGCCGAGATCGTGGCGCGGGCGGAGTTCATCCTGGAGACCTTCGGCGAGAACGCCAACCATGTCGCCTTCCTGGTCGACGGCTTCGTGGCCGGACCGGCCGGGATCGCCACGGCGCGGCGCAACTTCCCGCACCAGTTCCTGCACTACCATCGGGCCGGCCATGGCGCCATCACCTCGGAGGTGAACCCGCGCGGTTACCCGGCCTACGTGCACTGCAAGCTGGCCCGCCTGATGGGCGCTTCCGGCATCCACACGGGGACCATGGGCTACGGCAAGATGGAAGGCGCCAAGGACGACCGCGTCATCGCCTACATGATCGAGCGCGACAGTGCCGATGGCCCCTACTTCCACCAGGAGTGGCACGGCCTGAAGCCCACCACGCCGATCATCTCCGGCGGCATGAATGCCCTGCGGGCGCCGGGCTTCTTCGAGAACCTGGGGCATGCCAACGTGATCATGACCGCCGGTGGCGGCTGCTATGGCCACGTGGATGGTCCGGCCGAGGGCGCCAAGTCCCTGCGCCAGGCCTACGAGTGCTGGAAGGCGGGGGCGGATCCGGTGGAGTTCGCCAAGGATCACAAGGCCTTCGCCCGTGCCTTCGAGTCCTTCCCCCACGATGCCGACCTGCTCTATCCGGGTTGGCGCGAGAAGCTGGGCGTGGCCGCCGCCTGATCCGGGCGCCACGGGCAGTGAACGGAGCGGGCCCCCCGGGGCCCGTTTCCTTGTGGGGTACCTCCAGGCGCGAGCGCAGGCATCATGACCCGTTGCATCGATCTGTTGCGCCACGGCGAGCCCGAGGGCGGGCGGCGGTATCGCGGCCACGGCGTGGACCATCCCCTGAGTGCCACCGGCTGGCGGCAGATGTGGGATGCGGTGGGTGATCATTGCCCCTGGGATCGCATCCTCAGCTCACCGTTGCAGCGCTGCCGTGCCTTCGCCGAGGCCCTGGCCGCGCGTCATGGCCTGCCCCTGGTGGTGGACGAGCGCCTGCGCGAGGTGGGGTTCGGCACCTGGGAGGGACGCACGCCGGCCGAGCTGCAGGCGGAGGATCCCGAGGGATACGCCGCCTTCTATGCCGATCCCGTCCACCGGCGGCCGCCGGGCGCCGAGCCCCTGAAGGCCTTCATCGCCCGGGTGACGGCGGCCTTCGACGCCGCCCTGCAGGATCCTGCGGGTGGGCACCTGCTGTGGGTGGTGCATGCCGGGGTCATCCGCGCGGTGGTCGCCCGGGTGCTGCAGGCGCCGCCCATCGCGCTGTACCGCATGCGCACCGACTACGCCGGCCTCAGCCGGGTCTGCGTGCGGCCCCAGGGCGTCATGCTGCAGTTCCACAACCGGCCCCGGCTGGCGCCGGAGCCGGGCCCCGCCTGAGCGGCCTGGCCGGCATCCCGGCGGCCCCGGCACGAGATATGCCGGGCGGGGGATTGGGGGTATACTCCATAGCCGTTTTCACGGAGGTGCCGAGCAACCCCCAT
>JALWSQ010000051.1 GCA_026993645.1 Thiohalobacter sp.
CCCCCGAACCCGCCCCGGTCCTCAACGGGGACCAGGCGCAGGCCGTCGACGCCATCCGGGCGGCACTGGGCGGTTTCCAGGGCTTCCTGCTGGAAGGCGTCACCGGCAGCGGCAAGACCGAGGTCTACCTGCGCTGTGTCGAGGCCGCCCTGGCGGCGGGCCACCAGGCCCTGCTGATCGTGCCCGAGATCGGCCTCACCCCCCAGCTCACGCGGCGCTTCCGCGCCCGCCTGGATGCGCCGGTGGCGGTGATCCACTCGGGGCTCAGCGACCAGGAACGGCTCGCCGCCTGGCTGGCCGCGCGGGACGGCGAGGCCGGCGTGGTGCTGGGCACCCGGTCGGCGGTGTTCACGCCCCTGGCCCGCCCCGGCCTGTTCCTCTGTGACGAGGAGCACGACGTCTCCCTGAAACAGCAGGAGGGCTTCCGCTACTCGGCGCGTGACCTGCTGGTGTGGCGCGCCGGGCGGCAGGGGGTGCCGGTGGTGCTGGGCTCGGCCACCCCCTCGCTGGAGAGCCTGCACAATGCCCTGCGCGGCCGCTACCGGCTGTTGCGCCTGGCGCAGCGCGCCACCGGGGCCCCGCCCCCGCGGCTGCAGCTGGTCGACCTGCGCGCGCGCAACCTGGACGAGGGCCTGTCGCCGCTGGCGCTGGAGCGGATGCGCCAGCACCTGGCCCGGGGCAACCAGGTGCTGGTGTTCCTCAACCGGCGCGGCTTCGCCCCCACCCTGCTGTGCCACGACTGTGGCTGGATGGCGGAATGCCGCCGCTGCGATGCCCGCCTCACCCTGCACCGGCAGGACGGTCGCCTGCACTGCCATCACTGCGGGCGGGTGGAACCCCCGCCGCGCCAGTGTCCCGCCTGTGGCAGCGCGGATCTGGTACCCCTGGGCGTGGGCACCCAGCGGGTGGAACAGGCGCTGCGCCGGCACTTCCCCGACCAGCCGCTGGTCCGCATCGACCGCGACGAGGTGCGGCGCAAGGGCAGCCTGGCGCGCATGCTGGAACAGGCGCGGCGGGGCGAGGCCCGTATCCTGGTGGGCACCCAGATGCTGGCCAAGGGGCACGACTTCCCGGCCATCACCCTGGTGGTGCTGGTGGACGTGGACCAGGGCCTGTTCAGCGCCGACTTCCGCGGCAGCGAGCGCATGGCGCAGCTCATCGTCCAGGTGGCGGGCCGGGCCGGCCGGGCCGAACGGCCGGGGGAGGTGCTGATCCAGACCCACAACCCGGACCATCCCCTGCTGCGCCAGCTCCTGGCCGAGGGCTATGCGGGCCTGAGCCGGTCGCTGCTGGAGGAACGGCGCCAGGCCGGGCTGCCACCCTGGTCCCACGTCGCCCTGCTGCGGGCCGAGGCCGCCGACGCCAGCCTGCCCCAGGCCTTCCTGGAACAGGCCGCGGCGGCCGGGGACGGGACCCGGGCGGTGGCGCTGTGGGGGCCGGTGCCGGCGCCCATGGAACGCCGGGCGGGACGCTACCGGGCCCAGCTCATGCTGCAGTCGGACGACCGGCGCCGGCTGCACGCCTTCCTCGACGACTGGCTGCCGCGGCTGCCCGGCCTGCCCCTGGCGCGCCGGGTGCGCTGGTCGCTGGACGTGGACCCCCTGGACAGCTTCTGACCGGCACCCCCGGCGGCGGTTGCATGCGCCGGCCCAGCCCGGATAATACGGCTGTTCCCGATTCACCCGATCCCGGAATCCCCGATCCATGAGGCACAAACTGCAACAGCGGCTGCAGGAAGCGGTCGACGAACTCTGCTCCCGTTCCCTCCTGCCGGCGGACAGCCAGCCCGAGATCAAGGTGGAGCGCACCCGGGATCCCGCCCATGGCGATTTCGCCACCAACCTGGCGCTGGTGCTGGCCAAGGCCGCCGGCCAGCGTCCGCGCGACCTGGCCGAGGCCATCATCGGCGCCCTGCCGGCCACCCCGGACATCGAGCGGGTGGAGGTGGCCGGACCCGGCTTCATCAACTTCCACCTGGCACCCGGTGCCTACCACCAGGTGGTGGAACAGGTGCTGACGGCCGGGGACGACTATGGCCGCAGCGACCTCGGTGGCGGCCGGCCGGTGCAGGTGGAGTTCGTGTCGGCCAATCCCACCGGCCCGCTGCACGTGGGCCACGGCCGCGGCGCGGCCTACGGCGCCACGGTGGCCGACCTGCTGGCCGCCGTCGGCTACCGGGTGCACCGGGAATACTACGTCAACGACGCCGGCCGGCAGATGGACATCCTGGCGACCAGCGTCTGGCTGCGCTACCTGGAGCTGGCCGGCGAAACCCTGAGCTTCCCCAGCAACGGCTACCAGGGCGACTATGTCTGGGACATCGCCGCCACGGTGCACCGCAACCGGGGCGACGCCTGGCGCCACCCGGCGGCGGAGGTGTTCGCCGACATCCCGGCGGATGCGCCCGAGGGCGACAAGGAGGCCCACATCGACGCCCTCATCGACCGCGCGCGGACGCTGCTGGGCGCCGAGCCCTACCGCGAGATCTTCGACCTGGCCCTGAACAGCATCCTGGCCAACATCCGCCAGGACCTGCACGCCTTCGGCGTGGACTACGACGAATGGTTCTCCGAGCGCTCGCTGACCGAATCCGGCGCCGTGCAGCAGGCGCTGGACCGGCTCCAGGCAGCGGGTCATCTCTACGAGAAGAATGGCGCGCTCTGGTTCCGCTCGTCCGATTTCGGGGACGAGAAGGACCGGGTGGTGGTGCGTGACAACGGCCAGACCACCTACTTCGCCTCCGACATCGCCTACCACATGAACAAGCTGGAGCGCGGCTACGACCGGGTGATCGACGTCTGGGGCGCGGACCACCACGGCTACGTGCCGCGGGTGAAGGCAGCGCTGCGCGCCCTGGGCGACGACCCGGACCGCCTGGACGTGCTGCTGGTCCAGTTCGCCATCCTCTACCGGGGCGGGGAACGGGTGCAGATGTCCACCCGCTCGGGGGAGTTCGTCACCTTGCGCGAGCTGCGCCAGGAGGTCGGACGCGACGCGGCGCGCTTCTTCTACGTCATGCGCAAGTGCGAACAGCACCTGGACTTCGACCTCGACCTGGCCAAGTCGCAGTCGGCGGACAACCCCGTGTACTACATCCAGTACGCCCATGCCCGCATCGCCAGCGTCATGAACCAGCTGGCGGAACGGGGGCTGAGCTGGGACCGGGCCGAGGGCGCGGCGCACCTGCACCTGCTGCACGAGTCCCACGAGACCGGCCTGATGGTGGCGATCTCGCGCTACCCGGAGGTGGTGGAGGCCGCCGCCCTGCTGCACGAACCGCACCAGCTCGCCCACTACCTGCGCGAACTGGCCAACCAGTTCCACACCTATTACAACGCCCACCAGTTCCTGGTGGAGGAGGCGGGATTGCGCAACGCCCGCCTGAACCTGATCGCCGCCGTGCGCCAGGTCATCGCCAACGGGCTGGGCCTGCTGGGCGTGTCGGCGCCCGACAGCATGTGACCCATGGCACGCCGCGCCCAGGCCAGTCGCACCCGCCGCCGGCGCAAGCGCTCGTCGCTGCCCGGCTGGCTGTACCTGCTCATCGGCCTGGCCTTCGGCCTGTTCGTGGCCCTGCTGGTCGACCTGCACCGGCAGCCCGCCCGGCCGTATGTGGTCACCACCCGCCCGGCCCCGGTACCGGAACGCAAGCCGCCCCCGCCGGTTCCGCCCAAGCCCAAGCCCCGCTACGACTTCTATGCCCTGCTGCCCAAGCTGGAGGTGGTGGTACCGGAACAGAAGATCGCCGGCCCCACCCGTCGCGGCGTACGCGAGGTCCAGCGCCCCGGGACCTACGTGCTCCAGGCCGGCGCCTTCCGCACCGCCGCCCAGGCCGACCGGCTCAAGGCGCGCCTGGCCCTGCTCGGGCTGGAGGCGCAGGTACGCCGCATCCAGGCCAAGGGCCGCACCTGGTACCGGGTCCACCTGGGCCCCTACAGGCGGCTGGCGGACCTCAACCGTGACCGCGCCCGGCTCAAGCAGGCGCACATCGATGCCATCCTGTTGCGCCTGAAGGGAAAGGACTGGCACGGCTGATGCATGAATCCCTGTACCCGAGGAAGGTTCCGCAACGGCGGGACCAGGAGAGGTGCAGAGATGAAGACCGTACCCTTGCAGCTGGTGACCGTGAACCTGGAAAACGGCAAGCGCGGTGTATTCGTGGGCGTGCCCCTGGTGGAGGACCTCAAGCAGCCGAGCGAGAGCCAGGTGGAGGACATCTGGTTCTCCAACGTGCAGGAGGTTCCGGACGAGATCACCCTGATCCAGCTGCTCAAGCTGATCCGGATGTCCATCTGCCGCTGCGAGGCCACCCTGCAGTGACGGCCCGCCTCAGGCGGGTGCCCGCGGGCCGTCGCTGAGGTAGCTGTAGCCCCGCAGCCCGCGGCGGTAACGCGCCAGCAGCCGCTCCGCCTCCGCGGCCTCCAGTCCGCCGAGACGGGCCCGGAACCCCGCCACCAGACTGGCCGTGTCCAGGTGGACGTAGGCCAGCAGTTCATCCACCCGGTCCCCCCTTTCCGGGGTCTCCAGCTGGAACCCCCCGTCCGGCGCCAGCGCCACGTCGACCACGTGGGTGTCACCGAACAGGTTGTGCATGTCCCCCAGCGTCTCCTGGTAGGCGCCCACCAGGAAGATCCCCATCAGGTAGGTCTCCCCCGGGCGCCAGGGATGCACCGGCAGGGTCGACGCCACCCCGTCCGCCCCCACGTAGCGGCCGATGCGGCCATCGGAATCGCAGGTGAGATCCTGCAACAGGGCCCGCCGGGTGGGCGGATCCTCCAGCCGGTGCAGGGGCATCACCGGGAAGATCTGGTCGATGGCCCAGACATCGGGCAACGACTGGAACAGGGAGAAGTTGAGGAAATACTTGTCCGCCAGCTTCTCGTTCAGCTCATCCCGCACCCGGCGCTGCTCCGGATCGCCGCCGCGCAGCAGGGGACGCGCCTGGTGGCAGAGCGCGAAGTAGAGCGCCTCGGCCCGGGCCCGCTGGGCCAGATCCAGCCGCCCCGCCAGAAAGGCGTCGCGGGCCACCGCCAGCCAGTGCTCACCCTCGTGCCAGATCTCCATCACGTTGCGGGCCGACAGGCGCTGCACCAGCCCACCCAGCTGCCGCACCGGCTCGGGCTCGTCGTCCCGCACCGGCGGTACCGTTCCGGTGCCCGGCGCTGCCTCGCGATCGATGACGTTGGTCACCAGCACCGCGTGGTGGGCCGTGAGCGCGCGGCCCGACTCGGTGAGGAGGGTCGGTGGCGGCAGGCCCGCCGCCCGCACCGCATCGCCCAGGATGCGCACCAGGGTATCGGCGTAGTCGGCCATGCCGTAGTTGATGGAGCAATGGCTGCGCGAGGCCGTGCCCTCGTAGTCCACGCCCAGCCCGCCCCCGGCATCCACCGCCTCGAGGGCCACGCCACGGCGCTGCAGGTCCACCAGGCAGCGCGCCAGCTCGCTGGCGGCACGCTCGATGTCGCGCAGGTTGGGCACCTGCGAGCCCAGGTGCGCATGTACCAGCCGCAGCCAGTCCAGGTGGCCGGCCTGCCCCAGCCGCTCCACCAGCGTCAGCACCTGGGCCGCGTCCAGGCCGAACTTGGCCTTCTCGCCGCCGCTGTTCTGCCACTTGCCGGCCCCCACCGAGGACAGCCGGATACGCACCCCCAGGCGGGGCGTCACCGCCATCTCCTCCGCCAGCTCCAGCACCAGGGGCAGCTCGGAGAGCTTCTCGATCACGATGTAGACCTGCAGCCCGGTGCGTTGCCCGGCCAGGGCGTGGCGCAGGTAGTCACGGTCCTTGTAGCCGTTGCACACCAGCAGCCCGCCCGGGGGCAACAGGCCCAGCACGGCCAGCAGCTCGGGCTTGCTGCCCGCCTCCAGCCCCAGGCGCCGGCCGCCGGCCGCCAGCAGCCGCCGCACCACCGCCCCCTGCTGGTTGACCTTGACCGGATACAGGGGCCGGTAGTCACCGGCATAGCCGTGGCGCGCCCGGGCGGCATCGAAGGCGGCGCACAGGCGCTCCAGGCGGTGGTCCAGGATATCGACGAAGCGCAGCAACACCGGCCAGTCCAGGCCCTGGTCGCGGCAGCGCAGGGCGACCTGGTACAGGTCGATGCCGGGGCCCTCCGCGTCCGGGCGCGGGCGGGCACGCAGGTGCCCCCGGTCGTCGAGGCGGAAATAGCCCTCGGACCAGTGGTCCAGGGCATAGAGGGCGGCGGCCTGGGCGAGTGTCCACATGGAGGCACAGGGTACGGGATCGCCGCCACCGGGCCAAGGGCCGGCGCTTGCGCCGCCGGGGTGGCTTCCGCTAAGGTTGCGCCACCGAGATCAGGCCCCGGAGCGCCGCATGTCCCTGGACAGCCACTGGTTCACCGAACTCTGCGAGGAGGGCGGGTCCGCCTTCTCCCTCAAGATCCTGCGCAAGCTGCACGAGGAGCAGACCGACTACCAGCGCATCGAGATCTACGAAACGGAGCAGTTCGGGAACCTGATGGTGATCGACGGCTTCATCATGCTGTCGGCGCGAGACAACTTCCTCTACCACGAGATGATGTCCCACCCCGCCCTGTTCACCCACCCGGACCCGCGCCGGGTGGTCATCATCGGCGGCGGCGACTGCGGCACCCTGCGCGAGGTGCTGCGCCACCCGGGCGTGGAACAGGTGCTGCAGGTGGAGATCGACGAGCGGGTGACCCGCCTGAGCGAGCGTTACTTCCCCGAGCTGTGCGAGGCCAACGGGGATCCGCGCGTCGAGTTCCTGTTCGGCGATGGCATCCGCTGGATGGCCGAGGCCGAGGCCGGCAGCCGCGACCTGGTCATCGTCGACAGCACCGATCCCATCGGCCCCGCGCGCGGCCTGTTCACTGAGGCCTTCTACCGCGACTGTCACCGGGTCCTGGGTGACGACGGCATCCTGGTGCAGCAGAGCGAGTCGCCCATGTATCACATGGACATCCTGCTGCCCATGCACCGAGCCATGCGCGCCGCCGGCTTCGCCCATACCCACAGCCTGCACTTCCCCCAACCGGTGTACCCCACCGGCTGGTGGACCGCCACCCTCGGCAGCAAGCGCGTGGCACCGGCCGACTTCCGCGCCGCCGATGCCGCGGCCCGGCCCTTCCCCACCCGTTACTACAATGCCGACATCCACCGCGCCGCCCTGGCCATGCCGGAGTTCTTCCGCGCCGCCCTGGCCGAACTCGCCGCCCCTGCCCCGTAGGATGCCTCAAAGGCGCGCAGCGCCGTGCGCATCGGACGTATGCGCCACGGAATCACACCGAAACACACGGAATTGTCCCGTCATTCCCGCATTCCCCACCCGTCATTCCTGCGCAGGCGGGAATCCATCGTCACGCGACCACCGAGGCCCAAGAGTCTGCGCCACGGAACCACACCGAAACACACGGAAAGAGAATTTCATGATGCGCACGGCGCTGCGCGCCTTTGCGCATCCTACGGTGGCCTATCCAGCCCGGCGGGTTTGTGGCAACCGTAGGTTGGGCAAAGCAAGCGCAGCGAGTGTGCCCAACAACAATGCGCCGCCACCAGCGATGGTGGAATTCCATGATGCGCACGGCGCTGCGCGCCTTTGCGCATCCTACAATTCCGTGTCATTCCGTGTGATTCGGTGGCTCATGCCCGTGATGCGCACGGCCCTACGGGCCTTTGCGCATCCTACGGTGATGACAATTCTGGGTGATTCGGTGGCACATTCCGCGGCCAGTAAAGAGAAACGGGGCCTGAGGCCCCGTTTCGGTGGTGCTGGCCGGCGGCTGCCGGGATCAGAACCTGTGCTTCATGCCCAGGACCACGACGTCGGTGCTGCCGGAATTGGCGCGGCCGCTGCCGACCTTGTCGAACCAGGCATTGGGGTTGTCGTAGAACTCCCGGTTGTAGCCGAAGTAGACCTCGGTGCGCTTGGAGAACATGTGCGCGGCGGCCAGGGTCCAGGCATCGAAGGAGGTGTTGCGGTCGTTCTTGGTCAAGATCTGGTCACCGCTGATGTCCTGCCCATTGCTGTAGCCCATGTACAACAGGTTGTTGGCCA
>JALWSQ010000052.1 GCA_026993645.1 Thiohalobacter sp.
ATGCCACCGGTGCCCAGCAGGGGCAGGATGGCCACCGCCAGCACCACCAGGCCCATGCCGCCGAACCACTGGATCTCCTGGCGGTAGAACAGCAACGAGGGGGGAAGCCGGTCCAGGCCGGTGAGGACGGTGGCGCCGGTGGTGGTCAGGCCCGAGACGGACTCGAACAGAGCCGCGCCGAAGGAGAGGTGCAGGGTCCAGAGGAAGGGGATGGCACCGAGGGCGCCCAGCAGCAGCCAGAAGGTGGCCACGATGAGGTAGCCGTCCCGGTTGTGGAGCTGGAGCGGGTGGCGCCGGAAGGGCCACCAGAGCAGGCTGCCGACGGCCAGGACCACGGCCGCGATCAGGGCGAAATGGCCGGCCTGGCCGTCCTGGCGCCAGAGCGAGACGAGCAGGGGCGGCAGCAGCATGGCGCTGAACGAGATGCACAGGAAACTGATGGTACGGATGAAGGCCTGGGCGCGCATGGATGGCCCGCTATGCTAGCGTCTGCCACCGCCCGCGTCGATCCATGGCATGGTCCAACAGAATTTGGTAATATACGCACGTTTTTGATCTATGTCAGATGGGCCGGAGCGACTCGGTTGCAGACTGTCGCGGTGTTCCGGGTTCCTTGGTTGGACTTTGTTTCATGATTGCGAGGTGAGTTCCATGAAGAAGATTGCGATCGCGGCCGCGGCCGCCCTGCTGGTCGCCGCCGGTGCCGCCCAGGCCGGTGGCAAGGGGGAGAAGATCTACCACCAGATCTGCAAGAACTGCCATGCGGTGGGCATCGCGGGTGCGCCCAAGGTGGGTGACAAGGCGGCCTGGGGGCCGCGCGCCGCCAAGGGTATCGATGCGCTGCTGGCCTCCGCCAAGAAGGGCAAGAACGCCATGCCGCCCAAGGGCACCTGCATGCAGTGTTCGGATGCCGATCTCAAGGCCGCCATCGAGTACATGGTGAACCACTCCAAGTAAGGTTCCCTTGCTCGTTTCCGGGGCCGCTGTCTCCGACTGGGGGCAGCGGCCCCGTCCGTTCGGCCGCCTGGAACCGGCTTGCCTTTCCCAGCGGGGGTGTTAGGCTGGGGCGGTCTGTCCTCAGGGGGCCGGAGGTTCGTCCATGCTGCGCACCATCCTCTTGTTTCTGCTGCTGGCGGCGCCGGCAATGCTCCAGGCGCGCGACATCCAGGGTGTGGCGGTGCCGGAGACCGTCGCCCAGCCGGACGGCGCGGTGCTCCGGCTCAATGGCGCCGGTGTGCGGCGCAAGTTCTTCTTCCGGATCTATGTCGGTGCCCTTTACCTGCCGCGGGCGACCCGGGACGCGGGGCGAATCCTGGCCACCGATCAACCCAACCGGGTGTGGATGCATTTCCTGTTCGGCCACGCGGGCAAGGGCCGGATCAGGGGCGGCTGGACCGAGGGTTTCCGCAACAACCTGGATCCGGGGGCCTTGCGTCGGCTGGCTGCGCGGCTGGCGACCTTCAATGGCTGGTTCCCGGACCTGGGCAAGGGCGATGAGGTGATCCTGGACTATCGGCCGGGGCAGGGTACCCGGGTGGTGATTCGGGGGCAGGAGAAGGGGGTGATTCCGGGTGCCGACTTCAACCACGCCCTGCTGGCCGTCTGGCTGGGGCGGAAACCCGCCGACGAGGCTTTGAAGCAGGCCATGCTCGGGCGCTGAGGACCGGGCCCCTCAGGGCTGGTAGCCGGGGATGGCCGCCAGGTCCACCTCGTCGATCTGTTCCGGCAGCAGGTGCCGGCGCGCATAGTCAAGGTACAGCCCCCTGCGGATGAAGAGATCGAACAGGTCGGGGTCGAAGTGCCCCTCCAGGGTCATGCGGCCCAGGATCTCCAGGGCCTGGCTCAGGGGCATGGGTTTCTTGTAGGGCCGATCGGGGGCCGTGAGGGCCTCGAATACGTCAGCGATGGCCATCATGCGCGCACCGGGCAGGAAGTCCTCCCCCTGCAGGCCGCGCGGGTACCCCTTGCCGTCGA
>JALWSQ010000053.1 GCA_026993645.1 Thiohalobacter sp.
GGCCGCTGCTGGACCGGCTGCAGGCCCGCCCCAGGCGGGCCTGCAGCCGGTCCAGCAGCGGCCCACCCCCCGTGTCCCGGCCCGGCGCGAGGGGAAAGAGGGGCCGCGTGTCCGGCGCGGCCGGCTGTAACCGGCGGCTCTCCAGCTCCAGCGCCACCACCGGCTCCGGCAGGACCAGTCGTTCCAATTGGACCCGGACCAGGCCCAGCAGGTGCTGGCCGTCGCGGCAGGGTGCCACCATGCCCAGCTGGATGGCGGTGGCCCGCCCCGAGGCATGGCACAGGCGCAGCTCGAGCCGCTGCACCGCCGCATCCCGGGCACGCAGCATACCGGTGAGTTCGCCCAGCTGGCGCTGCACGGCGAAGGCCAGGGCCGGTGCCGCCTCCACCGCCACCGGCAGCTGGAGGCGGGAGAGGAAATGCAACGGCGGCCGATAGCGCAGGCGCGGATCCGGCACCCGGCCCAGGGCCCGGTCCAGGCGGCGGCAGAAATCGGGCCCGAAACGCCGTGCCAGCCCCTCGGTGGGCAGGCGCAGGCAATCCCCCAGCCGATGCACCCCCAGGCCGTGCAGCCGCGCACGGGCCCCGGGATCCGGCTCGATCTGCTCCACCGGGATCCCCGCCAGGGCCCGTACCAGGCGCCCGGGCTGCCGCACCAGGCATTCCCGGCCCGCCCGCGCCAGCCAGAGCGCCGCCAGGGGCGTGGGCGCCACGGCCAGGCGGGCGGTGTAACCCAGCGCCGCCACCCCCTGCCGCACCCGCTCCACCAGGGACGCCAGGCCACCGAAGAGGCGCTCGCTCCCCTCCACCTCCAGCAGCAGGCCCGCCGGCGGCTCCAGGGACAGAGTGGAGGTGAACTGCCCGGCCCAGGCCGCCAGGCGTTCCAGCGCCTGGCGTTCCAGCCGGCGGTCCCGGCCCTGGACCCGCACCCGGTCGCACAGGGCATGCACGGCGCCGGCGGTCATGCCCGGCTGGATACCCGCCGCGGCCGCGGCCGCATCACAGGCCAGGACCCGGGCGACCCGCCCCACGCCTTCCTGGATCACCAGGGGCGGCGACCGGTCCAGGCCCCGGCTGAACACCTCCAGGGGCAGCAGGGGGAGATGGATGCAGAGCCAGCGCATGGGACGGCGGGCCGCTCAGTGATGAATCCCGGCGCCCACCGGGCCGGCCGGTACCAGCGGCAGCCGCACCGGCGGCACCGGCAGGGGGCCGGGACGTTTGAGCACCTGGACGTCCAGGTCTCCGCCGGCACGCCGCACCTGCAGGCGCAGCCGGGCACTGGACGGCTGCTGCCGCAGATGGTCGGGGCAGAACAGGAACCCCAGGCAGTCTCCCGCCTCCGCCGCCAGCTGCAGGCGCCGCAGCCGGGCGCGATCGCCGGCCATGGGCCAGGCCAGGACCGCGCTGCAGGTACCGGAACGCAGCGCCTGCTCCAGCGCCCAGAGCCCATCCGCCCCCGCCCGGGGCGAAACCAGCAGGACGCGCGACAGATCGATGCCGGCGGCCACCAGGGCCGGTGCATAGGGCAGGTGGGGCGGGGCCACCCAGGCGATCCAGCGCTTGCCCCGGCTGAGCCGGGCCAGGGCCGGCAGCAGCAGGGAGATCCGGCCCGCCGTCGCCCCCTCGCCCAGCAGTTCGACCAGGGCGCCCCGGGGCCAGCCACCGCCGGGCAGGAGGGCATCCAGTTCCGGGAAGCCGCTGGGTACCGAATGCCCGGCGGCCCCCTGGCGACCACGCCAGATGTCCTGGCGCCCCCGCAGGAGGCCTTCCAGGTTCATGCCCCCATCCCCTGCCGGACGATACCCACCGCCCAGCCCTCGATCACCAGGGTCTGCCGGCGCAGGTCCACCACGATGGGTTCGTAGGCGGCATTCTCCGGCAGCAGCAGCACCCGCCGCCCCTTGCGGCGAAAGCGCTTGACCGTCACCTCATCATCCAGCCGGGCCACCACGATCTGGCCATCGTGCGCCTC
>JALWSQ010000054.1 GCA_026993645.1 Thiohalobacter sp.
GCGGTACCGGCCCGGTCGCCGTGATCGGGCGGTTCATGTTGATGTTGTAGCCGGCCTTGACGAGGTCGCCGGTGAATTCCAGCACGGGCTGTCCGGCGCCGCCGGCCTGGCCACCGATCCAGGGCACGCCGTTGTCGCCGTTGGCCGCTTCCACCGCCTTCTTCGCGGTCACCGCGTCGTTACCGCCGATACCCATCTGGAGCTTCCAGTCGTTGCCCTTGGAGAGGGTGATGAGGTCGGCATAGGGGTTCTTGCCCTTGGCGATCTCGGCCTCCATCTGCTCGCAGGACTTGGTGGCCAGCTGCATGGTCTCCTTGGCCTGCAACAGGGCGTTTTGGAACATGTCGTAGAGGCCGGGGTTGGCCCGTTGCAGGATGAGCGCCGGCAGTGCAGCAATCGCGGCACTGGCTGCGGCCGTCATCGCGTTCATCATGTTGTCCACCCCCGCACCGATGTCGTTCAGGGTGTGGGTCACGGCCGCGACCGGGTCGAATTTTCCACAGCTGTAGCCGGTTCTGAGCTGGGCCGAACCACCGAGGGTGACGGAGACCACCGACGGGTTGGCCGGCACCGAGACCGGTTCCGCGCCGCCGATCTCGTAGTACCAGAGGCCGTCTTCGGTGGGCCCTTGGTCACGGCCTGGGCCGAATTCCAGCTCAGTATGCCGACCAGCGCCCAGGTGGCCAGCTGCCTGCTGCATGAGGATCGTGTCGGGAATCGATTCATGGGGGATAACTCATCCAGTCGATGGAAAACAGGAA
Organism: Thiohalobacter sp.; assembly: GCA_026993645.1. Taxonomy (GTDB): domain Bacteria; phylum Pseudomonadota; class Gammaproteobacteria; order Thiohalobacterales; family Thiohalobacteraceae; genus JALWSQ01. Next base: position 762 of record JALWSQ010000054.1, read on the forward strand.
CCACTGCCCGCGGCGCTGGCAGCACTTGTAGGGACGCCACAGGTTCCAGGCATAGTCGCCCTCGGGATCGACGCGCCCACCGCCCCAGCCGGTGAGGCTGGCGAGATCATTGGTGCCGAAGACATTGCAGGTCGACTCTGGCTTCGGAAGCAGCATCTGCCAGGTGCCCGTGGTCCGGTCCTTCTCCACCAGGGGGCCCGGCGGCCAGACCTTCATGGCGCCCGATGAGCCGGTCACCGGGACATAGACGTGCGGCTGTCCCGTGCGCGTGACGATGTCACCTGCTCGTTGGGCGTTTAACGCCGCTGCCTTGGGCTCTTCAGACTGGGTGGTCCAGCCAGTGCGCGGATAGACGCTGCCCCAGGTCTGCAAGGGCCAGGTGCCGACCTCGCGCAGGCCGGGGATCAGGCTAGCGGGATAAAAGATCTCCGGCACCTCCTGCCGCCAGGACAGGGCATCGAGGCCGGACTGGAAATAGGGATAGAATGCCGTGGTCTGGGACGGACACAACAATCCCGCCCCGGCGACGATGCCGGACAGGGAACTCAGTGGATGGCCGATGGCATCGGTCTCGCGGTAGACCAGGTTCTTGTGATCGCGCGCCGAGGTGCCTTCGGTCCGGTTACCGGCACTGTCGATGGGCACCGGCAACAGGGCACCCAGCAGCCCGTTGGCGGCCGTCTTCTGGGCCAGACCGAGGGTCGCCCGGATCTCCGCCCAGGGATTGCTGCCCAGCTCGTTGTAGGTGCTGACGACGAGATCCGGGTTGTAGTGGCCCACCTTGATCGAGGTGCGCACGCTGCAGCCGGTCCAGGAGCAGCGCAGCCAGAAACAGGCGCCGATGGGCATCCAGCGCATGCAGGACAACGCCGCGGCCGTGGTCTGGGCGACGATCTGAGGCGTGGTGATGGTTCCGGTATGCGCCATGCCCGGCAACCCGAGCACGGCGACTACGATGAAGGATACGAATCGCTTCCGGATCATGGCCGTCTCCCCGACTGCCAGGCCTGGTAGTGTGCGAGTGCTGCCGATAGGTCGGTGACGCCATAGACGACGGCCTGACCATCGAAGACGATGGCGGGGATCCGGTCGATGCCGTATTGCATCGCCTTGGCCAGGCCGGTGGCAGTCTGTTGCAGTGAATCGCTGGCCACACGATCCAGATGCTGTAACCGATCCAGGACGATCGCCCGGGCCTGCTTGGGAT
>JALWSQ010000055.1 GCA_026993645.1 Thiohalobacter sp.
TTGCCGCTCTTCTCGGCGTCTCCACCGGCGCCCAGGCCTGGTGGGATGGTCCCTTCAACGGCTTCGGCGATGGCTGGGGTGACGGCGACTTCAGCATGTCGTTCCACGCCTCCGGGCGGGCCCACGGCTATGGCTATGGCTACGACGGTCCCTACGGCTACTACCCGTACTATGCGCCCTATGCCTACGCTCCGGTGGCCCCGGTGGTGGCGCCGGCGGTGAACAGCGACCAGGCCAAGGCGCAGCAGAAGGCGGCGGCCGAGTACTACCAGAACCTGGCGGCGCAGCAGAAGAAGTTCGCCGAGCAGCAGCAGAAGGCCTTCGCCGAGTGGCAGAAGCGGATGTCGGCCAACCCCCAGCCGGTGGCCTACACCGATCCCTTCACCGCCATGGAACAGCAGCATGACGCCATCATGAAGGCCGAGGAGGCCCGCATGGACCAGATCGAGAAGATGATGGACCAGCGGCGCAAGGCCATCGAGGCCCGGCACGACGCCATCATGAAGTCCATGGACGAGCGCCTGGCCATGTTCCCCTCCTTCGACGAGGAGAAGGCCGCGCCCAAGGCCGAGACCAAGTAAGGATCCCTGATCCCGAACGGTGCCGGCGGCTGCCGGCAAATAAAAGGCCCGGGTGGCATGCCACCCGGGCCTTTCCTCATGGGGTCCCTCGACACCGGCCGGAGCGGGCCGGTGGGGTTCCCCTCATTCCATGATCACCTCGGGCCAGAACACCTTGTCCGGTTCCTTGGCCTGGAGTTCAGCCGCCTTGCGCTTGGCCTCGCCGTAGGTCATCTCCTCGTCGAAATGGCCGCGCTCGAAGCGGTACTTGTATTTCCAGCCGATGCGGTAGCCGTGATCGGCCTCCCGGTGCAGCAAGGTGTCGGCCTTGGGAACGAAGTTGCCTGCCATGTCGTCATCCTCCCTGTTGCCATCGATGGATGGATCCATCCTGCATTCTAGGGACGATGGGCCGGATTCAAACCCTGGATTGTGCTGGGTTGGTACGCGGGTCAGGCCGGACCGGGTGGCAGGCTGCCCCGGATCATGGCCAACACCCGGTCGCGGGCGCCCCGGTTGGCGGCGACGGTGGTGGCACCGCGCTCCCCCATGTCATGGCGCAGGGAGGGGTCCGCGAACCAGGTCTCCAGCAGGGGCGCCAGGTCGGCGGCGTCCTGAATCCGGCGGGCCGCTCCAGCCACCAGCAGCAGGCGGGCGATCTCGGCGAAGTTGAACATGTGGGGGCCGAAGATCACCGGCCGTCCGAGGGCCGCGGCCTCCAGCGGGTTGTGTCCTCCCACCGGCACCAGGCTGCCGCCGAGGAAGGCGATGTCGGCAGCCGCATAGAACAGGCCCAGTTCACCCATGCTGTCGCCGATGAACACCGGTACGTCCGCCGGGACCGGAATGCGGGCGCTGCGCAGGACGTATTCCAGGCCCTGGTGCCGGCACAGGACCTCCGCCCGGTGGAAGCGTTCCGGGTGCCGCGGCACCAGCACCAGCAGCGCGGAGGGCAGGCTTCGCCGCAGGCGGTCGTGGGCCGCCAGCAGCCGTTCCTCCTCTCCCTCGTGGGTGCTGGCCGCGACCCAGACCGGCCGCGACAGGCCCAGCTCCCGGCGCAGTACCGCTGCCTCCTCGTGCAGGCTGGCCGGCGGCTGGAGATCGAACTTGGTGTTGCCGGTGACCTGGACCCGGTCCGGGGGCGCACCCAGGTCGATCAGGCGACGGGCGTCCTCCTCGGTCTGGGCCGCGATGCCTGCCACCTGGCCCAGGGTGGCCCGGGTGAGCCCGGCCACCCGGCGGTAGCCGCGCGCCGAGGTGGGCGACATGCGCGCGTTGACCATGAACAGCGGCAGCCCGCGCGCTGCGCAGGCGTGGTAGAGGTTGGGCCAGATCTCGGTCTCCATGATCAGGCCGATGACCGGCGTGAACCGGTCCAGGAAGCGCGCCACCGCGCCCGGCAGGTCGTAGGGCAGGTACTGGCACTGGATTTGATCCCCGAACAGCTTGCGGGCCTGGTCGGCACCGGTGGGGGTGGTGGTGGTGACCAGCAGGCGGTGCCGCGGATGATCCCGCAGCAGGCTGCGTACCAGGGGGGCGGCCGCCTGCACCTCCCCCACCGACACCGCGTGCACCCAGATGGCCGGTTGGCCCACCCCGGGGGGGTAGCGGCCGAAACGCTGTCCCCAGCCCCGCCAATAGGCCGGGGCCCGCAGGCCGCGCAGGGCCAGGCGTGCCAGCGCCAGGGGCGCCGCCAGGTAGAGCAGGCTGGTGTAGAGGCGTCGCAAGGGGTGGATCAGCCGTCGCCGGCCGACCGGTTGAGCCAGTCGAGGTAACGGCTGACCCCCTGTTCCACGGTGAGGAAGGGCTGGTCGTAGCCGGCGGCGCGCAGGGCCCCGATGTCGGCCTCGGTGAAACTCTGGTAGCGGCCACGCAGATGCTCCGGGAAGGGGATGTACTCGATCTCGCCCCGCCCGTGCCAGGCGATCACCGCCCGTGCCACCTCGTTGAAGGTCTGGCTGCGCCCGGTGCCCACGTTGAAGATGCCGGATACCTCCGGGTGATCGAGGAACCAGAGGTTGACCGCCACCGCGTCGCCCACGTAGATGAAGTCACGTCGCTGCTCGCCGTCGGCGTAGCCGTCGCTGCCCTGGAACAGGCGTACCCGTCCGTCCTCGAGCAGCTGCCGGTTGAAGTGGAAGGCCACGCTGGCCATGCTGCCCTTGTGCTGTTCGCGCGGGCCGTAGACGTTGAAATAGCGGAACCCGGCCACCTGGCACGACGGCCGTCGCCGGCGTACGTACTGGTCGAACTGGAACTTGGAATAGCCGTAGACGTTGAGCGGCGCCTCGTGGGCACGTGCCTCGCGGAAGACCGGGCCGGCACCGTAGACCGAGGCGGAGGAGGCATACAGGAAGGGGATGCCCCGTTCGTCACAGTAGTGCAGCAGCACCTTGGAGTACTCGTAGTTGTTGTCCATCATGAAGCGGCCGTTCCACTCCGTGGTGGCCGAGCAGGCGCCCTCGTGGAACAGGGCCCGCACCGAGCCGCCGAAGTCCTCGCCGCGGCGGACGGCCGCGATGAAGGCATCGCGGTCCAGGTAGTCGGCGATGTCGCAGTCGGCCAGGTTGACGAACTTGGTGCCGTCCTCCAGGTCATCCACCACCAGGATCTCGGTCTCCCCGCGTTCGTTCAGGGCCTTGACGATGTTGGAGCCGATGAAGCCGGCACCGCCGGTGACGATGATCATGGGTCGGGTCTCTCCTCAGTCTTCATTCTGGCGGATGCGTTGGATGATGTCGGTGGTGGAACAGCCCTCTTCGTAATCCAGTACCACCACCTTGCCGCCATTGCGGATCACGCAGTCGTGGCCGGCGATGTCCTGGGGCCGGTAGTCGCCGCCCTTGACCAGTACATCCGGCGCCAGGTCGCAGATGAGGTCCTCGGGCGTGTCCTCGCCGAAGGGGACCACCCAGTCCACACTGGCCAGGGCCGCCAGGACCGACATGCGCCGGGCCAGGGGGTTCACCGGCCGCCCCGGCCCCTTGAGCCGTCGTACCGAGTCGTCATCGTTGACGGCCACCACCAGCCGGTCACCCAGGCGGCGCGCGGCGGCCAGGTAGCCGACATGGCCGGCATGCAGGATGTCGAAGCAGCCATTGGTCATGACGATGCGTTCGCCCGCGGTCCGGGCCTGGGCCAGGGCCAGCTGGAGCTGGTCCCGGCTCAACACGCCCTGGCCGGCCTCCTGCTGCAGGCGGGTCGCCGCCTGCAGCTCCGGCAGGGTGACGGTGGCGGTGCCCAGCTTGCCCACCACGATGCCGGCGGCCAGGTTGGCCAGGCCGGTGGCCTCCTCCAGGTCACTGCCCGCGGCCAGGGCCCCGGCCAGGACCGCGATCACGGTATCGCCGGCACCGGTGACGTCGTAGACCTCCCGTGCCCGGGCCGGCAGGTGGCGTTCCGGGGCACCCTCGCGCAGCAGGGTCATGCCCTGCTCGCCGCGGGTGATGAGCAGGCCGCCCAGACGATGCGCCCGGATCAGTGCCTGCCCCCGCGCCACCAGTTCGCCCTCGTTGCGGCAGGGGCCGACCACGGCCTCGAATTCCGCCTGGTTGGGGGTGATCAGGCTGGCCTCGGCGTAATGGGAGAAATCCGTGTGCTTGGGATCCACCAGCACCGGGATGCCGGCCTGTCGCGCCAGGCCGATCAGGGGCCGGAGCTGCTGCAGGGTCCCCTTGCCATAGTCGGACAGCACCAGGGCCCCGGCATCCTCCACCGCTGCCCGGCAGGTCGCCAGCAGGGGTGCGGGATCGCAGCCGGCGAAGCCCTCCTCGAAGTCCAGCCGGATGAGCTGCTGGTGGCGGCTCATGATGCGCAGCTTGGTGACCGTGGGCATGCCCGCCTGGCGCAGCAGCCGGCAGTCGATGCCGGCCGCCGCCAGCCGGTCGGCCAGGGTATCCGCCGCCTCGTCGTCGCCGGTCATGCCCACCAGGGTGACGCCCACCCCCAGCGAGGCGAGGTTGAGTGCCACGTTGCCGGCACCGCCCGGGCGCTCGTCGGCATCCCGTACGTGCACCACGGGTACCGGTGCCTCCGGCGAGATGCGGCCGGTGTCACCGTGCCAGTAGCGGTCCAGCATCAGGTCGCCGACCACCAGCACCCGGGCCTGTTCGAAGGGGGGAAGGTTCAGTTTCATGGAGACGGATGGATCCGGATTTCCCGTGGCGCGATCATAGCATAGCCGGCATGTCCGGCCACGGCGGCCTTTGCCGGGGACGGCGATACCGATACAATGCCCAGTCGACGGTTTCCCCTCATGAACCCCGCTGCCACGCCCGCCATTCGCGCCCCCCTGCACCGGCTCCGCCAGGGCTTCACCTGGAGCGGCATCGGTGCCGCCTGGCTGCTCACCCGGCTGCCGGTGGGCTGGCAGCTGGCCCTGGGCCGCGGGCTGGGGCGCCTGGCCTGGCACCTGGCCCGCCGCCGGCGCCACATCGGCGAGGTCAACCTGCGGCTCTGCTTCCCCGATCTGTCCGCGACGGAGCGGCGGCGGCTGTTGCGGGCTCACTTCCGCGCCCTGGGCATGGGCGTCGTGGAGACCGCCATGAGCTGGTGGCTGCCGGGCCGCCGGCTCCGGCCCCTGGTCACCCTGGAGGGGCTGGAGCATCTCGAGGCGGCCCTGGCCCGGGGCCGGGGCGTGATCCTGCTCAGTGCCCATTTCACCACCCTGGAGATCGCCGGCCGCCTGCTGGCCCTGCAGGCGCCGTTCCACGTCATGTACCGCAGCCACAAGAACCCGGTGTTCGAGGCGGTGATGCGCCGGGCGCGCGAGCGACACTTCGATCGAGCCATCCGCCGTGACGACCTGCGCGGCTTCCTGCGCAGCCTGAGGCAGGGCATGCCGGTGTGGTACGCCCCGGATCAGAACTACGGCCGGGAGCACAGCATCTTCGTCGATTTCTTCGGCGTGCCGGCGGCCACCATCACCGCCACCCACCGCCTGGCCCGGCTCAGCGGGGCACCGGTGGTGCCCTTCTTCCCCCAGCGACTGGGCGAGGACCCCCGCTACCGCCTGCGGCTGTTGCCGGCCCTGGAGGGGTTTCCCGGTGACGACGAGGTGGCCGACACGCGGCGCATCAACGCCCTGATCGAGGAGGCCGTGCGCGCCTGTCCCGAGCAGTATCTCTGGGTCCACCGCCGGTTCAAGACGCGGCCGCCCGGGGCGGCGCCGGTGTACTGAGGCGCACGCCATGTGCGGCATCGCCGGTTGTTACCTGTGGCAGGGCACCGCCCGCAGGGCGCTGTTGCAGGACATGGCCCGGCGCCTGGGCCATCGGGGCCCGGACGGCAGCGGCATCTGGTGCCAGGGCGGTGTGGGCCTGGTGCACACCCGGCTGGCCATCATCGATCTCGAGACCGGTGATCAGCCGCTGGCGGACGGGGTCACCGGCAGCCGCCTGGTGGCCAACGGCGAGATCTACAACCACCTGGAGCTGCGCCGCGGGCTGGAGCGCCGTGGGGCACGATTCGCCACCCGCTCGGATTGCGAGCCGCCCTTGCACGCCTGGCGGCTCGATGGCCCGGACGCCCTCGCCGCGCTGCAAGGGATGTACGCCCTGGCCCTGTACGACGCCCCCGGCCGCGGCCTGCTGCTGGCGCGGGATCCCCTGGGCATCAAGCCCCTGTTCTACCTGCGGCGTGCCGAGGGGCTCTACTTCGCCTCCGAGATCAAGGCGTTGCTGCCGTTGCTGGGTGCTCCGGCCCGGCTGGAGCCGGTGGCCCTGGCGCGTTGTCTCCAGGCCAATTTCGCCAGCGGGCGCCAGACCCTGGTACACGGCATCGAACGGGTGCTGCCGGGGGAGGCCCTGTGGCTGCAGCCGGACGGGCGGCTGCAGCGCTGGCGCCACTGGACACCCTTTGCGGTCCGGCCGGCGCACTGGGACTTCACGGAGGCGGCGGAGCGCTTCGAGGCCCTGCTCGACGAGGTGTTGCCCCAGCACCTGCGGGCGGACGTACCGGTGGGACTGTTCCTCTCCGGCGGGGTGGATTCCTCCGTCCTCGCCGCCCTGTTGCGGCATTACGGCCAGGGGCCCCTGGCCACCTGGTCGGTGGGGTTCGAGGATGCCGGGGTGCACGACGAGACGGCCGTGGCCGCCGCCGTGGCGCGGCGCCTGGAGACCGACCACCATGAGCTGCACCTGGCGCGGGACCGGTTGCTGCAACGCCTGGTGCAGGCCACCTGGGCGGCGGACGAGTGCATGGGGGACTATGCCAGCCTGCCGGTCTCCCTGCTGGCCGAGGCGGCGGGCCAGCAACTCAAGGTGGTGTTTTCGGGCGAGGGGGGTGACGAGGTGTTCGCCGGTTACGGGCGCTATCGGACCCCCCGTCTGCGTCGCCGGCTGCGGGCCCTGCGCGCGCCGGGCAGTGGCGGTTTCCGTACCCGGCCCCTGTTCCGGCCGGCCCGGGCCCGGTCCCTGTTCGGGCCCGACCTGGCCGAGGCGGCCCGCAGCTGGCGCGATCCCTTCGTCGCGGCCTGGGGCGCGGCACCCGCCGCCTGGTCCGACCTGGCCCGCATGCAGTGGGTGGACATGGCCACCTGGCTGCCGGACGACCTGCTGGTCAAGGCGGACCGCCAGCTCATGGCCTGGGGGGTCGAGGGTCGGGTGCCCTTCCTGGACCGGCGGCTGGTGGAATTCGGGCTGGCCCTGCCCGACCGCCTCAAGCAGGAGGGGCGCCAGGGCAAGTGGTTCCTCAAGCGCTGGGCCGAACGCCACCTGCCGCGGGAGATGCTCTGGGCCCGCAAGCGGGGCTTCACGGTGCCGGTCAAGGCCTGGTTGCGCGGTGCCTGGCTGCAGCGGCTGGGACGGGTCCTCGCCGCCTCGCCGGGGATTCAGGCCTGGTTCGATACCCGGGCCCTGGCGGATCTGGTACAGCATCAACAGCGGACCGGCCGGGATGCCGCGGCCCTCTGGATCCTGCTCCAGTTCGCCATCTGGCACCGGCTGTTCATCGAGGGCGACGGGGCGCGTCCGCCCGGGGCGGTGGATCCGCTGGACTGGCTGGAGGAGACGGCATGAGCACCGCTGGCGCAATGCCCCGGCGCATCCTGCTCATCACCCTCAGCAACATCGGTGACCTGGTGATGACCACGCCCGTGCTGCAGGTGTTGCACCAGCAGGATCCGGACGCCCTGGTGGACCTGGTGGCGGACCGGCGCTCCAGCGCCCTGCTGGAGGCCTGTCCCTGGCGTGGCGACATCCTGCACAAGGACAAGGGCGGTGGCTGGCGCGGGCTGCTGGCCCTGGTGCGGCGGCTGCGTCGCCACCGTTACGAACTCATCGTCGATCTGCGCACCGACGGCCTGAGCTGGCTGCTGCGCGGCCGGCGGCGCCTGGAGCGGCGCGGTCTGCGGCTGGAGGGGTTGCACGCCGTGCAACCCCTCCAGCCGC
>JALWSQ010000056.1 GCA_026993645.1 Thiohalobacter sp.
GGAACGGGCTGGGGTGGTTACGGGCTGCCCGCGGCGGGCTGGCCGGCGCGCTTCCCCGGCAGCCTGGGCACCCGGGGCTGGGAAGGTCGCACCTCGCCCTGGGACTACTGGCGCATGACCCCCACCTCGCTGGACTACGTGCGGCTCCCCCAGGCTGGAGGGGCGTCCGGTTTCTTCCATGGCCAGCTGGCGCCCAATGGCGATTTCTACCTGGTCATGGTGGCGCGGGGCAACATCTACGACAGCATGCTGACGGCGGCGCGTTACTACGAGCGCTATGCCAATGTCTGGTACTGAGAAAATGGAACAGGATCACGGGGCGTGAGGCCCGCGCGGTACTGGATGGCGCGGGGCGGCCTCGGGCTGGGTATCCTGGCAGCCCTCTGGCTGGGGCTGGGCACCGACCTGGATCCCGGCCACCCGGCGGTGACCCGGATGGCGGCGGTGGCCGTGCTGATGGCCCTGTGGTGGGTGACCGAGGCTCTGCCCCTGGCGGCAACCGCCCTGGTTCCCCTGGTCGCGTTGCCGCTGCTGGGGATCGCCCCGGCCAAGGTGGTGGCGGGCAGCTACATCAATTCCACCATCTTTCTCTTCATCGGCGGTTTCCTCATCGCCCAGGCCATGGAACGCTGGCACCTGCACCGGCGCATCGCGCTGGCCGTCGTCGGGATCTTCGGTGGTCGCCCTGGGGCCCTGGTGCTGGGCTTCATGATGGCCACCGCCCTGCTCTCCATGTGGATCTCGAACACCGCCACCACGGTGATGATGGTGCCCATCGCCGTGGCCATCCTGGATGGCCTGGCGCTGGACGAGGGCGAGGCGTCGGCGCGGGCATTCGCTGTGGCCCTGTTGCTCGGTATCGCCTATGCCGCCTCCATCGGCGGGGTGGCGACCCTGGTGGGTACGCCGCCCAACCTGGCCCTGGCCCGGATCTACCAGATCAGCTTTCCCGGGTCGCCGGCCATCGCCTTCGGCCAGTGGATGCTGCTGGGCGTGCCGGTGGCGCTGGTGATGCTGCTGGCGGCCTGGCTGTTGCTCACGCGCGGGCTGTACCCGCAGTTGAACGGCCTGCGGCTGTCTCTGGATGCGCTGCACCGGGAACGGTTGGCACTGGGCCCGGTGACCTGGGCCCAATGGTCCGTGGCCCTGGTGTTCGGGCTGACGGCCCTGCTATGGATCTTTCGCAAGGATCTGGACCTGGGATTCGCCCGCATCCCGGGCTGGTCCGGGTGGTTGCCCTGGGCGCGGGGGATCGACGACGGCACCGTCGCCATTGGCATGGCGCTGTCCTTGTTCCTGCTGCCTGCCCGCGAGGGGAGGGGCGGGACCCGGCTGCTGGAGGCGGATGCCTTCGGCCGGCTGCCCTGGGGGGTGGTGGTGCTGTTCGGTGGGGGGTTCGCGCTGGCCAAGGGCTTCGCCGACAGCGGGCTGTCGGCCTGGCTGGGTGGGCATTTCCTGGGGGCGGGGCATCTGGGCCGGATGACCCTCGTGGCCACGGTGACCTCGGGCGTCACCGGGTTGACGGAACTCACCAGCAATACCGCGACTACGCAGCTCATCCTGCCGGTACTGGCCGCGGCGGCCCGGGGGGTCGGGCTGACGCCGCTGCAGCTCATGGTACCGGCCACCCTGGCCGCTTCCTTCGCCTTCATGCTGCCGGTGGCGACGCCACCCAATGCGGTGGTGTTCGGTACCGGGCGGGTGCGGATCGGCGACATGGTGCGGGCGGGCATCTGGCTCAACCTGGCCGGCATCCTCACCATCCTGGCCGCGGCACGCTGGCTGTTGCCGCTGGTGTTCGGCCCCTGACCGGCGGGTGAGGGGCGAGGTGTAGGATGCGCAAAGGCGCGCAGCGCCGTGCGCATCGGTGGCCGTGCGCGTCAGTGGTATGAGCCACAGAACCACACGGAATTGTATGGGTACCACCGTTGCGGATGGTGGTGG
>JALWSQ010000057.1 GCA_026993645.1 Thiohalobacter sp.
GCGGACATCGGCATTGTCTTCGCCCCCAACATGAGCGTGGGGGTCAACCTCTGCTTCCGGTTGCTGGACCTGGCGGCCCGGGTGCTGGGCGACGAGGTGGATATCGAGATCATCGAGGCCCACCACCGGCACAAGGTGGATGCCCCCTCGGGTACGGCCCTGCGCATGGGCGAGGTGGTGGCCGGGGCCCTGGGGCGGGACCTGGCCGAGTGCGCGGTCTACGGGCGCCAGGGTCACACCGGGGAGCGCGACCGCCGGACCATCGGCTTCGAGACCATCCGCGCCGGGGACATCGTCGGCGAGCACACCGTGATGTTCGCCGCCGAGGGGGAGCGGGTGGAGATCACCCACAAGGCCTCCTCGCGCATGACCTTCGCCCGGGGCGCGGCCCGGGCCGCCGCCTGGGTGGTCGGCCGGGCCGCGGGGTTGTACGACATGCAGGACGTGCTCGGCCTGCGCTGACCGGGCGCCGGGACCCGCTGGACGCTGTTCGGGGCATCCAGTAGAATCGCCAGTCCAGATGGCCCCTGCCCGATGACCGCGCCCGAGCCCATGGGCAGCCTGCCACCCTCGATCCTGGAGAGCGGGATGACTCGGTGCGAGTCCTCCCGCTTTGCGTATGCGTGAACTGGAGGTCACGGCTCGATGACACCCGCACTCCTGGCCCTGGCGGACGGCACCCTGTTCCGGGGCCGTTCCATCGGTGCCGCCGGCCGGCGCACCGGCGAGGTGGTGTTCAACACGGCCATGACCGGTTATCAGGAGATCCTCACGGATCCCTCCTACGCCCACCAGATCGTCACCCTCACCTATCCCCACATCGGCAACGTGGGCGTGAACCCCGAGGACGAGGAATCGGCCCAGGTCCACGCGGCGGGGCTGGTGATCCGCGACCTGCCGCTGGCCTGCAGCAACTGGCGGGCGCGGGAACCGCTGGCGGACTGGCTGGTGCGCCAGGGGGTGGTCGCCATCGCCGATATCGACACCCGGAAGCTGACCCGGCTGCTGCGCGAGCAGGGGGCCCAGAACGGCTGCCTGGTGGCCGGCGACGACATCGATGCCGAGGCCGCGGTGGCCGCGGCGCGGGCCTTCCCCGGCCTCGAGGGCATGGACCTGGCACGGGAGGTGACCACGCGGCGGCCGTTCGAATGGGCCCAGGGCAGCTGGACCCTGGAGGGCGGGCTGCCGGAGGCGCCGCATCCCATCGAGGAACGGCTGCCCCGGCACGTGGTGGCCTATGATTTCGGCATCAAGCGCAACATCCTGCGCATGCTGGTGGACCGGGGCTGCCGCATCACCGTGGTTCCGGCCACCACACCGGCCGAGGAGGTGCTGGCGCTGCGGCCGGACGGTGTCTTTCTCTCCAACGGCCCGGGCGATCCGGAGCCCTGCCGCTATGCCATCGAGGCCATCACCGGCCTGCTGGCCGCGGACCTGCCCCTGTTCGGCATCTGCCTGGGCCACCAGCTGCTGGCGCTGGCCAGCGGGGCACGCACGGTGAAGATGAAGTTCGGCCATCATGGGGCCAACCACCCGGTGCAGGACCTGCGCACCGGCGCGGTGCTCATCACCAGCCAGAACCATGGCTTCGCCGTGGACGAGGCCAGCCTGCCCGACTGCCTCGAGGCCACCCACCGGTCCCTGTTCGACGGCAGCCTGCAGGGGGTCGCCCACCGCGAGCACCCGGCGTTCGGATTCCAGGGCCACCCCGAGGCGAGCCCGGGGCCCCACGACGTGGCCCCCCTGTTCGACCACTTCATCGGTCTCATGCGAGTGAGGAGTAAAAGGCGTTCTGTACGCCTCACGCCTCACCCCTAACCCCTCACCGGCTGTAGAGAATGCCCAAGCGGACTGACATAGAGAGCGTCCTCATCATCGGTGCCGGCCCCATCGTCATCGGCCAGGCCTGCGAGTTCGACTATTCCGGCGCCCAGGCCTGCAAGG
>JALWSQ010000058.1 GCA_026993645.1 Thiohalobacter sp.
GGGTCGGGGGCCAGGGACCGCCCTGGCTGCCCAGGCAGCGGTTGACCTGGTTGCGCAGCGGGTGCCGACGGGCCTCGGCGGGGGTGATGATCCCCTGCGCCAGCAACCGGGCCACCGGGGTGTGGTCCCGGGTGCGCACCAGGATCCGGCCGCGGCGCAGCAGGTAACAGCGGCTGTCGCCCAGGTGGGCACAATGGAGCCGGTCCTGCTCGACGACGCAGGCGACACCGGTGGTGAGGGGATGTACCGGCGGCCGTTGGGTCTGGCCACTGGCCACCACCGCGGCGTGGGCGCGGCTGAAGGCCCGGCGCAGGAAGTCCGGTGCCGCCAGTCCCCGGGGCCAGCGGGCGAAGGCCGCCGCCAGGGTGTCGATGAAGGCCTCGGCCGCCAGTTCGCCGCGGGCATGGCCGCCCATGCCGTCGGCCAGGGCGAGCAGCCACCGGTCCCCGGACCGGCGCCACAGGCAGCGGTCCTGGTTGTCGGCGCGGTCGCCGGTGAGGCTGATCACGGCAGGTCGCAGCGGGCCGGTCATGAGCGTTTCCAGGGCAGGCTGCCCACCAGGCGGTGCAAGCGGCTGGGTTCCGCGGGCTCCGCCGCCGGCAGCGGGCCGTCTGGGAACAGCTGCCGGAACTCGGCCACCGATTGCGGCCGCAGCAGGGGATCCAGTTCCATGGCGCGGTCGATGGCCCGGAGCAGCTCGGGTGTGTAGTGGCGCTGCCACAGCCGGGTCATGGGCGTGAGCATCTCCCCCTCGTAGCGCCGGTCCGCCGCCAGCGGCGGCCGGCCCTCGATGCAGGCGCGCAGCGTGGCGCCCAGGGCGTAGATGTCGGACCAGGGGCCCACGTACCCATTGGGCTGGTATTGTTCGCTGGGCGAGAAGCCGGGGCTCAGCACCTGGCCCGGTTGTGAGCGCCGGCTCTGGGGGAAGCCGTGTACGGCACCGAAGTCCAGCAGCAACGGGCGGCCGCCGGGGCGGATGTGGATGTTGCCCGGCTTGATGTCCAGGTGTAGCAGGTCCTGCAGGTGGATGGCCTCCAGGCCGTCCAGCAGGGGCGGGAACACGGTGCGCAGGAAGCGTTCACTCAGGCGCCCGCCGTGGCGGTGCAGGTAGCGCTGCAGGTTCTCGCCCGCCTCCCACAGCATGACCATGTAGATGGTGCCCCGGGCGCCGAAGAAGTTGAGCACCCGCACGATGTTGGGATGGTGGAGCCGGGCCAGGGTGCTGGCCTCGCGCAGGAACAGCCGGCGGCCGCGGCGGAAGCGGTCCGCCAGGTCCGGGTGGGCCGGGATCACCTGGCCGCTGGCGGTGCGGCGGGCCAGGCGGCTGGGCATGAACTCCTTGATCACCACCTTCTGCCCGGTCAGGACGTCCTCGCCCCGGTAGACCAGGCTGAAGCCGCCGCCGCCGACGCAGGGCCCGAGCCGGTAGCGGTCCAGGGCCGTACCCGGCGGCAGTGCCGCTTCCCGTTTCGGTGTGTCTGCATCCATCGGTGAAGGCTTGTGTTTTGCCCCGCCGGCGACAGGGCTTACCATGGGGGGAGATCGGCCGCCGCGGGGGCCGCCTTGAGGCAGGGAGACCAGCACCATGATACGAAGCATGACCGCCTTCGCGCGCCGTACCCGGGATCTGGACGGGGGCATGCTGGTGTGGGAGCTGCGTTCCGTCAACCATCGCTACCTGGAACTGGCCCTGCGCCTGCCGGAGGACCTGCGCAGCCTGGAGCCGGTGCTACGGGAGCGGGCCGGCCGGCGCCTGAAGCGGGGCAAGGTGGAGCTGGTATTGCGCTTGCGCGGCAACCTGCGCACCCCGGCGGCGGTGGAGATCGACGACGACCTGCTGGACCAGGTGATGCAGGCCTGCCGTCACGTCAGCGAGCGGGCCCAGACGGCGGCGGTGGCCCTGGACCCGGTGGAGGTGCTGCGCTGGCCGGGGGTGGTG
>JALWSQ010000059.1 GCA_026993645.1 Thiohalobacter sp.
GGGAAGATGGTGGGCGATGCTGGGATCGAACCAGCGACCCCTGCCGTGTGAAGGCAGTGCTCTCCCGCTGAGCTAATCGCCCGGAAACAGCTGGGAGACGCGATTTTACGTGCTGGCCAGCGGGGGGTCAACGGTCCGGCGCCGGTGCCGGCCGGCCGCCGGAACGGCCTGCGATCTCTGCTACAATCGCGCTTCACCTCCATGTTTTCCAGGGAATTCTGCCCCCATGACGGTACGCACGCGTTTTGCCCCCAGTCCCACCGGTTATCTGCACATCGGCGGCGCCCGCACGGCGCTGTTCTCCTGGCTCCATGCCCGCCACCACGGCGGGGCCTTCGTCCTGCGCATCGAGGACACCGACCTCGAACGCTCCACCGCCGAGTCCGTCAATGCCATTCTCGAGGGCATGACCTGGCTCGGCCTGGAATACGACGAGGGCCCCTTCTACCAGACCCGGCGCTTCGACCGCTACCGCGAGGTGATCCAGCAGCTGTTGGACAGTGGCCACGCCTACCGCTGTTACTGCAGCCGCGAACGCCTGGAACGGCTGCGGGCGGATCAGCTCGCGCGCAAGGAGAAACCACGCTACGACGGCCATTGCCGGCACCTGGAGCGGCCACCGGCGCCGGATGCGCCCTATGTGGTGCGATTCCGCAATCCGCTGGAGGGTACGGTGGTGGTGGACGACCTGGTGCGGGGGCGGGTCAGCTTCGCCAATGCCGAGCTGGACGATCTCATCATCGCCCGCAGCGACGGTACGCCCACCTACAACCTGACGGTGGTGGTGGACGATACCGACATGGGGATCACCCACGTGATCCGCGGCGACGATCACCTCAACAACACCCCGCGGCAGATGAACATCATGCAGGCCCTGGGCCTGCAGCCACCGGCCTACGCCCACGTGCCCATGATCCTGGGCCCGGACGGCAAGCGTTTTTCCAAGCGTCACGGCGCGGTGAGCGTCATGCAGTTTCGCGACGAGGGTTATCTGCCCGAGGCGCTGATCAACTACCTGGTCCGCCTGGGCTGGTCCCACGGCGACCAGGAGGTCTTCTCCGTCGACGAGATGGTGGAGCTGTTCGACATCCGCGACGTCAACAAGGCCGCGTCCACCTTCAACCCGGACAAGCTGCTGTGGCTGAACCAGCACTACATCAAGACCAGTCCGCCGGAACACCTGGAGCGCCACCTGGGTTACCACCTGGGCCGGCTGGGGATCGATCCGGCGGCCGGGGGCCCGGACATCCTGGCGGTCATCCGCGCCCTGCAGGAGCGGTCCAAGACCCTGGTGGAGATGGCCCGGCAGGCCCTGTTCCTGTACCAGGACTTCGATCACTACGACGAGAAGGCGGCGAAGAAGCACCTGCGCCCCGCCGCGGTCGAGGCCCTGACCCGGCTGCGGACAGGGCTGGCGGCCCTGCCGGACTGGGAGGCGGAGGCCATCCACGGGGTGGTGGTGGGGGTGGCCGAGGTGCTGGAACTCAAGCTGGGCAAGGTGGCCCAGCCACTGCGGGTGGCGGTCTCCGGCGGGCCGGTGTCCCCCCCCATCGACGTGACCCTGGAACTGCTGGGCCGGGAGCGCACCCTGCAGCGCATCGACCGGGCCCTGGCCTACATCGCCGGCACTTGAAAAACCGCTGTCGGACCCTATCTCCCAGACGGGGAAAGGGGTACCGGGCGCAAGCCCCGGTGCCCATCGAACCTTGGTACCAGAGAGGGAGGACAGAGTCATGGCGGAAGAAGTCGTAACCCGGAAGGAAGTGACCCCGGAGAGCCGGGAGACGGCCCAGGTCCAGAGGCTGGAGCCGGCCCGTTCCCGGGTGTTGAGTCCCTTCGCCGAAATGGACCAGTTGTTCGAGCGCCTCTTTCCCCGGGACTGGATGCGGCCGTTTCGTGACTGGCCGGCCTGGGGCGAGTTGGGTGCCGGCCTGGCGACCCAGCTGCCGCGGGTCGATATGATCGACCGTGACGACGAGATCGTCGTACGCGCCGAGTTGCCGGGCGTGGCCAAGGACGACATCGACGTCTCCCTGACGGATACGACGCTCACCCTGCGCGCCACGACACGCAAGGAGGAGCGGGAGGAAAAGGGCGATTATGTCCGTTCCGAGATCCACCAGGGTGCGTTCTCGCGTACCCTTGCCCTGCCGGCCGAGATCGACGTGGACGGTGCCCGCGCCAGTTTCCGGGACGGGCTGCTGGAGCTGACCCTGCCCAAGCTGGCCCGGGCGCAGCGTCGGTCCATTCCGGTGGAATAAGAGGAATCCGAAGCAGAGCCCTTGTGACCCGGCATCCGGCCGGGTTTCTTTTTGCCTGTCGCCAGGGGTGGTTCAGCCGCGCCAGGAACGGACGCGGCCGGTGTCCACATGCACGAAGTTCGAGCGGGGATAGTAACCGACACCGCCGGCACGCAGGGCGAGGGCCGCGCGGTGCAGGTGGCGCAGGGAACAGCCCGGCAGGCGGATGTCGATGGCCTTGCCCTGCAGGTGCATGCTGTGCAGGGCCACGTGGTGTCCCCGCTGCCGCAGCATCCGGTTGGTGGCCGGGGAGCGATAACCGGAGATCACCTGGAACGGTCCCTTGCCCCGTACCTGCCGTTGCAGCACGTACAGCAGGTCCAGCAGCCGCCGGTCGATGGGATGGATGTCGCCGGTGCGGAAGTCACGCAGCAGGTGGTCGATGGCCTGGCATTCACTGGCCAGGTAGCGGCCCTCAGCCCAATAACAGGTGGTGAGGTGCTCGCCGGTGTGCAGGTTGTGGAACGAGAGCCGGCGTTCCGCCCGGGCCAGGGCACGGGCCTGCAGTGGCAGGCCGCCGCCCAGCAGGGGCAGCCCGATACCCAGGGCCTGCAACAGCCGGCGCCGGGTCAGCGCGGTGTGAGTGCGTGATTCCATGCCGGGTCGATCCTCCTAGCCGATCACCGCTGCGCGCGCGCAGATTATACCGGCTGGATCGGCGGACGGGCCAGAAAACTTGAACCGGACAAAGGGATTATGGGGTGGCAGGGATCCAGCGGCCGTGCCCTGGATCACAAAATCGGCGAGTTGGCGGTTCAGCTGGCGTGACGGCCGAACAGGGTCGCCAGCCGGCGGTTGCGGCCATAGACGTCGGGGCGGAAGTTGAGGTTGCCCTGTTCGTCGACCCAGGCGGTCAGGTAGAGCAGGTAGACCGGTACCGGGCGGGGCAGGCGCAGGGTCCGGTTGGCCCCCCGCTCCAGCAGGCTCTCCAGCCGGGGCAGAGGGGTTTCGTGGCCATCGGACAGTACGAACCCCGCCAGCGCCAGCGGTTTCTCGATGCGAATGCAGCCGTGGCTGAAGGTGCGCACCGGGCGCTGGAACAGGTGGCGGGAGGGTGTGTCGTGCAGGTAGATGTCGAACGGGTTGGGCAGCATGAACTTGATGCTGCCGAGGGCATTGGTCGGGCCCGGATCCTGGCGCAGGCGGTAGGGGAAGTCAGCCGGGTCCAGGTGGGCCAGGTCGACGCGCCCCGGTGCCAGCTCCCGGGGGCCCTGCTGCCAGCCGTCCAGGATGCGGATGCCCTTGCGCTGCAGGAAGCCGGGATCGCGCCGCGCACGGGGCAGCAGTTCATGGACGGCGATACGACGCGGCACGTTCCAGTAGGGGTTGAGCACCAGGTAGGTCATGGCCCGGGTGAAGGCCGGTGTCGACCGGTAGCGCCTGCCCACGATCACCCGCATGCGCAAGACCGGGCGTTCGTCCGCCACGGCCTCCAGGTAGAAACCCGCCAGGTTGACCAGGATGTAGCGTTCGCCGAGATCGGACGGCAGCCAACGCCAGCGTTCCATGTTCAGCTCGATCTGGTGGATGCGATCTGTCACCGGGACATTGAGCGCGTGGCGGGTGCGGCGGCCGACGACCCCGTCGGCGGGCAGGCCCATGCGCTGCTGGAAATGACGCACGGCGGCCGCCAGCACCTCGTCGAACTCACCGGGTGTGGGACTCTGGTAGCGAATGTCGCCCGTCGCCTGTAAGCGTTGCCGGAGCCGCTCGACCGCGGGCCCCGTGCTGCCCAGGCGCAGTGCAGGACCTTCGGCCAGGGTCGGCCAGCCGCCGGCGGCCGCGATGGCGCGGTAGCGGGCCAGGGCGTCGCGCAGGCGCCGGTAGCCGGGATGGTGCGGGGCCAGCCCATCCAGGACCGGGTCGATGCCGACCGCAAGCGCCCGTTCCAGCGCCGGCTCGGGGGCAAAGGGTTCGGCCTCGATGAACCAGTCTGGATCCATCTCCTGCGGATCGAACCGGCCACGCTTGAGCTGGCTGGCGAGGCGCAGGAAGGCATCGGTGAGCAGCAGGTCGCGCCAGGCACGATCCCTGGGATCCTGACCGTTCCAGCACTGTTGCAGGGCGGCGAGGTGGAAAGCGGCGGGATCCAACCCCTCTTCACCCGCCCGGGCGATCCGTTCCAGCAGCCGGTTGGCGGCCGCGCGCTGCGGGGCGGAGGACGCCCACAGAGGGACAAAGCCGTGGTGGCGGTAGATCCGGGCGAGGGTGACGACATCCAGTCCGGCGTCGGCCAGGCGCTGTGGATCGCTGATCAGCAGGGTACGTATGAGGGGCAGGGCGGAGGATGGGTCGGTGGCCCGAACCGGCATGATGGCGGCGAGCGAAAGGACGATCGACAACAGCCAGGGCAGCCATGCCGGCCGGCGGGTCCTTGGATGCCTGTCCCTGGTCGTCGTCATCGGGTTCGCTTCCGGCCGTTTCGACATCCCGTTAGAGCGTCCCGCCATGCCGGGGTTCAGCCCGCCGGGTATGACGGCCGCCCAGCGGCCTCACTTGAGCCGGCTGGCGGCGAGCAGCCGCAGCAGTGCCGGCAGGGGCCGGGTATTCAGCACGTCGTCCGCCTCCAGCCAGCCGCGCCGGGCCTGGCCGATGCCATACACCAGGTGATCGAAGTCCGGGATGCCGTGGGCATCGGAGTCGATGGCGATCAGCACACCCTCGTCGCGGGCGAACTGGCAGTAGGTGTCGAGCAGGTCCAGGCGCTCGGGGTGGGCATTGAGTTCCAGGTAGCAGCCCC
Organism: Thiohalobacter sp.; assembly: GCA_026993645.1. GTDB lineage: Bacteria > Pseudomonadota > Gammaproteobacteria > Thiohalobacterales > Thiohalobacteraceae > JALWSQ01. The sequence continues at coordinate 5,041 of JALWSQ010000059.1, forward strand.
GCTGCCGGGCATGGCGGATGATGCGCGGCAGGTCCACGTCGTAAGGCTCGCGTTCGCCGATGAGACGGCCGGTGGGGTGAGCGAGGAGGGTGAAGAAGGGGTGGTCCATGGCCCGCAGGATGCGCTCCGTCTGCCGGGTCCGGCTGAGGTGAAACCGGCTGTGGACGGCACCCACCACCAGGTCGAGCCGTGCCAGCACCCGGTCGGGCAGGTCCAGCCTGCCATCCTCCAGGATGTCCACCTCGATCCCCTTGAGCAGGCGGATACCTTCGAGGCGCTCGTTCAGCTGGTCGATCTCGTCGATCTGGGCCAGCAGGCGGCGACTGTCGAGGCCGTGGGCGACGGTCAGGTGGCGCGAATGCTCGGTGATGGCCAGGTATTCGAACCCCCGGGCCCGGGCCGCCTCGGCCATGGCCGCGATGGTCTCGTGGCCATCGGTGGCCCGGGTGTGGACGTGGAGGTCGCCGCGCAGGTCGCCGGGTTCCACCAGCTGCGGCAGCAGCCCCTGCCGGGCCGCCTCGATCTCGCCGCGGTTCTCCCGCAATTCAGGCGGAATCCAGGGCAGTCCCACCGCCGCGAAGACCTCGCCTTCCTCCTCGCCACCGAGCCGCCGGCGACCACGGAAGATACCGTACTCGTTGATCTTGAGCCCCTGCTTCTGGGCCAGGGCCCGGATGGCGATGTTGTGGGCGCGGCTGCCGGTGAAGTAGTGCAGCGCCGCGCCGTAGTTCTGCTTGCGGACGACCCGCAGATCCACCTGCAGCCCGCAATGCAGGATCACCGTGGCCCGGGTGTCGCCCCGGGACAGGATCTCGCTGGTCTCGTCGTAGTGCACGAAGTGGTCGACGACGGCTCGGCCATTGCGGGCCGTGACCAGGATGTCCAGGTCACCCACGGTCTCCCGGCGCCGGCGGTAGCTGCCGGCGAGGGTGACGCGTCCCACGCCGGTGCCCTGTTCCAGGTAGGCCTGCAGGGCGGTGGCATACCGGGCGGCCGTGGCCAGCCTGAAGCGGTGGCTGGTCTCCTGGCGCGCCAGTGCCTCGAGCAAGCGTTGTTCCAATCGTTCGCCGAACCCCGGCAGCTGGCGTACGCGACCATCCAGGATGGCACGGTGCAGCTGTTCCAGGGTATGGATGTCCAGGTCGTGGTAGAGGGCGTGTACGCGGCGCGGGCCCAGTCCGGGCAACCGCAGCAGTTCGGGAAGCTCCCCCGGCAGCTGCCGGCGCAGCTTCTCCAGGGTTCGGCAGTGGCCGGTGGCCAGGATCTCCTGGATCTTCTCCGCCAGGGCCGTGCCGATGCCGGGCAACCGCGTCAGCGTCTCCAGGCTGCCGGCCCGCTCGCGGATATCGCTGCCCAGGGCCCGCAGGGTACGGGCGGCATTGCGATAAGCACGGATCCGGAACGGGTTGGCGCCCTCGATCTCCAACAGGTCCGCGATCTCGTCGAAGACGGCCGCGATGTCCTCGTTATGAATGGGCATGACGGCTTTCCCCGGGCATGGTGCGGCACCTTTCCTCAGGCCGTGTCGTCGTCCGCCCGTCGGCCCCGCAGGGGGACGAAGGCCACCGGCAGCATGCGTCGGGTATGGAGGTGGCCGCGGGCATCCTTTTCCAACAGCAGCAGGTCCTGGCCGATGGCGGCATCCACCGGCAGCACCATGCGGCGCCCGGGCGCCAGTTGCCGAACCAGGGGTTCCGGCACCTCGGGCGCGGCCGCGGTGACCACGATGGCATCGAAGGGGGCGGCCTCGGGCCAGCCCTGGTAACCATCACCCACCCGGACCCGGATGTTGTCGTAACCCAGGTCACGGAAACGGGCCTCGGCCTCGGCCGCGAGGCGGGGGATGAGTTCCAGGCTGTAGACCTGGTCCACCAGGCGGGAGAGGATGGCGGCCTGGTAACCGGACCCCGTCCCCACCTCCAGGACCCGGTCGCCGGGCCGCAGCCGCAGGAGATCGGTCATCACGGCGACGATGTAGGGCTGAGAGATGGTCTGGCCGTCGCCGATGGGCAGGGGACCATTGAGATAGGCGGCATCCCGCAGATGGTCCGGCACGAACAGGTGGCGCGGCACCTGGGCGATCGCCGCTTCGACCCGGGGATCCAGCCGGTCCCGCCCCAGCTCCCGGGCGGTGTAGCGCAGTTCCTCCCGGATGGCATCCAGCATCTTCGCCATGGCCGGTCCGGGCGCTACCGGTGCCGACGTCCGCTCGTCCTCTTCAGGCACCATCGACGGGTTCCTGCGAAAGTGCCTCGACGATGGCGCAGGGGGCATCGGTACGGCCCGTGTCGCAGGCGGCCACCAGCGCCTCCAGGGAGGCATGGAGGCGACCCAGGTCCCTGATCTGGTCCTCGATCTGGCGCATCTTGGCCGCGGCGCGGTCCCGCACCGGGCGGCATTGTCGGTCACCCAGGGTCAGCAGTTCCCCAATTTCCTGCAGGGTGAAACCCAGGGCCTGGGCCCGCTTGATGAAGCGGATGCGGCCGACCACCGAGGGTGGGTAGCGCCGGTACCCGCTGGCGGGTCGGGGGGGCTCGGCAACCAGGCCCCGGCGGCTGTAGTAACGCACCGTCTCGACCCCGACGCCGGCACGGCGGGCGACCTGACCAATGGTCAGCCCGGATGCCCTCTCGTCCTGATGTTCGCACTGGCTCATGGGGGTTCTCGCGCCGGAGGATCGAGCCTCCCACAGGGCCATGGTGGCATGCCGGGCCGGGCGGGTTCAAGCCGCGCCCCGTCCCCCCGCCGGTACCCGACCACTCCCGCATGGCGCTGTCTGCCTGGGTGAAAATTCCCGAACTGGTGCAGGCCGGCCCGGCATGCCACCATGGC
>JALWSQ010000060.1 GCA_026993645.1 Thiohalobacter sp.
ACAGCCGGGCACCCCGGCCGATGACCTGCATGTCCATGCCCTGGATGGTCAGGCTGAAGACCTCGGTGACGCTGACGTTGGTGATCCGAAGCAGGATGCGCTCGCCCGCGTTGGCCGTGATCAGGGATCCCATGGGCTGGACCGGCTGATCCTGCCCATAGCCCAGGGTCTGGGCCGGGGGCGTGAGCGGGCCCTGCACCGTGGTGTCCGGATAACCGCGACCATTGATCATGGTGTAGGTCGCATGCATGCTGGCAAAGGGGAGGGGCTGGATCCCCAGCTCGGCCGTGTGGAAGTTGTCGTCGAACGAGGTCACCTGAACCAAGTATTCACGGTCATACCTCGTGGAACCGTCACCGTCGTTGTAGGCGTACTTGTCGCCCACCAGGGGATCGTCCAGGTTGCGGTCCGGGTTGTAGTCCGGGTTGTGGTGCACCCAGGTCCCCAGCAGGGTGCCATCGGGCAGCCGGTTCTGCTTGGGCCGCACGTAGAGATTGCCGATCATGCCCATCTGCATGTGCTCGGCCGCCTCCACGTGGCAGTGATACAGATAGGTACCGGGATCCAGGGGCACGTAGTAATAGGTGAAGGTCGCGCCCTCGTTGATGGAGGGTCCGGTGTCCGGCACCCCGTCGAAGATGGGCGCGGCATTGGGAAAGCCGTGGAAGTGCACCGTGTGCGGATCGAACAGGTCCGGCCGGTGCACCATGCCGACATTACTGAGATTGAGGTAGAACTCGTCCCCCTCGTCCATGACGATGGTCGGCGCCGGCTGTTCCACCGCCACCAGACCTTCGACCCCGATCTGGGCCTCCGGGATCCCGGTCACGTCGTGGAACCCGAAATCATAGACCACCTTGCCGTCGGCCATCTTGGTGAAACCGTCCCCGGCCGAAATACTCATGCAGCGGGCGTTGCTGGGATAGTGGTAGGGATGGAGCGGATCCGTCGACGGCGGGTAGTGGGCGTTGTTGGGATCCGCCGCCCCGTCGATGACCGCATCCCCGTTGTTGTCCCCCGGACACTGGACGAAGAAGGCGGCCTGGGCGGTCCCCGCCACCCCGATCAGGGTGGCGGCGACCAAGCCGGCAAGGGTTTTTTTCCGCGTGTTCATCATTGTTCTCCTACGCGTGTCTCGTGCTCGATTAGCCATGACTCTGCCTCCACTCGCTGCACCGCTCAGGGCACCAGGGCCGAGGGGCCCGGCGCCTTGCCGATCATCGGGATGAAGGCATAGATGTCACCCAGGTCCACGATACCGTTGCCATTGAAGTCACCGGCCGCGACCGGACGCCCGATCATGCGGATGAATGCATAGATGTCACCCAGATCCACGATGCGGTTGTTGTTGAAGTCACCGTCACAGGCGTCACCGAACTTGTCGCCGTCGCTGTCCAGCTGGCTGGGATTGGGCACCAGCAGGCAGTTGTCGACATTGTCCTTGACGCCATCACCATCGGTGTCCGGGATCTGCGTGGAACCGATCGCCGTGGAGGCTTCGTCGGCACCGATGTCCGGCAGTCCGCCCGCCGTCGCCGGCCGCGAATCCCCGTCGATGTCCGTGGCCAGCCCCGCAATGGATGCCAGCACGGTGCCGTCGGCGGCATCGATGGCGGGCGACCCGGCATCCAGGTGGTAGTTGCCGAAGGGCGCACCCGTGGCCGGATCATGGGTGGTCAGCGGACCGAAGCGCACGTCGATGAAGTTGCCGCCCTCGTCGAAGGCCGGCAGAGCCGTCAGCGCCGTGGTCACCTCGGGGATGAACACCTGGTTCTTGTCACCATTGAAATAGCTGGCGACGAAGGTCGGATCCAGGTTGCTGTTGCTCGGATCCAGGCCCGTCACGTCGGTGAGGATCGACGAGGTCGGCGCCAGCGAGCCACCGATCCCCACCACGCCCAGGTCGTCATAGAAGGGCGTGGCCTGCAGCAGGCAGAAGCCGGTGTTGGGCTGACCCGGGGCGGGCGCCGGACACAGGTTCGTCTGCGGCGGGTTGGTGGTCCCGGTGGGCATCTGCGGGGTCGCCTGGTCGACGTGGAAGTAGAACGACCGGTTGTGCCAGATGATGTCGTTCACCAGCGTCGGATTGGCATACGGCGGCTCCGTGGTGGTCGCACCCAGGGCGGTCAGCAGCTCGGGGCTGTGCTTGCGCGCCACGACACCGGCCACCTGCGGGTTGGAGTCCGTCGGAACACCCGGGCTGAAGGCGGCGCCCGCCGTCGCCGTGCTGTCGTTGTCGGCGATGGTGTCGTTGACGATGTTCACCCGCAAGGCGTCCTGCAGCGAGATACCGCCACCCGCCAGGCCGGCCACGTTGTTCACCACCATGTTGTTGGTGATGTCCACCTTGTACCAGGCCGCCGGGTTGGCCGGGGCATTGCCCACATCGGTACCGTTCACGTGCTGCAGGCAGATGCCGCCACCGTCGCCCGCGCCCGCCAGGTTGCCCTGGATCAGGTTGCTGTCCACGGTGACATTGCCCGCACCCACGCCCAGGGGCTGGTTGAACTGCGGCGGGTTGGTGCCGGGAATCAGCGCCGGCGCCGGCCGCACGCCGGCGATGTAGATGCCACCACCGGATGCCTCCTTGCCCTGGTTGAAGGCCTGGTTGAACAGGACGGTATTGTTGTGGATCACGCCGCCGTCACTCAGGCCCAGGTGGGCGATACCGCCGCCGAAGCCACCGGCGAAGTTGCCACAGACGTAGTTCTCGCTCACGTCGTAGGCATCGGAGCCGGTGAACAGGGAGATACCGCCACCCGCCGCGTCCTGCGAGCCGTTCAGCGCCACGTGGTTGTGATGGATGCGCACGTGGTCGTTGTGGCTGCTCAGGACCCCGCCATTGCCATCGGGCAGGAAGGGGTTGCCGATGCGGATGCCACCGCTGTAGAAGCCGGCGTTGTTGATGATGCGGTTGCCGGCGATCTCCAGGTTGTGGGCATGGGCATTGACGAAGATGCCGCCCGCCGCATCCGAACCGGTGATGGTGAAGCCACCGATACGGGCATTGGTGAAGTTGGCATCCGGGTTGGTCGGCGAGTCACTGGCCAGGACGGTGATGCCCGCGCCCTGCTCGGTGATGAACACGCCACCCTCGGCCGCCGCCAGCTGGCCACCCGGATTGACCTCCTGCCCAGGCAGGATGTAGCCGGGATCACCCGTGCCGGGGGCGATCATGGCCTTGATCCGGTTGCGCCAGATGTTCAGCTTCTCGGCCGGATTCTTGAAGGCATTGATGACCACGCTCGGCGCACCCCAGCCCTGCAGGCGCACGTTCTTGTTCATGATCACCAGCTCGTCGTACTCGCCCGGCGGCACCAGGATGAGATCGCCACCATGGGCCGCGTCGATGGCGGCCTGGATGGAGCCGCCCGGCGGGACCACCAGGGGCAGCTCGCCCGGCTTGCCCTTGGTCACGGTGATGCCCATGACCGTGGTCAGGCCGCTGTCTGCCCGCTGGATGGTGACATGGCCGGTCTTGGTGAAGGCACCGGTCTCCACCTCCACCAGGCCGTCGGTCCAGGTCACCACCTTGCTCGGCGGCACCTCGACACCGTCGATGTACACATGGCCCTTGGTGGCGCCGAAGCCATAGTCACGGGTGATGGTGCGCTGGCCGGTGAGGGTACCGTTCCAGGCCGGGTTGGGCACCGTGGTCTGGCCCATGGACACGAACTGGATCTTGCCCGTGACCGGCGTACCGTCGGGAATGAAGGGTCCGTTGCCGCCCGCCAGGCTGGCCGAATAGATCACCGGTGTCTGGTCCGGGAAGTCGCAGTCCAGCTGGCTCTGGTGCGGGCCCGCGAAGGCCGCCACCGGGATCACCGGGGTATCCAGGTAGGTGGTCCTGCCGGGGGTGTACTGCAAGGTGTAGCAGAACTGCGAGTACCGGCGCTGGAAGAACGGATCGATGATCGTCTTCGGTACGTTGGGATTGGTCACCGGATCGTAGGCCGGATTCGGGATCGGACCCGGGCTGTTCAGGCACACGGTGAGCATGTTGGGCGACACGCCACTGGGGGTCGGGATGTTCACCGAGTAGGTGGACGGGACCAGGATCTCGTAGTTGCCGTACTGATCCGAGTAGTCACGCATGATCTCGTTGCCCTGCCAGTCACGCACCGAGATCGGGATCCACGGCGGCGCATACTTCTCGCCGAAGGCCGGGCTCCAGGGATCGAACTCGTTGGCGGTATCGTCCAGGATGAAGCCGACGATACGGGCGGCCTTGGGCACCTCGGTGAAGAAGTGGAAGTCCGTGGCCGCATTGGCCCCGTCCGCCACGGTCACCGACTTGCGGTCACACAGGGGCCGCACCTGGCCGGCAAAGGGTGCCGGGACCTGGGGGAACAGGGTCAGGTACTGGGGCACCTTGGCCGGATAGCGCGGGGCGCGATGGCCGACGCAGCCTGCCGGCAGCAGCTGGGTGCTGGGCTGGTAGCTGGCGCCGAAGTCCACATTCTTGTCCTCTTCCTTGACCACCTCGTAGCCCGGCGGGGTCTTGGCCTCGACGATATAGGTGGCCGCGGGCAGGCCCTGCACCAGGTTGGTGTGGTTGTTGGCCATGCCGCCCGGGTAGTAGGAATTGAACTCGTAACCCCCGTCGAACACTCCGTCCCGCACCTGGTTGAAGGTGCGCAGGCCCTCGAAGCAGTCCTCGGCCGGGGTGTTGGGATCACCGTTGACCCAGAAGGGCGCCTGGCGGCCGAAGTTGGGGTTCGGGTTGCCATTGGCATCGGTGGGATTGGCATAGGCCGGATTCGGCGGGCAGCCGGTGGGAATGTTGTCGTCCCAGCTGTCCGAGTGGACGATCTGGATGGCATCCCCGTAGTCGAACACACCGTTGCCGTTGTGGTCGATATCCTCCGGCCCGGGGAAGTTGCCCAGGGGATAGTTGTCGACGTCGGGCTCGGTCTCCACCCCGTCCCCGTTCAGGTCCTGGATGTGACCGTCGGCGGCCTGGTAGATGCCATCCCCGTTCCAGTCGATGTCCTCGGACCCCTTGGCGCCACCGGTGGACCAGCCCAGGGGCACGTTGTCCACGTCCCCGTCGGCATAGAGGTTGAGCTGGACCCGGGGAATGCCCGGCTCCCAGGTCTCGGCAGCCGCCAGGGCGGGGTCGTCCTCGGCCCGGGTCACGGCATAGACCACGACACCGGTGATGCCGCCATTCTCGCCCGGGGCATAGTCCGCCTTGCCCCAGTAGATGACATTGGTCTGGCCCAGGTAGGGTTGGAAGGCCTGCAGCAGCACCTCGCCCTGCTCGGTGCGCGACCAGGCATTACCCGTGACCGGATTGATGTTCTCGGCGCAACCGCTATAGGGCGGCGTCAGGTCCGGCGTGCACTGGTACTGGGGATTCAGCGCCCCGACCCAGCGCCGGAACACCGGGTCCAGGCCGGCGAACTCGGGCATCAGGGTCAGCACGTCCGGCTGGCTGGACTGGGCGCTGCCGGGGATGGGCCCGCCGGCATCGGTGATCACCGTCACGCCGGTGGACTTGAAGCGGGCGAAATCCACTTCTGCGATCAGCCATTTGAAGAAGGGGAAGACCTCGTCGAAGTGGCCCGTTCCATCGTAGTTGGTAACACCCATCTGGTAGATGCTGCCATCCCGGAAACGCAGGTTGAGCACCTGGTCCGGGATCCCCAGCTCACCGGGGTCCGGGAAACCGTTCTGGTCGGAGCGCATCGATCACGGCACCGCCGCCATCCGCTTCCTGCCCGACGGCAGCTCCACCGGCGGCCGGGTGGAACTCTGGCTCGGCCCGCTGCACCGGGCCATCGACATCGACTGGCTGACAGGCATGACCCATGTCGTCGACCTGCCCGCCTCCTGACAACCAGCGAGGGTTCTCGCTGCTGGAGATCCTGGTGGCCTTCTCCATCCTGGCCCTGGTGCTGACCCTGGCCCTGCGTCTGTTCTCGACCTCGCTGCGCAGCGCCGGCCAGAGCGCCGATGTCAGCCGCGCCCTGCTCCACGCCCGTTCCCGGCTGGCGGCGGTCAGCGCCCTGCCCCTGCGGCCCGGCCACGACAGCGGCACCTTCGCCGACGGTGACCACTGGCAGACGGACGTCAGGCGCTGGCAGGATCCGGCACCGGACGCCGTCCCCAGCCCACTGCCCATCTACCGTATCCGGGTGGACGTCAGCTGGAACGACGGCCGCACGCACCACCTGTCGCTCTCCACCCTGCGGGTCCCTCCCGGTGTCCGCTGAATCCGTGGCACGCCCGTCCGGCTTCACCCTGGTCGAGGCCCTGATCGCCCTGAGCCTGCTCGGGCTGCTGCTGCTGGTGCTGTTCTCCGGGCTGCACCTGTCGCTGCGCTCGTCCAACAGCGCCCGCGACCGGCTGCAACGGACCGAGCGGCTCCGCATCACCCAGGACCTGCTGCGCCGGCAGTTGCGCCAGGCCCGGCTGCTGGACTGGACCGATGCCCGCGACGTCCGCCACCCACCGTTCCGGGGGGAAACCAACCGCCTCGAATTCGTCTCCCCGCTGCACGGCAGCAGCGGCGCCCTCTATCACCTCCGCCTGTACCGGGACCGACAGCGCAACCGGCTCATGCTCGCCTACCGTCCCTACTATCCACGGGAGATCGACCGCATCCCCGCGGATGCCACCGGCCACGCCTTGCTCATGGAGGACATCGGCCGGCTGCGCATCGACTACCTCGGGTCCACCCCGGTGGAGAGGGGCCGGTGGCAGGACCACTGGCAGCGCAGCGACCGCCTGCCCGCCCTGGTCCGCATCCGCCTGACCGATGGCCGGGGACGCCCGCTGCCCAGCCTCGTCGTCCACCCCATGATCGATGGCGGCCTGGGCATCCAGCTGCGGCGCCACCACGCCAATCCCACCCGGGTGAGGCCATGAGCCGCCGTCCCGCCATGCCGCCCCCAGCCCGGCCCCAGCGGGGCGTGGCCCTGGTGGCGGTGCTCTGGATCCTGGCCCTGGTGGTGACCCTGGCCGCCACCCTGGTCCACAGTGCCCGTACCGGCAGCCAGCTCACCCGCAACCTGGTGGAAGGGGCGCGCGCCCGGCTGGCCGCCGAGGCGGGCCTCCACTACGCCCTTCGGCGGCTGGTGGCCGCCCGCCCCCTGGATGCCGCCATCCTGGCTGGCCAGCCCTGGCGCTTCGACTGGGAGGGCAGCCGGGTGGAGATCCGCATCCAAGACGAGAGCGGGCGGATCGATCTCAATACCGCCGATCCCGACCTGCTCGACGGCCTGCTGCGCGCCGCCGGTGCCAGTGACGAGGAACGGCTGCACCTGCTGGACGCCATCGCCGACTGGCGCGACCGGGACGACCTCAGCCGTCTCAACGGCGCGGAGCGGGACCGCTACCGCGATGCCGGCCTCCCCTACGGGCCACGCAATGCCGACCTGCGCACGCCGGAGGAACTGCGCCTGATCTTCGGCATGCGTCCGGCCCTGTACCGCGCCCTGCGGCCGGGCATCACGGTCTACTGGGGCCACGCCGGCATCCATCCCCAGGTCGCCCCGCCGCTGGTGCTGCAGGGCCTGCCGGGGCTCACCGAGGCCACGGTCGCGGACTACCTCGCCCAGCGCCGCAGCACCGGGCCGGCAACCACCACCGGCACCCCCCCGGGGCTGGACCGGCGCTATTTGTCGCCTACCGCATCGCTCACCTATACTGTCCACGCGCAATCGCAGCGGCCCGGCGGCACCCGTTTCGCCCTGAGCGCCACCATCCGGCTCACCCGGCCCGGGGGCACCGATTACCAGGTTTTAGACTGGCGCGAACCGGCCGATCTCATGGACGAGAACCCGAACCCGCAGGACAACCCACCGCCCGGGAC
>JALWSQ010000061.1 GCA_026993645.1 Thiohalobacter sp.
CTTTGCCCAACCTACGGGTGCCACGAATACGCCATGTGTGATACCCCGTAGGATGTGCAAAGGCGCGCAGCGCCGTGCGCATCGGTGGCCGTGCGCATCGGATACCACCGTCGCCGTCGACGGCACCTTCTTTGTTGGGCACGCTCGCTGCGCTCGCTTTGCCCAACCTACGGGTGCCACGAATACGCCATGTGTGATACCCCGTAGGATGCGCAAAGGCGCGGAGCGCCGTGCGCATCACGAAGCGCTAAAACCCCGGTTCGGGGCCACCGGCCATGAAGAACTCGTGTTCGAGCATGTCACCGCCGGTGGTGAGCCGGACGCCACCCACACCCGGCAGCCGCGCCAGGATGTAGGCAGCCATCATGGTGCCGACCCGGGTATTGTCCTGCTCCAGGGCGGTCAGGAGCCGGTCGGCGGCGATCTGGCAGCGCTGCACCACGTCCGGCCGCTCCACCCAGGTACGGCTCATCTGGTACCCTTTGTCCATGTCGGCGTCCATCTTGCGGAAGAATTCCTCGCCTTCCTGGATGAGATAGTCGGGCACCTCCACCGGTACCGTTTGGCCTTCCAGAATCACTTTCAGTATCATGCCAGGCCTCGCGAGCTGGTTTCGTTGTAGCGCATTCTACATGCCGTGGGCGCCCCATGAAACGGGCGTACCGGGCGAGGATATCCACCGTGTTGGTCACCATCCCCGATCTGCTCTCCGCCGCCGAGCTGGCGGAGGTCCATGCCCTGCTGGACCAGGGTGAATTCATCGACGGCCGGCTCTCCGCCGGCACCGAGGCGCGCCGGGTGAAACACAACGAGGAGCTGCGCCAGGCCCCGGACCTGTACCAGCGCCTGAACCACATCGTCATGAACCGCCTCGTACGGCATCCCCTCTATCGCCTGGCCTGCCTGCCGTTGCGGGTGGCGGCACCCTTCTACGCCCGCTACCGGCCCGGCATGACCTATGGCTACCACGTGGACGACCCGGTCATGGGCGGCGAAGAACGCTACCGCTCGGACGTCTCCACCACCGTGTTCCTGACGGATCCGAGCGACTACGAGGGCGGCGAACTCAGCGTCCGCACCACCTTCGGGCTGCAACGGATCAAGCTGCCGGCCGGGCAGGCCGTGGTCTATCCCTCGTCCAGCCTGCACCGCGTGGAACCGGTGCGCTCCGGCGAGCGCCGCGTGGCGGTGACCTGGGCCCAGAGCATGGTGCGGGACCCGGGGCAGCGGGCGCTGCTGTTCGAGCTGGGGCAGATCCGGGAACGGCTGCTGGCGGAGCAGCCGGAGCTGGAGGAGACGGGCCGCCTGAGCAACGTCTACGCCAACCTGGTGCGCATGTGGGCGGACATTTGAGGTGAGGGGTGAGGGGTGAGGAGAACCCCGTCATTCCCGCACAGGCGGGAATCCATCATCCAGAATTAAAAAAAGGCCGCAACCCATTGGGGCTGCGGCCTTTTCATATGCCGATACCGCCGGGCTTCAGACCATCAGGCGGTGCGAGCCCTTCTCCTCGTGGGAGACGTCCACCAGCTTCGTGGCCAGCTCCATGTACTGCTGGCGGTAGTTGTGCAGGGGGTGCCCCTCGGGGGCCATGTAATAGTCCTGCGGATCCACCCCATGCTCGTGCTCGTACTCGATGAACTTCTTCTGCATTTCCAGCAGCTTGTTGATCAGCTCGGTTCGTTCGCTCATTTTTCTATGCCTCCAGCACTGAGGGATACCATTGCCGAAAACCGGATGGCGGCTACTATACGGTTCCGCCGCCCGACGGGCCATATCCCCATTTGGGTAATTCCCGTGGGGGTTGACATCCTCCCCCAGCTAAAGCAGGGGGATTCCAGCCGCCTCGGGTGAGGCGGCGGGTGGTACTCCCTCGCGGTTTCCCACGGGTTCCTGCTTCACAGGCGGGCC
>JALWSQ010000062.1 GCA_026993645.1 Thiohalobacter sp.
TTTCCCGGCGCTCGTAGTAGGCCTGGGCCACCGCCCGGGCCAGTTCGCGCACCCGCAGGATGTAGCGTTGACGCTCGGTCACCGAAATGGCGCTGCGGGCATCCAGCAGGTTGAAGGTATGGGACGCCTTCAGCACCATTTCGTAGGCGGGCAGCGGCAGGCCCTGCTCCACCAGCTCGCGGCTCATGCGTTCACAGACGTCGAATTCGTGGAACAGCTCCTCGACGCAGGCCTTTTCGAAGTTGTAGGTGGACATCTCCACCTCGTTCTGGTGGAAGACGTCGCCATAGGTCACGACCCCCGCGGGGGTCCGGGTCCAGGCCAGGTCGAACACCGATTCGACCCCTTGCAGGTACATGGCAATGCGCTCCAGGCCGTAGGTGATCTCACCGGTCACCGGCCGGCAGTCGAGGCCGCCGACCTGCTGGAAATAGGTGAACTGGGTGACCTCCATGCCATTGAGCCAGACCTCCCAGCCCAGGCCCCAGGCCCCCAGGGTGGGGGATTCCCAGTTGTCCTCCACGAAACGGATGTCGTGCACCAGGGGGTCGATGCCCAGGGCCCGCAGTGAATCCAGGTAAAGATCCTGGATGTTCAGGGGTGACGGCTTGAGGATGACCTGATACTGATAATAGTGCTGCAACCGGTTGGGGTTCTCGCCATAACGCCCGTCCGTCGGCCGCCGCGAGGGCTGCACATAGGCGGTGCGCCAGGGTTCGGGCCCGATGGCGCGCAGGAAGGTGGCGGGGTGGAAGGTACCGGCCCCCACCTCCATGTCATAGGGTTGCAGCAACACGCAACCGCGTTGGGCCCAGTAGGCCTGGAGTGCGAGGACGAGGCCCTGGAAGGTGGCGGACGGCTGGTCGGTGCTCGGTTCTGGCATGGGCCCCTGTTCCGGTCGGGTGCGGTTGCGATGGGTGGAAACGGCCGCAAGTATACCGGGTTGGGGGCGGGTAGATAAAACCGCGGCGGGTGCGGGGGAGCGATTGCGGTAAAGGAATGTCCAAGGGTTGACGATAGCCTGATCGAGGGGGCCCGTTCACGGGGGCGACGCCGATGACGGATCTGGTACTCGAACCCACGTCCACGGCCCAGTGGCAGGCACTGGTGGCGGAGGCCGCCCAGCGCTGCGACTGCCGGCTGGACGAGGATCTGGAGAGCTACCTGGTGTTCCTGCTCATGCGGTTCATCAAGCGGCCGGACCTGGCCGGCCGGCGCATGGCCATGGAGTACCTGCACAGCCTGCGCGTCACCGGCCAGCTGCAGCTGGACCAGCTGCGCGACGTGGGTGACCAGTGCCTGCTGTTCTCCGGTTTCTACCCGCGGCTGGCGGAACGTCGCCTGGTGCGGGTGGCCTACTTCGTGGACCTGGGCCGGAGCGCCTACGGGCTGGCGGCCGAGCGCATCCGCCATGCCGGGTCCGATCTCTATGCCGCGCTGGCCAGCGGTTTCGTCGGTCTCATGGACGTGCTCCAGGCCATGCGCGCCCTCCCCGGGGAGCCGGCGCTGGATGCCCTGGCGGCCATGGAGCTGTGGCAGGACACCGGCAGCCGGGCCGCGCGCCGGCAGTTGGAACGACTCACCGGCGCGACCCCGCTGCCACCCGACCGCGGCCGTCACTGAGCGGTCGCATTTCCCCGCACGGATCGTGGATTGACGCCACCCGCGGCGCAGCCGATCGGGTAGAATGAGCACCAACGTCCCCGAACCCGAGCGGTCGTCGCGCCATGTCCCAACCCCGCAAAGCCGTCGCCCTGATCTCCGGTGGCCTGGATTCCCTGCTCGCCGCGCGGGTCATGCTGGAACAGGGGATCCACGTCGAGGGCATCAACTTCTTCACCGGTTTCTGTGTCGAGGGGCATACCCACGCCATCCGCCAGAAGGACCGCAAGCGGCCCAAGCGCAACAACGCGCTCTGGGTGGCGGAACAGCTGGGGATCCGTCTCCACATCGTCGACGTCATCGAGGAATACAAGGACGTCGTCATCAATCCCCGCCACGGTTACGGGGCCAACCTGAATCCCTGCCTGGACTGCAAGGTGTTCATGGTGCACAAGGCCTGGGAGTGGATCCGGGCCCACGATTTCGACTTCATCGTCACCGGCGAGGTCATCGGCCAGCGCCCCATGTCGCAACGTGCCGATACCCTGCCGGTGGTGGCGCGGGAGTCCGGCGCCGAGGATCTGCTGCTGCGCCCGCTCTGTGCCCGCAACCTGCCGCCCACCCTGCCGGAGCGCGAGGGCTGGGTGGACCGGGAACGGCTGTACGATTTCAGCGGGCGGACGCGCAAGCCCCAGATGGCCCTGGCCCGACAGTTCGGTATCGAGGACTATGCCCAGCCCGCGGGGGGCTGCTGTTTCCTCACCGACCGCCAGTATGCCACCAAGCTGGCGGACCTGTGGCGCAGCCGCGGGGAGCGACGCTACGAGCTGGACGACATCATGTTGCTCAAGGTGGGGCGCCACATCCGGCCGCGGCCCCACTTCAAGCTGATCATCGGGCGCGAGGAGGGCGAGAACCGCTTCCTGGAGGGCTACCGCAAGCGCTTCACCCACCTGCGCTGCACCAGCCACAAGGGCCCGCTGGTGCTGGTGGACGGCGAGGCGAGCGATCAGGACCTGGAGCTGGCGGCCCGGATGGTCGGCCGGTTCGGCCAGGGCCGCCATGCCGAGCAGGTGGAGGTAGAGGCACAGCGCCCCGGGGGCGCGGTACTGCACTTCCAGGTGGCGCCGCTGCCGGCCAGCGAGATTCCCGCCGAGTGGTATGTTTGAGATGCCGGTCGAGGTGGATGCGCGCAACCTGCTCTGCCCCCTGCCGGTGATCCGGACCCAGGATGCGGTGGCGGGCTTGCCCGCGGGTACCGAAGTGGTGGTACGCTGTACCGACCCCGGTGCACTGCTGGACATTCCCGCCTGGTGCCGGATCAACGGCCACGAGCTGTTGTCGGCGCGTGAGATCGATGGCGAGGTGGAGGTGCGCCTGCGCACGGTGGCCCAGCCACCGGCGGCCTGAGCCGGCCGCTTGCCCCGCCCGGCAGGGTGCCGGGCGCAACAGGACGCCAGGACAGACCCGATCCCATGCCCAGCAGCCTGCCCAAGACCCGGGACGACGAAGCCGAACGCGATGCCCGTTACCGGTCCCTGCGCCGTGTCACCCTGCTGGGCACCCTCATCGATGCCCTGCTCAGCCTGGTCAAGGTGGTGGTGGGTTACCTGGCGCATTCCCAGGCCCTGCTGGCCGACGGCGTCCATTCCCTGTCCGACCTCGCCACCGACGTCCTGATCCTGTTCGCGGCCAAGCATGCGCACCGGGCCGCGGACGAGAGCCATCCCTATGGCCACGGCCGGATCGAGACCCTGATGACGGTCGCCCTGGGGCTGATACTGCTGCTGGTCGCCCTGGGCATCGCCTGGGACGCCGTGGATCGCATGCTGCACCCGGTCTGGCTGCTGCATCCCGGTCTCCTCGCCCTGGTGGTGGCGGCCCTGTCGGTGGGGGTGAAGGAATGGTGTTACCGCTTCACCCTGCGCACCGCGGACCGGGTGCGCTCCGACATGCTCCGGGCCAACGCCTGGCATCACCGTTCCGATGCCATCTCCTCGGTGGTGGTCATGGTCGGTGTCGGCGGCAGCCTGGCCGGCCTGCCCTACCTGGACGCGGTGGCGGCGGTGGCGGTGGCCCTGCTCATCGCCCGCATCGCCTGGCAGCTGATCGGCGAAAGCGTGCGCGAGCTGATCGACACGGCACCGGAGCCGGACAAGGTGCGCCACATCCGCGAGCGCATCCTCGACGTGCACGGGGTGCGGTCCATGCACATGCTGCGCACCCGCAAGAGCGGCGGTGACGTGCTGGTGGATGTCCATCTGCTGGTGGATCCCACCGTGAGCGTGTCCGAGGGGCACCAGATCGGGGAGCGGGTACGGCGTACCCTGATGGAATCGCTGGACGACGTGCATGATGTGACGGTACACATCGATCCCGAGGACGACGAGAAGGTGCCGGCCAACCAGGATCTGCCCCTGCGCAACGAGTTGCAGGGGGTGCTGGAACGGATCTGGTCGGATGTGCCGGAGGCGGCACGGATCGAGGATCTGACCCTGCATTACCTCGACGGTAAGGTTCATGTGGACCTGGTGCTGCCGCTGGACAGCGTCCGCGACCGTGATGATGCCCGCCGCCTGGAGGCCCAGTTCCGCGACCGGGTCCGGGATCTGCCCGATATCGGTGCAGTGCGGGTGTTCTTCCACTGAGCCGCCTCGGCACGGTGCAAAAAGCCCCCGACATGCGCTATAGTGGTGCGCCGGATGGCGTGCCGGCGCCAGGTCGGCATCGTATCCTTTTGTATCATATAGAATTCTTACTGTGGCACGGTTTCTGCCTCATGGCGGGCAGCCGGATTCCTGGTGTCCTGTCGGCGTCGTCCCGCGGCGGCGTCGGGCTGGCCCAGCCCTTGGGAGAGTCCCGTTCAGCAAGCCTTTGGAGAGATACGAGATGACAGCAGCGAAAGTGCAGAAGATGATCAAGGACAACGGCGTCAAGTTCGTGGATCTGCGGTTCACGGATACCCGGGGCAAGGAGCAGCATGTCACCGTGCCCGCCCACACCATCGACGCCGGGTTCTTCAAGGACGGCAAGATGTTCGACGGTTCCAGCATTTCCGGCTGGAAGGGCATCAACGAATCGGACATGATCCTGATGCCGGACACGGGGACCGCCGTGATGGATCCCTTCTCCGACGAGCCCCAGCTCAATCTCCGGTGCGACATTCTGGAGCCCGCCACCATGCAGGGCTACGAGCGCGATCCCCGTTCCCTGGCCAAGCGGGCCGAGGCCTATCTCGAGTCCACGGGTATCGGCGATGCCGCCTATTTCGGGCCGGAGAACGAATTCTTCGTCCTCGACGACGTGCGCTGGGGGGCCGACATGAGCGGCGCCTTCTACAAGGTCGACTCGGAAGAGGCCTCCTGGAACGCCGAGAAGGTGTACGAGGACGGCAACATGGGCCATCGTCCGGGCATCAAGGGGGGCTACTTCCCGGTACCGCCGGTGGATTCCCTCAACGACATCCGCCATGCCATGTGCCTGGCCATGGAGGAGATGGGGTTGACCACCGAGGTGCATCACCACGAGGTGGCCACCGCCGGCCAGTGCGAGATCGGCACCTCGTTCAACACCCTGGTGGCCAAGGCCGACGAGGTCCAGATCCTCAAATACGTGGTGCAGAACGTGGCCGCGGCCTATGGCAAGACCGCCACCTTCATGCCCAAGCCGCTGGTGGGTGACAACGGCAACGGCATGCATGTGCACCAGTCCCTCGGCAAGAAGGGCAAGAATGTCTTCTCCGGCAATAAGTATGGTGGCCTGTCGGATACCGCACTCTACTATATCGGCGGCATCATCCGCCATGCGCGGGCGCTGAATGCCTTCACCAACGCAGCCACCAACAGCTACAAGCGGCTGGTGCCCGGTTTCGAGGCACCGGTGATGCTGGCCTATTCCGCCCGCAACCGCTCGGCCTCCATCCGGGTGCCCTTCGTCGCCAACCCCAAGGCGACGCGGATCGAGGTGCGCTTCCCGGATTCCACCGCCAACCCCTACCTGGCCTTCTCCGCCATGCTGATGGCCGGTCTGGACGGGATCCAGAACAAGATCCATCCCGGTGATGCCATGGACAAGGACCTCTACGACCTGCCGCCGGAAGAGGAACGGGATATCCCCAAGGTCTGTGCCTCCCTGGATGAGGCGCTGGACGCCCTGGACAAGGACCGGGACTTCCTCAAGGCCGGCGGGGTCTTCACCGACGATGTCATCGATGCCTACATCGGCCTCAAGATGGAGGAGGTGACCCGGCTGCGGATGACCACCCACCCGGTGGAGTTCGATATGTACTACAGCCTGTGACCGGGCTGGTGGGAAAGGATGCGACGGCCGCCTTCGGGCGGCCGTCGTGGTTTCAGTGCTCCGGGAAGGGTATGATGCGTGATTCGCCGCCGGCCGCACGGTCCTCGAGGCTGGCACCGGGCCAGCAGGCATCCCATTGCACCTGGTCCAGGGGAATGGGGCGGGCCACACCGAAGCCCTGGGCCAGGTCCACCCCGATGTCGGCCAGGCGCTGGCGGATGGCGTCGTTCTCCACGAATTCGGCAATGGTGCGGATACCGGTGACCTTGCCGACCTGATGGATGGCACGGACCATCTCGAAGTCCACCGGGTCGTCCACCAGGTCGCGCACGAAGGTGCCGTCGATCTTCAAAAAGTCGACATTCAGGTTCTTGAGATAGCCGAAGGAACTCAGCCCGCTGCCGAAGTCGTCCAGTGCGAAGCGGCAACCCAGTTCACGCAGCCGGTTGATCAGAAGGGTGGCGCGGGTCATGCTGGACACCACCGCGGTTTCGGTGATCTCGAAGCAAAGGAGTCGGGGCGGGATCCCGTAATCCCCGATCAGCCGTTCCAGCTCGGCGAGGAAGTGTTCCCCGCTCAAGGTGGTGCCGGACAGGTTGATGCACAGTGTCGCCTGGGGTACGGGGCCCGAATGGGCCGCCAGCTGATCCCGCAGCCAGGCGAAGGTGTGGCGGATGATCCATTGGTCCACTGAGGGCATCAGGTTGTAGCGTTCCGCGGCCGGCAGGAACTGACCCGGTGGGACCAGTTCCCCCTGTTCGTCGCGCATGCGCACGAGGATCTCGCCATGGGGCGGTGCCGGGCATGCGGGATCCACCGGCTCGATGGCCTGGTAGTAGAGCACCAGCCGGTCCTCCTCCAGGGCCCGCGTCAGGTGGCCGATCCAGTCCATCTCCGAGCGGCGCCGGTGCATCTCCTGGTCTGAGGTGTGGTAGAAGTGAACCCGGTTGCGACCCATTTCCTTGGCGGCGTAGCAGGCGATGTCGGCATTGCTGAGTACCTCTTCCAGGCTTTCGCTGTCCGCGCCGATACCCACCATGCCGATGCTCACCGTGATTTCGAACAGCCGTTCCTGCCAGGCGAAGCGGCTCTCCGCGAGCCGGCTGCGGATGCGTTCCGCGGCCTGCATCGCCTCACCCGTGTCACAGCCACGGATCAGGACCCCGAACTCATCGCCACCCAGCCGGGCCACCGCATCCTGGTCCCGCAGGCACTGGGGAATGATGGCGGCGATCTGCTGCAGCAGGGCGTCACCCGCCTTGTGACCGCAGCTGTCGTTGACGATCTTGAACTGGTCCAGGTCGATGTAGAACAGATAGTGTGTCTGCCCGCCCCGACGGGCATCATGGAGCGCCTGCCGAACCGCCCGTTCGAAGGTCCGCCGGTTGATGAGGCCGGTCAGGCCGTCGTGGCTGGCACGATAGGCCAGCAGCCGGGCCATGTTGCGATATTCGGTCACGTCGTGGAATACGATCACCTGCCCCTCGCCCCCCGGGGCGGAGTCCGCTGGCACGGCGGCGGTCAGGGCCGCGCGCGAGATCTTGACGAAGAATTCCCGGCCGTCACGCCGCTCCAGACGCCATTCGTCCAGGGTGGCCTGATCCCGATCTCCCTCCGGTCGGCTCAGTCGCAGGACCGCATCGACACCTTTCCCCCGGGCCGTCGCCAAGGACCAGCCGGTGAGCTGTTCGGCGACCGGGTTCATGTATTCGATACGATCATCGGCATCGGTGCGAATGACGGCATCGGCGATGGAATGCAGGGTGGTCTCGGCCCGTTCCTTTTCCGGTTCGTCACGCAAACGTGTGCATGGTTTTCGGTAGAGGCAGGTCAGCCATGCAATGATAGAGGTTCCGGATATAGCCTTTGGGTGTCCGGAATCCGTAGGCCTTGTGGCTGATCACCTTG
>JALWSQ010000063.1 GCA_026993645.1 Thiohalobacter sp.
AGCCGGGACAGCGCCTCGTTGACGGTGACATGCTTCTGGGCCTGGGCGGCGGCAAGCAGCGGCAGGGCGAGGTTTGGAGTGATCATCAAACTGCCTCCGAAATCGTGAGGTTGGTCGAATAGGGCACGCCGCGGCCCAGCGCGCCGGTCTGGTAAATGCGCAGATCGACACTGCTGACCGGCCCGCCGAAATCGGAAATCTGCAGGACGGCGGTGTAGGTGAAAGCCGGGCTGGTCAGGCCGGTGACGGTGCGCACCACCGCCCCGCTGCTCAAGATCTCCAGATCGTAGCTTTCGGTGGCCTCGGACATCGGCGCATCGGCCAGCACCCAGCTGTCGGCCGAGAGCGCCCGGTCGCGGCGGATCCAGCGGATCGCCAGATCACCGTTTGCCAGACGTCGGATCCGCGCCTGTGCAGGCGCAAAAGGCATCAACCCGCGCCCCGAGGGCGTAAACGCGATTGCCTGCATGATGGGGTCCGTCGGCGCGCCATTGCCCGGGCCAACACGCCAGTTCCAGGGCAGGCCCAGATCGGCCTCGCTGATCGGCAAGGACTGCACCGCGCTGTCCAGAACCACGACCCGCGCACCAGCTGACGCGGGATTGCCCATGGCATCCTCGGTGCCGCGTTGGCCACGCAGCAGGCGGGTCAGGCGGTAACGCCCCGTTGAGACCAGCTCCGCATTGCCAAACTGGATGACCTCCCAGACGTTTGGCGCGCTTTCCACGGCCAGCGCATTGGCGCCGTTGAGCAGTTCGGTGTCGGTGATGCTGACCAGCGTGCCCGAGGAAAGATCGACCAGCAGCTCGCTGCTCATGTCGAACCGCCAGAGGGGTCCGGGCGGCAGATCGGCGGCCAATGTGCCCATCTTTGCAGGCGTGTCTACCGTATCGAGCAACGCAAAGCCGGATGTGCTGGCGCTGCGCCAGACGGCGGCCGTACCGTACCAGGGCTTGGCAAATACCGCCGCATAGGGCCGATGCGCTGGCACGCTGTCAGAGATCTGCGGCAGATCCATCAGCGCCTCTTCGGCTGGGCCAAAGACGGTCGGGCTGGGCAAGGATGCCGGTCGGTACTGCCCGGGCGGCAGATCATAGACCTTTGCGTCCGAACGGATTGCCTCGATGGCGCGGGCTTGCGTCTCGGCTATGCGGGTGATGCGGTAGTCGATCAGCCGGCCGTCATGGGCAAGTGCGATGACATCCCCCGGATCAAGCCGCAACAGCGAGGGCGGCAGTTTTGCCGTCAGTGTCTCGCGCCCGACCCAGGCCTCCATCAGAGCGCGGCGGCAGCGCCGGTCGGCCTCTTCCAGGCTGACCGCAAGCGGAAAGCTTTCCGAGGACACCCGTGCCGCCTGCACGGTGGTCCGGCGCGCCTCGACCGTGGCGCTGTCATACTCCTCGTCGGCCCGCACCAGCTGCCACTTGAGCGCCTGGGGCAGTTCCGTCTCCTGGCCCCGGGTGAGCTCCATGACTTCACCAGCACCGTTTGCAACCATCTGATCCGGCGCGACGGTCGCAACTGCCGCCCGACCGCGCGCGCGAAACACGATCTTGCCACCGGACTCGATGGCGTCAAAGCCGAAATGCCGCGCGAGGGTAGCAATCGAAGCCCGCGGGCTTTCCAGTGCAGACACCACATAACCCGGCACGATGTCCGAAAGCTCCGAGACATCCACCAAGGTATCCGACAAACCTGCGCCCTGACACAAATCCCGCACCAACGCCCCAAGGCCCACCGCGCCGAGCCTGCCGGTCAGCCAGTGTCCCGGCCGCCAGTTGGGCGCATCGGCCCAGATGTCCTCTCGCGCCGGGAAATCGGGAAAGGGCCGCGCGTCCCAGGTCCAGACCGCCGCCTCGGCCATGTCGATCATCGGTTTGCCGGTGACGGTGGAGACAGGGTTGTTGGC
>JALWSQ010000064.1 GCA_026993645.1 Thiohalobacter sp.
GGCCAGGTACAGCGGATCGTAACCCAGCATCTCGCACACCGACTGCACCGGATCCCGCACCGGGATGGCGGCCTGCTCCAGTTCCACCCCCAGCCCCGTGGCCGCCGCGATCTCGTGGCACACCGTGGCCAGGCCGCCACGGGTGGGATCGCGCATGAAACGCAGGCCCGGCTGGGCCAGCGCCGCCCGGGTCAGTGGCAGCACGCTGGCGGCATCGGAACGCAGATCGCCGCGCAACCCGAACGCCTCCCGCGCCAGCATGACGGCGATACCGTGATCCCCCACCGGCCCGCTCACCAGCAGGCGGTCGCCGGCACGGATCCGGTCCAGCCCCAGCGCCGGCCCCGGCAAGCGCACGCCGATCCCACTGGTGGCGAGGTAGAGGCCACTGCCCTCCCCGCGCCGCACCACCTTGGTGTCGCCCGCCACCACCCGCACCCCCAGCGTTGCCGCCGCCCGGCCCAGCGAGGCGACGATGCGGTCCAGCAGGGCCAGCTCCAGTCCCTCCTCGATGAAGGCGTTGAGACTGAGGTAGCGCGGCAGGGCGCCGGCCACGGCCAGGTCGTTGGTGGTGCCGTGCACCGCCAGCGACCCGATGTCCCCACCGGGAAACTCCAGCGGCTGCACGGTGAAGCCGTCGGTGGTGAACAGCAGATCGCCGGATTCGAGCTGCAGGCGGGCCGCGTCGGTGGCGACATCCAGCTCCGGGTTCGACAGGTGGCGCGCGAACAGCCCCTCGATCAGTTCGCGCATGAAGCGCCCGCCATTGCCGTGGGCCAGCGACACGTGGCTGAACTCTGGCACCCCCGGATCCGTCATGGCCGCCTCACGCCGCCCCCTCCCGGCAGGCCCGTTCCACCAGTTGCCCGAAGGCGAGGCCGGCGTCGTTCATGGGCAGGCGCCGGGCGAGGCAGACCTCGAAGCCGGCCGCGTGCAGGCGCTGGCGGGCGAGGCGGGTCAGGCGGGCGTTCTGGAACACGCCGCCGCAGAGGCCGACCCGGCGCACCGGCCGTTCCGCGCGCACGCGCAGGGCGACCTCGGCGATCAGGGCGGCGAGGCTGGCATGGACCAGGGCCGCCTTGGCGGCGGGATCGCCGGGGGCGAGCAGGGCGGCGAGCAGCGGCTGCCAGTCGGCCACCCAGGTACCGCCGGCGTCGCGCCGCAGGGGTAGCGCCAGGGGCTCGGCCTCGCCGCTGGCCAGGGCCTCCAGCCGGGCGGGCCCCTGGCCCTCGTAGCTGGCCCGGTGGCAGACGCCGGTGAGGGCGGCGGCGGCATCGAACAGGCGGCCGGCGGCGCTGGTGGCCGGCGCCTGGAGGCCACGGCGCCAGGCCTGCGCCAGCAGGGCCAGGGCGTCGTCCGCCACCCCCGGCGGGCGCCATTCCATCCCCGCTTCCCAGGCCAGGGCCAGGGCGCTGCGCCAGGGTTCGCGGGCGGCGCGATCGCCGCCGGGCAGGCGGAAGCGGCGCAGGCTGGCCAGGCGCTGCCAGGCCCCCGGCCGGCCCCAGAGCGCCTCGCCGCCCCAGAGACTACCGTCCGGCCCCAGCCCGACACCATCCCAGGTGAACACCAGCCAGGGCCCCTCCAGCGGGCCGTCCCCGGCATGCTCGCCGACCAGGGCGGCGGCGTGGGCATGGTGGTGCCAGACGGTCGCCACCGGCAGGCCGCTGGCCCGGGCCCAGCGATGGGTGGCATACCCCGGGTGGGCATCGCATACCACCGCCTCCGCGGTCACGCCGTAGAGGGCCTGCAGGTCCGCCGCCACCCGGGCGAACAGGCGCTGGCTGCGGGCGCTCTCCATGTCGCCGATGTGGGGCGAGACCACCGCCCGCCGGCCCCAGCCCAGGGCCAGGCTGTTCTTCATGTGGCCGCCCACCGCCAGCACCGGCACCGGCAGGGGCCGCGGC
>JALWSQ010000065.1 GCA_026993645.1 Thiohalobacter sp.
CGACGCTGGACCTGATCCTGATGCGCAAGGATCCGCCGTTCGACATGGAATACATCTATTCCACCTACCTGCTCGAACTGGCGGAACGCCAGGGCACGCAGGTGGTGAACCGGCCCGCCAGCCTGCGCGACTGCAACGAGAAGGCGGCCATCGGCTGGTTTCCCCAGTGTGCGCCGCCCACCCTCATCTCCCGTGACCAGCAGCGGCTGCTGGATTTCGTCGGGGAGATGGGCGATGCCGTGGTCAAGCCGCTGGACGGCATGGGCGGGGCCTCGGTGTTCCGGGCCCGGCATGACGACCCCAACGTGCGCGTCATCCTCGAGACCCTGACCCGCCACGGCCGACGTACCATCATGGCCCAGCGTTTCCTGCCCGAGTACCGCCAGGGGGACAAGCGCATCCTGCTGATCGACGGTGAGCCGGTGCCCTACGCCCTCGCCCGCCTGCCCGCGGCCGGCGAGCACCGGGCCAACCTGGCCGCCGGCGGCACCGGCCAGGGCGTGCCGCTGAGCGACCGTGACCGCTGGATCTGCACCCAGGTCGGACCCCGGCTCAAGGCCATGGGGCTGCTGTTCGTGGGCCTGGACGTGATCGGCGACTATCTCACCGAGATCAATGTCACCAGCCCCACCTGCATCCGCGAGCTGGATGCGCAGTATGGCCTGAACATCGCCGGCATGCTGCTGGACGCCCTCACGCGCGACTGAACCCGCGCGCCGTGCGCATCATGACGGTCGCGGGATGCCGATGGGTCAAAATCACAGGACTTCCGTATTCAGCCAATTGTGAGACGACTCAATTATTCGAATTCCGATCGTTGCAGACCGGACTGGCGAATGATGGACATCAAAGTCCCAGTTCTGATTTCCTTATGATCCGGTACTGGGACGGTTATGGTGCTTCCTGGAATTTGCCTTTGCATGATGACATGACTGCCTTTTCTTCTTACTTCTTGGAATCCATGCTGCTGAAGTATCCGACAAACCTCCTTTCCAGAAAGGATCGGTAACTTACCCAACGGCAACCTCCAATTGTGTTACATACACTTCTTCGTGGAGGCGTGAGTTGATTTCTTCCGGCGAAGCCGTTTCAAAGAACAACTCCAGTGCTTCTTTCAGATTTGCCCGGGCCTCATCTACCGTATTACCCTGGCTGGCGACATCCACTTCCGGACAGAAGGCCACATAACCCTCTTCTTCTTTTTCAATGATGGCCGTCAGGTGTTTGATCATGATAATCGCCTCTATTGCCCATTCCTTTGCTCATGGACGAACCTAGCACACCCTTTTTCCTGTCAGCAAGAGGTGGTTGTTGGGCACGCTCGCTGCGCTCGCTTTGCCCAACCTACGGGTGATGGGTGAAGAGTGAGGGGTGAGGCGTAGGATGCGCAAAGGCCCGAAGGGCCGTGCGCATCGATGGCCGTGCGCATCGGCCGCTGTTAACAGATCCGTGGCAGCGGATCGTCCTCCAGCTCCTCCAGCCAGCGCTCGCCGCCCAGCTCGGTGGTGACCAGCACCCGGCCTTCGCCCGGCACCAGGCGGCCGATGCAGCGCGCCTCCGCCCCTTCCGGCAGCGCCCGCCAGCGTGCCAGCAGCGCTTCGGCCTCGGCCTCCGCCACCACCGCCACCACCCGGCCCTCGCAGGCCAGGTACAGCGGATCGTAACCCAGCATCTCGCACACCGACTGCACCGGATCCCGCACCGGGATGGCGGCCTGCTCCAGCTCCACCCCCAGCCCCGTGGCCGCCGCGATCTCGTGGCACACCGTGGCCAGGCCGCCACGGGTGGGATCGCGCATGAAACGCAGCCCCGGCTGTGCCAGCGCCGCCCGGGTCAGCGGCAGCACGCTGGCGGCATCGGAACGCAGATCGCCGCGCAATCCGAATGCCTCCCGCGCCAACAT
>JALWSQ010000066.1 GCA_026993645.1 Thiohalobacter sp.
AGCCCCCGGCGCACCACGGCCTCGGCCTGGGCGATGGATTCGGCCAGGTCCCAGTCGCTGGTGTCCAGCACCACGGCGTCCGGCGCCGGCCGCAGCGGCGCCACCGCCCGCCCCCGGTCGCGCTCGTCCCGGGCGCGGATGTCCGCCAGCACGGTGGTGAAATCCGCCGCCTGGCCCTGCGCCCGCAGCTGGGCCACCCGGCGCCGGGCCCGCTCCTCGGCACTGGCGGTGACGAACAGCTTGACCTGGGCGTCGGGGAACACCACGGTGCCCATGTCGCGGCCGTCGGCCACCAGCCCCGGCGGCCGGCGGAAGGCGCGCTGGCGGTCCAGCAGCGCCTGGCGCACCCCCGGCAGGGCCGCCACCCTCGACGCCGCCGCCCCCACCGCCTCGCTGCGGATGCGGCCGCTGACGTCCTCGCCCCGGTAGAGGATGCTGGTGTCGCTGCCCGCCGGGAAGCTCACCGGCATCCGCCCCGCCAGGCTGGCCAGGGCGGCCTCGTCCTCCAGGTCCAGGCCCTGTTCCAGGGCGGCCAGCGCCAGCAGCCGGTACAGGGCCCCGCTGTCCAGGAAATGCCAGCCCAGGCGCCGCGCCAGCACCCGGCCGATGCTGCCCTTGCCGGCCCCGCCGGGGCCGTCGATGGTGATCACCGGCGGCGGTTCCCGGCCCTGCATCATGCGCCCGCCTCCAGCTGGCGGATGCCCAGGCCGGCACCGGCCGCCAGCTCGACGAAGCCCGGGAAGGAGGTGTCCACGTTGGCGCAGTCGCGGATCTCGATGGGCGCGGCGGCCCGCAGCGCGGCCATGGCGAAGGCCATGGCGATGCGGTGGTCGCCCTGGCTGTCGATCACCCCGCCGCCCAGCTGCCCGCCCTCGATGATGATGCCATCCTCGGTGGGCAGGGCGTCGATGCCCAGGGTCTCCAGGCCGTCGGCCATGACCTGGATGCGGTCGCTCTCCTTCACCCGCAGTTCCGCGGCCCCGCGCAGCAGGGTCCGGCCCCGGGCGCAGGCGGCGGCCACGAAGATGGCAGGGAACTCGTCGATGGCCAGCGGCACCAGGGCCGGCGGGATCTCGATGCCGTGCAGGGCCGCCGCCCGCACGCGGATGTCCGCCACCGGCTCGCCGCCAGCGCTGCGCTCGTCGAACAGCTCGATGTCGGCCCCCATGCGGCGCAGGATCTCGATCACGCCCGTGCGGGTGGGGTTGACGCCCACGTGGCGCAGCACCAGCT
>JALWSQ010000067.1 GCA_026993645.1 Thiohalobacter sp.
GTCGTGCCACCCGGGCCAGGATGCTGTCCAGGGGTTCGTCCACGGCATTGATGGTGACCTTGCCGCTCACCTCGGGATAGATGTCCAGGTTCAGGCCCGCGTCCCGCGCCAGGGAGAACAGGAATTCCCGTACCGGCAGATCGATGCCCACAGCGGTATACACGGCCTGCTGCCGGACCGGTTGCGGCGGCGGCAGCGGCGGTGTGCTGGCCAGGGGGGCGGGTATGGTGCCCGGCGCCACCGGGGGCGCCGCGATATGGCCCTCATGGGGCAGCCGGGGCGTGGTGGCACAGGCGCCCAGGCCCAGACAGGCCAGGACCAGCAGCGGGCGTTGGAGACGACGGATGGGCATGTTCAACCTTCCATGGCCAGGCGCGGGGTCAGCACCCGACGCCGAATGGGTTGCAGGGAACGCAGGTAGGGCCGGTTGGCGCGCAGGCTGGCGGGAAGGGCCGCCAGGGCCGCCCGGCCCTCGCTGGCCTTGCGGAAGCCGCCGTAGATGACGGCCCAGCGGGGGCGACCGCCCACCAGGGTGCGGTAGACGAACAGGCGGTTGCGCAACGGGCGCAGCCGGTCGCTGGCGAGGAACCTTTCCACCGCCGCCGGGTCGTCGCTGTCGCTCAGCATCATCTGCACCGTGTACCGGGCCTGCGGGTGGGATGCGAGCCAGCTGCGGGTCGCCATCAGGCGCCGTTGCAGCAGTGATGGCCCCGGTACGCCGGGTTCCGCCTGGGCCAGGGGCATGCGCGGGGCCGCCACGGGTGGCAGCAGATGGCGGGTGACGGCATAGCCGGAGAGCCCCAGCATCAGGGCCAGCAGGCCCAGGGACAGGGCCGGCGCCAGCCGGGCCGGGGGCCATGTCGGGCGGGCGAACTCGGCGTCGTGCAGGGCACAGCGGACGTGGTGGCGCGTCACCCGGCTGGCCGACTCGGTGTAGGCGGCGAGGAGGGCCTTTTCCGCCAGAATATTGACGCGGCGCAGCAGGCCACGGGCACGGCGGGCCAGCAGTCGGGTGGCCGCCGGGCTGAACAGACCGTTGCCGGCATAGCCGGCACTGCGCAGCCGGAAGGCCAGGTAATCGGCGGTCTCGGCCGGCGTGAGGGGCCGCAGGCGGAAACCGTGGGTGATGCGCTCGCGCAGCTGGCGGATGGCCGGGGCCGTCAGCCGCTGGTCCAGCTCCGGCTGCCCGAACAGGACCACCTGGAACAGCCGGTCGTGGCCCGTCTCCAGGTTGGCCAGGTAACGGATCTGCTCCAGGCTCTCCAGCGGCATGGCCTGGGCCTCTTCCACCAGGGCGACCACGCGCCGGCCGGCGGCACAGGCCTGCAGCAGGTGCTGCTGGATCCAGTGCAGGACCGCCAAGCGGTCGGAACCCTGCGCGGCGGGATGGCCGAGTTCGGCGGCGATGCTGCGCAGCACTTCGTCCGGCGAGAGGCTGGGGTTGGCCAGGTAGACCAGCTCCACCCGGTCACGCAGGTGTCGTTCCAGCATGCGGCAGAGCATGGTCTTGCCGCTGCCGACCTCGCCGGTGACCTTGAGGATGCCCTCACCGTCGAGCAGCGCGTATTCCAGGGCTGCCAGCAGGGCACCGCGCCGGCCGCCGGCGAAGAACCGGTCGGTGTCCGGCGTGATGCGGAAGGGTGCGGTCTGCAGGCCGAAATGGTGCCGGTACATGTTGGACCCATGCCTTGTTCAAATCCCTGGCGGGAGAAACAAGCAAGGAATGGGCCAAAATGGTGCATCCGGTGGCCGCCGGCCACCGCCGTCTATTCGTCGCCGGGGGCCTCGGTACGGGTTCCGGCGGAGGCGGCTGCCAGCCGGTGGTCGAGGATGTCGGCCAGGAGGGCACCGTCCGCCGGGGTCAGGCCGTGACCGCTGGCGGTGGTCAGGC
>JALWSQ010000068.1 GCA_026993645.1 Thiohalobacter sp.
AGAGGTCGGAGGCCTCCTTGATGACCATGATCTTGAGATAGTCGACGAATTCCATGCAGCCGTCCCCGCAAACCGGATTGGATACCCCCTGTGTCGGCCCGGACCCGCCCTGGCTTGACCCCCGCAGGGGCACCGCCGGGACCCGCCCGGAGCAAGGGGCATGAGCGGGCGTCGTACCGTCCCCGGCCTGCGCACCCTGCCGCCCCCGCTGCGGGCACGGGTCGCGGGTGACTGGGAACGCCTGTGTGCGGCCGCCGCGGCCCGGCGGATCCGGCTGCCGGCCGGCGACTGGTTCGACCGGAGCCTGGCCCGGGTCTGGGCCGGCAGCCGCTTCGTGGCCGAAAACTGTATCCGCGAACCCGAGCTGCTGCGCTGGCTGGACCGGGCCGGCCGGATCACCCGGCCGGCGGCAGAGGCTGCACCACCGGTTCCGGCCGGGGCCGAGACCGCCGACCTCATGGTCCGGCTGCGCCGCTGGCGCCGCTGGCGGGCCGTGCGTATCGCCTGGCGCGACCTGGCCGGCTGGGCCCCGCTGGAGGAGACCCTGGCCGAGCTGTCGGCATTGGCCGACGGCCTGGTCCGCGAGACCCTGGCACAGCTGCACCGGGCACAGGCCCGGCGCCTGGGCAGCCCGCGCCGGGCCGACGGGCGACGCCAGACCCTGGTGACCCTGGCCCTGGGCAAGCTGGGCGCCAATGAACTCAATTTCTCCTCTGACATCGACCTGATCTTCGCCTACCCCGAGGACGGCCGCATCGAGCGCAGCGGCGAGGAGATCCGGGGATTCTTCACCCGCCTGGCCCAGCGCCTGGTGGACTGCCTGCAGCGCCCCACCGCCGAGGGATTCGTCTACCGGGTGGACACCCGGCTGCGCCCCTTCGGCAACGCCGGTCCGCTGGTGGCCGGCTTCGATGCCCTGGAGGACTACTACCTGGAACAGGGCCGGCCCTGGGAGCGCTTCGCCCTGACCAAGGCCCGCCCCCTCACCGGCCTGCGCCGCGACCAGGCGGCCCTGATGGACCAGCTCCTGCCCTTCGTCTATCGCCGCCACCTGGACTACGAGGCCCTGGCGGAACTGCGCGAGATCAAGTCCTGGATCGAGCAGGCGGTGCGCCGCGAGGGGGCGGAGGACGACATCAAGCGCGGCCCCGGCGGCATCCGCGAACTGGAATTCGTGGTCCAGTCCATGCAGCTGGTCCATGGCGGCCGCCGCCCCGAGCTGCGCGGTGGGGGACCGATGCGGCTGCTGCCCGTGCTCCGGGACCACCGGCTGCTGCCGGCCCACGCGAGCCGCCAGCTGCTGGCCGCCTACCGCTTCCTGCGCCGCACCGAGAACCACCTGCAGGCCTGGGCCGACGAGCAGGTGCACCGGCTGCCCACCGCGGAAGAAGACCGGCAGCGGTTGGCCTTCACCCTGGGGTTCCGCCATTGGGAGGATTTCCGCGCCACCCTCGACCGGCACCGCCAGCGGGTGGCGGAACAGTTCGCCCAGTTCGTCGGCCACGACAGGGACAGCGGCCTGGCACCACGGCAGCAGGCACCGGCCCCGATCCAGGCCCTCTGGACGTCGCCCGCCCCGGACGCGGCGCAGATCGAGCGGCTGCGATCCCTGGGTTTCGACCAGCCGGAGCGCCGCCTCCGGCAATGGCAGACCTGGCGCGAGGGGCTGGAACGCGGTGTCGCCGGCGAACGCGGGCGCCGCTACCTGCACCAGCTCATGCCCCTGCTGCTGGCAGCGGCCGCCGCCACCGAGGATCCCGCCACCACCTTCGACCGGTTGCTCGGGGTGATCGAGGCCCTGGTCGGCCGCACCAGTTACCTGGCGCTGCTGGTGGAGAACCCCCTGGCCCTGTCCCGACTCGTCCGCCTCAGCGCTGCCAGCCGC
>JALWSQ010000069.1 GCA_026993645.1 Thiohalobacter sp.
GCCCGGAACCCCGGATCCCGGCTCAATACCAGGTTGTGCCGTCCCGGCAGCGGCCGGCCGATGGATTCCCAGGTGCGGCGCCCCATGAGCACGGGATGCCCCAGGGTCAGGGCCTTGAAATGACGCAGGTCCGCTGGCAGGTGCCAGGGCAGCTCACCCCCCCGGCCGATGAGCCGGTTGGGGTCCATGGCCACCACCAGGGAGACCCGCTCCGGTCTCAGACCGCCACCGGTGCCTTGATGTGCGGATGACACTCGTAACCCACCAGCTCGAAGTCCTCGTACCGGAAGTCCCACAGCTCGCGCACGTCCGGGTTCAGGCGCATCACCGGCAGGGGATAGGGCGTGCGCTGCAACTGGGTGTCGGCCTGTTCCAGGTGGTTCAGGTAGAGGTGGGCATCGCCCAGGGTATGGATGAACTCGCCCGGCGCCAGCCCCGTCACCTGGGCCGTCATCAGCGTCAGCAGGGCATAGGAGGCGATGTTGAACGGCACCCCGAGGAAGACATCGGCACTGCGCTGGTAGAGCTGGCAGGACAGGCGCCCCTCGGCCACGTAGAACTGGAACAGGGCATGGCAGGGCGGCAATGCCATGCGCTCGATGTCCGCCACGTTCCAGGCGCTGACGATCAGCCGCCGGGAATCGGGGCGGGTGCGGATCTGCTCCACCACCCGGGCGATCTGGTCGATGTGGCGGCCGTCCGGCGCCGGCCAGGACCGCCACTGGTAGCCGTACACCGGCCCCAGGTCGCCGTTCTCGTCCGCCCACTCGTCCCAGATGCTGACCCCGTGCGCGTGCAGGTAGGCGATGTTGGTGTCGCCACGCAGGAACCAGAGCAGCTCGTGGATGATGGAACGCAGGTGCAGCTTCTTGGTGGTCACCAGCGGAAAGCCCTCCGCCAGGTCGAAGCGCATCTGGTGCCCGAACAGGCTCAGGGTGCCGGTGCCGGTACGATCGCTCTTGCGCACCCCCTGCTCACGGATGCGGCGCATCAGGTCAAGATACGGTTTCACCCCTCGCCCTCCACAGCAGCCAGGCACCGGCCAGGATCATGGGCGTCGACAGGACCTGGCCCATGGTGACCCAGCCCCAGGCCAGGAACCCCAGTTGCGGATCCGGCTGGCGCACGAACTCCACGCCGAAGCGGAACATACCGTAGCACAGCAGGAACAGGCCCGATACCGCCCCCACCGGCCGGCGGCGCCGGGCATAGAACCAGAGGATCAGGAACAGCACCACCCCCTCCAGCGCGAACTCGTACAGCATGGACGGGTGGCGCGGCTGGTCATCCACGAAGGGGAACACCATGCCCCAGGGCAGATCCGTGGGCCGCCCCCACAGCTCCCCGTTGATGAAGTTGCCGATGCGGCCCGCGCCCAGGCCGATGGGCACCAGGGGGGCGACGAAGTCACCGACCTGCAGGAACCGGCGCCCGGTGCGTCGGGCATAGAGCAGCATGGCCGTCAGCACCCCCAGCAGGCCGCCGTGGAAGGACATGCCCCCCTGCCACACCTTCAGGATCACGGCCGGATGCTGCAGGAAATCCGGCAGATCGTAGAACAGCATGTAACCGATGCGCCCGCCCAGCACCACGCCCAGGGCGGCATAGAACACCAGGTCGCCGATCTCCTGGGGATCCCAGCCCGACTGCGGGCGGCGCGCCTGCACCTGGCCCAGCCACCAGGCACAGACGAACCCCAGCAGGTACATCAGCCCGTACCAGTGCACCGCCAGGGGCCCGATACGCACCACCACCGGATCGATGTGGGGATAGACCAGCATGCCTCAGTGCCTCGTCAGGCGGCAGAACAACGCCTTGAGGTAGGCCGTCTCCGCAATGGCCGGGTGGACCGGGTGGTCCAGCGCCTGCCCGCCCCTGGCCAGCAGCTGCAGGTTGCGGTCCAGGTGGCGCGCCTCCTGCAGCAGGATCTGCTGCAACCCCTCCGGCGCCAGGTAGGAGGAGCAGGAGGCGGACACCAGGATGCCGTCGCGCCCCAGCAGGCGCATGCCCAGCCGGTTCAGGGCATGATAGGCCTCGCTGCCGCGGCGGTAGTCCTTGCGCCGCTTGATGAAGGCGGGCGGATCCAGGATCACCAGGTCGAAGCGCTCGCCCGCATCGCGCAGGGCGCGCAGGCCGTCGAAGGCGTCGGCGCGCTCGATGCGCACCCGGTCCTGCACCCCGTTGGCCACGGCATTGACCTCCAGCAGCGCCAGCGCCTGGCGTGAACTGTCCAGGCACACCACCTCGGCCGCCCCCGCCAGCGCCGCGCGGATGCCCCAGCCGCCGACATAGCTGAAGGCGTCCAGCACGCGGGCGCCGCGCGCGAAGCGGGTCATGAGGCTGCGGTTGTCGCGCTGGTCGAAGAACCAGCCCGTCTTCTGCCCCCCGGCCAGGGCCACCCGGAAGCGGGCACCGCCCTCCTCCACCTCGGTGAACTCCGGTACCTCGCCGCGCTGCTCCACCGCCAGCGCCAGCCCCTCCAGGGTACGCACCGGGCTGTCGTTGCGGAACAGGATGCCGCGCGGCCGGAACATCCGCTCCAGCGCCTCCTCCAGCGCGCCGCGCAGCCGTTCCATGCCGGCGGTGGTGATCTGGGCCACGAACAGGTCGTCGTAGCGGTCCAGGACCAGCCCCGGCAGGCCGTCCCCCTCACCGTAGACCAGGCGGTAGAAGGGCCGCTCGAACAGCCGTTCGCGCAGGGCCAGGGCCACCTTGAGCCGGTGCACCAGCAGCGAGCGCCCGGGCACCCGGTCCGGCCGCCGGCTCAGGATGCGGGCGCAGATGAGGGAATGGGGATTGACGTAACCGGTCCCGAGGGGCTTGCCGTTAGCCGCCAGGATGCGCACCGGCTCGCCCGGCGCGAAGGCGCGCAGGGGCGTGGCCTCGTTGTCCACCTCGTTGCTGTAGATCCACAGGTGCCCCGCCCGCAGGCGCCGTTCCTCGCGCCGCTTCAGCCGCAGCGGCCGCAACGGGGCGGCAGCCGGGTCGGGGACGGTGGCGTTCAGGCCCGCTTCGGTCATGGCGTTCCACTCGCAGAGGGTTGGTCCAGCCGCCGCAGCAGGCGCTGCGCCGGCCACAGCATCAGGTCCGCGCTGTCGCCGCGGTAGTCCTGCACGTAGACGGCACCGCCGGACAGCCGGGGGAAATCGTCCCGGTACAATACCAGGAATCCATCGCCGTGTTGGCGCGCCCAGGCCCGGACCCCGGCCGGGCGCAGCACCGGCAGCGGCCGGCGCAGGCGGCCCAGGTACTGGAACTGGCCATGGTACTTGCCGACGTGGGCCACGGGAATGCCGGCGGCCTGCAGCCGGGCGATGCGCCGCGCCAGCGGCCGCATGTCGTAGTCCGGCGCCAGCGCCGGTACCAGCGCCAGGTGCAGCCAGACCATCCACAGCACCCCGCCCAGGGCCAGCACCCGCACGGCGGCCTCGCGCTGGGGCGGCCGCACCAGCAGCAACAGGGCTCCGGCCCCCAGCGCCACCGGGGCCCAGATCCCCTCCACCGCCCCGGCCCAGATGGCGGGACGGTACCCGAACCAGGCCACCGCCGCCACCAGGCCGGCGCTGGCCAGGAACAGGATCGCCACCGGCCAGGGCCGCGCCCCCCGCGCCGCCGCCACCCCGTCCAGCAGCCGTGCCCCGGCCAGGGCCAGGGCCGGCACCAGCGGCAGCAGGTACTTGGCCTGCTTGCCGCTCACCAGGCTCAGCAGCAGGAACACGGGCACGCCCCAGGCCAGCAGGAAGCGCAGGCCCCGGTCACCGCGCGCCGTGCGCCGCCCCAAGCGCAGCGCCGACCACAGCGGCGGCCAGGCGGACCAGGGCAACAGCAGCAGCGGCAGCACCGGCAGGTACCACCAGAACGGCTGGCGGTGGGCGAAGGAATGCACCACCCGGTGCGCGGTCTGCCCCCAGAAGATGGCCTCGCGGTAGGCGGGGCCGCCGGCCAGGCCGGCGGGCAGGGCCCAGGCCAGGCCGATGGCGGCGCCGAGCAGCACCCCGGCCAGCAGGCCGCCGTACCAGCGCCCCGCCGACACCGGCGCCGGCCGCCACCAGGGCCCGAGCAGGGCCGCCGGCAGCAGGTGCAGCAGGATCACCGGCCCCTTGGCCAGCACGCCCAGGCCGATGGCCAGCCCGAACAGCCCCCAGCCACGCAGCGGCGCCGCCGGCGCCCGCACCAGCCCGATCATCCCCAGCAGGGTGGCCGCCACCAGCAGCAGGTCGAACTGCACCAGGGTCGCGAACCCGAGCCAGACCCAGGCGCCCCACAGCAGCCAGGCCGCACGTTCCGCCACCCGCCCCCGCTCCGGCCACAGCAGGCGTCCCAGGCGCCACAGCAGGCCCAGGCAGCCCAGGGCGAGCAGCGGGTTCACCAGCCGCGGCCAGAGATCGTTCACCCCGAACAGGGCCCACCCGGCCTGGATCAGCCAGAACAGCAGCGGCGGCTTGTGGCTGTAGGGCGCGCCGTTGAGCCAGGGCACCAGGAAATCGCCGCGCAGCCACATCTCCCAGGCCACCGAGAGATAGCGCGTCTCGTCCACCGGCAGCAGCGGCCGGCTCCACAGGGCCACCGCCACCAGCAGGAGCCAGCTGCCCAGCAACAGGCCCAGCCGCTCCCCTGCCCGGCGCGCGTTCAGCGGGACACCTCCTCGTCACCCAGCACGATGTCCAGCCCGGCGTCGTCGGCCGCCGGGGCGGCGCGCCGGTGGCGGCGGTAGAGCCAGGCCCCCAGGGCGCCGGAGACCAGGAACAGCACCACGCCGAGGCCGATGCGCAGCACCGGGTCCACGCTGATGCCGCTGCCCACCAGGGCGAACACCAGGGTCTGAGGGACGTAACCCAGGGCCGAGCCGGCGACGAAGGGCGTGGCCCGCACGCTGGAGACCCCGGCCATGAGGTTGGTGGCCAGGTTGCTGCCGAAGGGCAACAGCCGGATCAGCAGGGTCATGGTGAAGGGATGGCGGCGGATGAAGGCATCCAGCCGCTCCACCCGGTGGGGAAAACGGCTGGCCACCAGGGCCCGCCCCAGCCAGCGGGCATAGAGGAAGGCCACCAGGCAGCCCAGCACCGAGGCCGCCAGGCCCAGGACCAGGCCGGCGCTGAAACCGAAGGCATAGCCGCCGAGGAAACTGACCAGCTGGCGCGGCAGCCCCACCGCCGTGGCCAGCAGGCCCACGCCCAGGAACAGCAGCTCGCCGTGGAGCCCCTGGCCGCGCACGGCACTGTCGATCCAGCCCTTGCTGAGCAGGCTGCCCAGGTGGGAGAACTCCAGCAGGTAGCCCAGGGCCACGAACGAGGCCATGAGCAGCAGGCCGCGCAGGAGGGTGCGGGCGTTCACGCGCGGCCGGTCCTCAGGCCCGTTCCAGCTCGTCGACCTCGGGCACGCGCGCCCGCCGCTGCAGCCAGCGCACGCCGAACAGGTCGACGATGCCCACCCACAACCGGTTGCCCACCCCGTACTTGCTCTGGCCGCGCTCGCGCGGGCGGTGGTGCACCACCACCGATTCCACCCGCGCCCCGGTGCGCTGCACCAGCGCCGGCAGGAAGCGGTGCATGTGGTCGAAGTAGGGCAGGTCCAGGAAGGTCTCGCGGTGGATGATCTTCAACCCGCAGCCCGTGTCCGGCGTGCCATCGCGCAACAGGCGGCTGCGCACCCCGTTGGCCAGGCGCGAGGAGAGGCGCCGCAGCCAGTTGTCCTGGCGCCGCTGGCGCCAGCCCGCCACCAGGCGCAGGTCCGGCGGACAGTCCGGCGCCTGGACCCGCGCCAGCAGGCGCGGGATGTCCGCCGGGTCGTTCTGGCCATCGCCGTCCAGGGTGGCGACCCAGGGCGCGCGCGCCGCCTTGATGCCGGTGCGGATGGCCGTGCTCTGACCGCAGCTGCGGGCATGGCGCAGCACCCGCAGCCGCGGCAGCCCGGCCATGGCCGCCCGCAGCCGCTCCGGGGTGGCATCGGTGCTGCCGTCGTCGACGTAGATCAGCTCGTAGTCGCACTGCCCCTCCAGGGCGGCACGGATCTCGTCCACCAGGGGCTGGATGTTCTCTTCCTCGTTGAAAACGGGAACCACGACCGAAAGGTCCATGCCGGCTGTCTGTCCTCAGTCTGGATTCGCCCTCCCCCGCCGGTGGCAAAACACCGACAACACCTGTGGCTTACGGCGACAGGGCCAGGGAGAACCGGGTATAGTTGAGCGCCACGGTCAGGAAAGGCGGACGATTCAACGTGACCAGAGACCCAGAGTATACAAACGAGCTCGCACGGGAGACCAGCCCGTATCTGCTCCAGCACGCCCACAACCCGGTGGACTGGCATCCCTGGAACGCCGAGGCCCTGCGCCTGGCGCAGGAACAGGACCGGCCCATCCTGCTCTCCATCGGCTACTCGGCCTGCCACTGGTGCCATGTCATGGCCCACGAATCCTTCGAGGATCCGGCCACCGCCGAGGTCATGAACCGGCTGTTCGTCAACATCAAGGTGGACCGCGAGGAACGGCCGGACCTGGATCGCATCTACCAGGCCGCCCACTCGCTGCTGTTGCAGCGCCCCGGCGGCTGGCCGCTGACCCTGTTCCTCACCCCCGGCGACCTGGTGCCCTTCTTCGGCGGCACCTATTTCCCGCCCCGGTCGCGCTACGGCCTGCCGGGCTTCCGTGACCTGCTGGAGCGGGTGGCGGCGTACTACCGCGACAACCCGGACGAGATCCGCCAGCAGAACCGGCGCATGACCGCCGCCCTGGCCGCGGTGGCCGCCCCCGGCGAGGCCCGGCCGCCCGCCAGCCTGGCGCTGGACGTGGCGCGGCGCCAGCTCGGGGCCCAGTTCGACCCGGTGCACGGCGGTTTCGGCCGGGCGCCCAAGTTTCCCCAGCCCGCCGCCCTGGAACGGCTGCTGCGCCACTGGCACCGGTCGGGGCAGCGCGACCGCGAGGCGCTGGACATGGTCCTGCTCAGCCTGGAGCGCATGGCCCGCGGCGGCCTGTTCGACCAGCTCGGCGGCGGCTTCTGCCGCTACTCGGTGGACGACACCTGGACCATCCCCCACTTCGAGAAGATGCTGTACGACAACGCCGCCCTGCTGCCGCTCTACGCCCAGGCCTGGGCCGCCAGCGGCCGGCCGCTGTTCCGGCGCGTGGCCCTGGCCACCGCCGCCTGGGTGATGCGGGAGATGCAGTCGCCCGAGGGCGGCTACTGGTCCAGCCTGGACGCGGACTCCGAGGGCGGCGAGGGGCGCTTCTACCTGTGGACGCGGGAACAGGTGCAGGGGCTGCTGGGCGCGGAGGCGGAACTGGCCCGGGCCCGCTTCGGCCTGGACGGCCGGCCCAACTTCGAGGACCGCTGGCACCTCGTCCTGGCCGCGGACGCCGCCACCCTCGCCCGGCGCTTCGGCACCGACGAGGCGGACATCCGCCGGCGGCTGGAAGGGATCGAAGAACGGATGTTCGCGGCGCGCGAGCAACGCCCGCGACCGGCGCGCGACGACAAGGTCCTCACCGCCTGGAACGGCCTCATGATCCGCGGCATGGCCATCGCCGCCCGCCACCTGGAGGCCCCGGAGCTGGCCGCCTCCGCCGACCGCGCCCTGGACTTCGTCCGCGACCGGCTATGGCGCGACGGCCGCCTGCTGGCGACCTGGCGCGACGGCCGCGCCCGGCTCAACGCCTGCCTGGACGACTATGTCTTCCTGGCCGACGCCCTGGTCGAGCTGCTGCAATACCGCTGGCGCCGCG
>JALWSQ010000070.1 GCA_026993645.1 Thiohalobacter sp.
GGAAAGGGCCGGGGCAACGCCACCGCCGGGGCCTCGTCCAGGTTCGCCGGCGGCGCATCCGGCACGCCCAGGGCCTCGGCCAGCCGGTGCCGGGCCAGGCGCTGTTGCACGCCGGCCTCGATGCGCCGGCCACGGGCCGCCTGGTAGCGGGCCTGGCTCTTCAGCAGGGCCACGTCGGACACCTGCTTCAGCCGGTGCCGGTGGCGGGTCCGGTCGTAGCGGATATAGGCGATGGCATGGGCCTCGTCCGCCACCCGGTAGGCGAGATCGGCATCGAGCACGTCGAGGTAGCGTTCCAGCACCTCCAGCTGGCGTTGGATGCGGGCCGCCACCAGGCCGCTGCGCGCGGCCCGGCGCTCGGCGCCGGCGGCCGCCTCCCGCGCCCGGGTGCGGCCGAAGTCGTAGAGCTGGCGATGCAGGCGCAGGCGGGCGCGGGAATCATTGCGGGAATCGTCCACCGCCACCGGCGAGGGGTCGATCCAGCGGCCCTCCAGCTCGAGATCGGCCCGCAGCCGCTCACCGGCCCGCACCCGCTGCGCTTCCGCCGCGGCCGCCGCCACCTCCGCCCGGGCCCGTTCCAGGTCGGGATGGGCCCATTCCGCCCGCTCGAGGGCGGTGTGCAGATCCAGTGGATCCGGCAACGCGGCCGCGGCGACCCCGGCCCGGAGCAGGACCATGCCCCCCAGGATGGCCAAGGCGAGCAGAGCGGGCGTGCCCGGCAACGAGAGGCGGAAGCAGCAGCTAACGCGGGCGCGCGGCGTGGCGCCGGGCCCGCTTGTAGCGGGTGAAGGGCATCTTGCGATAGAGCTTTTGCGCCACATATTCGCCCAGCCAGAGGAACTCGTCCACGCCCGAGGTGGCCCCCGTGTAGCGGACCACCGGCTTGCCCTGCAGGTCGAAGAACAGGATCACCGGGGTCGCCCGCACCCGGTAGCGCCGGAAGGCGAAATCCTTTTCGCTGATCTCACGGCCCTGGAAATCGCGGATGAGAATATCACCATCGATGTCCACGGTGAAAAGACGGAAGTGCCGGCGAAAATAGTCCTGCACCCGCGGCCGGTTGAGCACCGTCTCGCGCATGCGGTGACAGAAGGGGCAATCGGCCTGCTCGAAGAACAGCATGATGCCGTCCTTGCCCTCCTCGCGGGCGGTGGCCAGTTCCTGCTGGAAATCCCCGAAGCCGGTGTTGAAGAAATAGGTATCCGGGTCACGCAGGGCGGTGCGTGCCGACAGGGTGGCCGCCGGCAGCACCCAGAGCACCAGCAGCAGCCAGAAATGGAGGTGCGAAGAACGGGTCCCGTGCATCCCTGCCCCCCGCCCTCACTTGGCCGGCTTGGCGTGCCTGGCCTGCGCCTGGCGCTGGGCCTCCTTGCGCGCGATGTAGTCCTCGATCACCTTGCGGGTGATACCGCCCACCTGGCGCGCCACCAGCTCGCCCTCGGGCGAAACGATGTAGGTGGTCGGCAGGCCGCTGAGGTCCATGCCGGGCAGGGGCGGCTCCTGGTCGGGATCCAGCAGGATGGGGTAGCTGATGAAGAACTCGTCCACGAAGGCCTTGAGCTGGGATTTCTTCACGTCCTCGAAGTTGATACCCAGCACCACCGCGTCCTTGTCCTTGTGGGCGCGGTAGAAATCCTCCAGATCGGGGATCTCCTCCCGGCACGGCGGGCACCAGGTGGCCCAGAAATTGATCACCACCCACTTGCCGCGGAACTGCGACAG
Source organism: Thiohalobacter sp. (assembly GCA_026993645.1). GTDB lineage: Bacteria > Pseudomonadota > Gammaproteobacteria > Thiohalobacterales > Thiohalobacteraceae > JALWSQ01. Next base: position 1,723 of record JALWSQ010000070.1, read on the forward strand.
CGACAGCTTGCCGCCGTCCAGGGTCGGCAGGCTGAAGTCCACCGGCGCCGCCCGGGCGCTGCCCAGTGCCAACAGCAACAGAAAGAGTACATGACTTATCAATCGGTTAAGTTTCACGTTGCGAGATCTCCCCTGGTTTTGCCGGGTACGG
>JALWSQ010000071.1 GCA_026993645.1 Thiohalobacter sp.
TGGATGCCGGGCTTGCGGGTGTCCACCGTGCCGTCGGGGCGGGGATAGACCGGCTGCTGGGTGGAGAACACGCATTCCACCCCGAAGTAACGGCGCGGGTTGCGGGAGAAGCCATGTTCGGCCCGCAGCCGGGCGCGCACCTTGGCCGCCAGGGGGTCGTTCCAGGTGCGACTGAGATCGCGCACCTGGATGGCGGTGGGATCGGTGCGCCCACCGGCGCCGCCGGTGGTGATGATGGGGATCCGGTTGCGGCGGCACTGATGGATCATGAGCGCCTTGAACGCGATGCTGTCGATGGCGTCGATGACATAGTCGTAGCCGCGCCCGGGTGCCAGGTAGTCGCGCAGGTTGTCCCGGTTGACGAAGTCGTCGATCAGCTCGCAGTGGCAGCCGGGGTGGATGCCCTGGATCCGTTCCGCCATGACCTCCGCCTTCTTGCGCCCGCAGGTGGATTCCAGGGCATGGAGCTGGCGGTTGATGTTGCTGCGGCAGATGCGGTCGTACTCGATGAGGGTGAGCCGCCCCACGCCGCTGCGGGCCAGGGCCTCGGCCGCCCAGGACCCCACGCCGCCCAGGCCCACCACGCACAGGTGACTGTCCGCCAGCCAGTCCAGCGCCTGGCGGCCGTAGAGCCGGGCGATGCCGTCGAAGCGGGGGTCCGGGCCCTCAGTGGAGGCGGAGCACTTGGCGGGCATTGCGGCTGGTCACCTCGGCGATTCGTTCCGGGGCCTCGTCGCGGATGCGTGCCAGGGCGGCGAGACAGTCCGGCAGGAATTCGGGGCTGTTGCGTTCCCCCCGGTGGGCGGCCACCGGCATGTCGGGCGCATCGGTCTCCAGCACCATGGCCTCCAGTGGCAACCGGCGCGCCAGTTCGTGGATGTGGCGGGTCCCCTCGTAGGTGAGGGTGCCGCCGAAGCCGAGCCGGAAGCCCAGGGCGAGGTAGCCTTCCGCCTGCTGCAGGCTGCCGTTGAAGGCGTGGGCGATGCCACCCACGACGCCCACCCGGCGCAGCAGGGCCAACACCTCGTCATGGGCCTTGCGCACGTGCAGGACCACCGGCAGGCCGGCATCCCGCGCCAGTCGCAGCTGGGCCTCGAACAACTCGCGCTGGCGTTGCCGGTCCAGCCCGCGCAGGAAGTGGTCCAGGCCGATCTCGCCCACGGCCGCCGGCCGGTCCTGCTCCAGCCGCCGGGCCAGCTCCGCCAGGTGCTCCGGCCGGTGCCGGTCCAGGAACACCGGGTGCAGCCCCAGGGCCGGGTGCAGGCCGGCCTCCTGCGTACACAGGGCCAGCAGCCGGGGCCAGCCCTCGGCATCCACGCCGGGCACCAGGATGTCGCGGACGCCAAGGGCCCGGCACCGGGCCAGTACCTGGTCGCGGTCGGCGTCGAACGCGGCCAGGTCCAGGTGGCAATGGCTGTCCACGAGTTCCATTCAGTCCGCGCCCAGGCCGAGGGGGTCCGCCGGGTCGATGCCCTCCATGTAGGGGATGCGGCGGTCACGGTGGGTCACCTGGTAGACCAGTCCCATCCAGTTGCCCACCACCGCCTCGGCGGTGTCGTGCCAGCTGTTGTCCAGGCGGGGCACGACCAGCGGCTCGGGGAAGGCCGGCCGCGGCGCATCCGTGGCCAGGGCGGCTTCCAGCCGGCCGCGGTACTCGTCCAGGATGGCCCGTTCCCGCGGGCGCAGGTAGTTGGCCGGGTAGGGCGGATAGCCGTTCCGGTCACCGGCGGCGAAGGCCATGACCTCGCGCTTGTATTCCTTCAGCAGGGAGATGGTGTCGTACTCGGGGTGGCCCTGGAAGAAGACGAACCGAAAACCGTCTCCGCTGGTCGCCAGGTGGACCCCCACCTGCGGGCTTTCCACCAGCACCCGCAGCCCGGCTGCCTCGAACTGGTCCCGCTCCACGGCATTCCAGCGGGAGTGGGGCACGTCGAAGCGGGTATTGATGTCGTTGACCAGGGGATGGCGCGGGTCCACCACGCGGTGGGGGAAGACGCCCCAGATCTTCTCCTGCTGGGGTCGCCGCTTCTGTCCGTAACGGAATTCGAGCACCGCATGGGTCGCCAGGCAGGAACAGAGGGTGGAGGTGACGTGGCCGCCGGCCCAGTCGATGACCCGGATCAGCGGCTGCCAGAAGGGCTGGGTGGACAGCTCGGGGCCGGTCACGTTGGCACCGGTGATGATGAGGGCGTCCAGCCCCTCGGACCGGAGCCGGTCGAAGGGTTCGTAGTAGCGCTCGATGTGCTGGCGCGCCGCCTCGCCGCGGGGGATCTCCGGCAGGCTGAAGAGGTGGACGTAGAACTGGGCGATGGGGTTGCTTTCGCCGACCAGGCGCAGGAACTGGCGCTCGGTGGCGGCCAGGGCCTTGTCCGGCATCATGTTCAGCAGGCCGATGTGGAGTTCGCGGATGTCCTGCTGGTGGGCCTTCTCCCGCGGCAGCACCGGCTGGCCCTCGGCGCGCAGGCGCTGGAAGGCGGGCAGGTCGTTGTGGGCGACGAGTGGCATGGCGCTGCCTCAGGCGGCCTCGTCCTGGCGCCCGATGGCCTGTTCCACCAGCTGCAGGAAGTCCTGCTCGTCGCGCACCTGGGCCACCTCGCGCGAGGTGACGCTGTAGCCGTGGGGACCGGCGATGGCCTCGTAGCGCGGGATGCGGGCGCGGAACAGGCGCGGGAAGATCCAGCGGATGAAATCGTCGGGATCCATCTCGGCCGCGTATTCCAGGCCCCGTTCCTGGAGGTAGTCCGCCAGCTGCCGGTCGAGGAAGGCCGGGCGGAAGTAGAGCGGCTTGGGGTCGCTCTGCGCGCGCTCGATGAGCTTCTGTTCCTCCTCCTGGTCGGTGACCTGGATGTACAGGATCAGGGTGTGCCGTGCCAGCAGCTCGATCACGTCCGGCGCCTCCAGTTCGCACAGGCTGCCGCCGACGTCGTTGACGAAATGCTGGTAACCGTAGATCTCGCGCGCCTTGCGGATGAAGGCTGGCACGTCGCGCATGGCGGCGATCTCCGCCTGGCGGTAGAGCGCCTGGCGGCGGCGGAATTCATCCAGCGGGACGCCGTCGCGCTCGGGGTCCCCGGGCTTGCCCACGAAGCTCAATACCGGCCCCAGGTCCTGCACCTTGATGTTGTTGCGGATGTAGATCCAGTCCCGCCGCAGCAGCTCGCGCAGGAAGGGGACCTGCATGGCCTGTTGCTTGATGAGATCGAGGATGGGCTCGTCCAGGTAGCGGGTGCCGATGCGATAGTCGCCGGAGTAGTGGAACCAGTGGTGGCGGCGCAGCAGGGCCGACAGGTGGGTCTTGCCCACCCCGGACATGCCCAGGAGGGTGATGCTCTTCTGCTGCCAGCGCCGGAATCCATCGATGTCGAATTTCATGGGGGTTGTCCCTGGCGTCGGATGGGGCCATTATCCGGAAAAATGCCGGGACCGGGAACCCGCCGGCCGCGGCCGGCTCCCCGGGGAGGACGAGGGCGATGACAGAGGAAAACGACCAAGCGGCCGGGGCCGCCTGCGGCCTGCGCCGGGCCCCGGACTACAGTGGGGTGATCGTCGTGGCACTGCACCCTCGGCCGCCGCTGGCGGATTACCGGGTCGCCATGGCGCTGGCCGAACGCGAGGCGGCGGCGCGGCTGGAGGCCCCCATGCTGCTGTCCTGGTATGACCGCGACCGCGACTTCGAATCACCCCAGCACGCCAGCGAATGCCACGAGGATTCCGCCATCCCCGGCTACGTGGACTATGGTCTCAACCATGGGGCCGTGCTCAAGGTGGACCTGGAGGACGGCCGCTTCGTCTTCTTCTATGCCGACGTCGCGACCTGAGATGAGGGCCTGGAGGCAATAATTGACCCGGGTCAATATGTCGGCGGGCGTCCTGGGCCATCATGCGGATCACGGAGGAGGCATCATGCTCGAACTCAACCCCGAGATCGTCTGCCAGATCATTGCCAAGGCACGCGAATACCAGACCCGGGAGGCCCTGCCGGTCACCGATGACGAGACCGAGGTGACCCTGGAAGACTGGGATCCCGAGGCGCCGGACACCTCCGGCGCCGACGAGGATCTCACCCTCCTGGAGATCAAGACCACCATCGAGGACCTCGAGCCGGATCAGCAGGCGGCGCTGGTGGCCCTGATGTGGGTCGGACGCGGCAACTACGATGCCGACGACTGGGATGCCGCCCTGGCCGATGCCCAGGACCGCGCCACGGTGGACACCGCCGACTACCTGCTGTCCACGCCGCTGGCGGCCGACTACCTGGAGGAAGGCCTGTCGGCCTTGGGCTACAGCTGCGAGGAATGATCCGGCATCCGGTGCCGCGCCGGCCGGACAGCCGGCGGCAAGATTTTGCTGGTTCCCGCTGCCCCGAGGGGCTATACTCTCGGGTGTTCGATGCAGTACCCGGTTCTGGTTGCTCAGGAAAGCCCGCCTAGTTCTGGCCCTTCCCGAAGAAGACCTGCCCCATGCTCTGTGTACGAACATCTATGTCCGATCAGAATGTACGAGGAATATCTTGATGGCTACTGGTAAAGTGAAATGGTTCAACGATTCCAAGGGTTATGGCTTCATTGCCCCCGATGACGGCAGCGACGACGTGTTCGTCCACTTCTCCGCCATCCAGGGCGGCGGGTTCCGCACCCTGGCCGAGGGCCAGAGTGTGACCTTCGACGTTGAACAGGGTGCAAAGGGCCTGCAGGCGACCAACGTGGTTCCCGAATAAGCACGGCTGTTCTTGGCAGGAAATGGAAGAACCCCGCAATTTGCGGGGTTCTTTCTTTATGTGTTGGGCACGCTCGCTGCGCTCGCTTTGCCCAACCTACGGATGCCCGCCATACGCATGATTGTATGTAGGATGCGCAAAGGCGCGCAGCGCCGTGCGCATCACTGGCCGTGCGCATCGATGACCACCCAGGAATGACAACGGCGGGCCGGAGCCCGCCGTCGACGTTACCGCCTGTTGCTACCTGGTATCAATTGTTGACGTTGATCTTAGTCGCCAGCAGGGGGCTACCGTTATTGGCCGTGTTACTACTCGCCAATGTTATCGTCACATCCTTGTTGGTTGTCACATTCGATGGCAGGGGGGTGACATTCGAAACATCGACATTGACACCTCCCACAGTCAGCGTGGTTCCACTCATGTTGGTAACTGTCCCTTCGAGCGTGGTCGGTTGGTTCTGGTTGCCGGAAATCACGCTGATGCGCTTGATCTTGGTCGCAATCCAGTTTCCACTACCGTTCTTGTAGAATGCCACCTCGACGTAGTCGCCGGAGTGCATCTTGGTCAGATTGAAGTAGTGATCAGGTGAGCTACTGTCATCGACCTTCATGGTGTTGTTGTTGACCTGCATGGCCAAGCCCATGAGGGTCACCCTGTTCTGGGCGGGATCTACATTGGAAATATGTGCTCTCATTTCGGCCTTCGCCTTTTCACCGAACTTCACCTCGGTGGCCACCAGGTCGCCATTGGCATCCAGGGTGCCTTCCACCTTGACCGGCGTCTTGGCCACCAGGTTGGAGGCGCTTCCGTTCTTGAACTCCGTGTTGGAGGTCACCCGTACCGTGGTGCCGTCCAGGGTGAAGCGGCTGGAGGTGGGGTTGTTGCCGACGGGGCCGCTGAGCTTGATATCCTCGCCCTCGGTCCCGTCCACGGCCATGTCACCCCCGTCCTCCAGCGAGACCTTGGAGGCGACCAGGTGGCTGCCGACCAGACCCTGGGTGCTCCTGACCTGCACGTAGGTGCCGTTGCCGGCACCGGCCGGCAGGCTGGTGGCGCTGTAATCGACGGTCTGGCTACCGATCTTGAATGTCTGGGCCGTCGTGTCCAGGTTGGCGATGTCACCCTTCACCTCCACCCCGTTCCCCCTGGTGTATCTCTGCGCCTTGACCTCGATCCGGGTGGCCTGGATGGTGGTCGCATCCAGCCGCGGGCCACTCACCTCGACGATGTTGCCCTGGCTGATCCCGGCAATGCTGGTGATACTCGCCACCTTGCTCGAGAACTCGGTGGTGTTGTCCGTCTGCACCGTCAGGCCCATCACGTCCAGGGTGCCGTTGCTGTTGGATTTGACGATGCCTTCCACCTCGTCCCGGAAGTCGATGGAGGTCGCGGTGCCGGTGGTGCCGTTGGTGCTGCCCTGCAGCCGCACCTTCATGCCCACCTTGAGGTCCTGCTCGGTGGCGGGCTGGCCGTCCATGGTGATGGTGGCGTTGGCGGTGTTGTATTCGATGCCATCGACAAACACGCTGCCGAATCCGGTAATGACGCCGGAGGTGATGCCGCTGCCACCGACACCGGCGAGGTTGCTGCTGCCGCCGCCACCACCGCAGGCGCTCAGCAGGGCCGTGGCGACACAGATCGTGAGGGTACGGGTAGTGATTTTCATGGCCTGTTGCCTCCAAAGTATTCCAGCGTTTGCCCGGCCGCGGAGGATACATCCGGGAACGGTTGGGAAATATATGCCAATATCTAGGATAGCGCAAGATGGCCGGATGGCTTGAATCCGGTGGCGAGAAATGCGAACTACATCACGTGCCGGGCCTGGGAGTGGAAAAGGCCGCTGGCCGGCCCCATAGTTTAAAGGTATAGCGACAGGGAGGCCCCGCCATGCAACCGGACATCGACCACAGCCGTCTGCAGCAGACCATCGACGACATCGAACGGGAGGCAACCGGCATCCTGGCCGCCGACGAGAGCCTCCCCACCATCGCCAAGCGCTTCCAGGCCATCGCGGTGGAATCCACCCCGGAGAGCCGCCGCGCCTGGCGCAGCCTGCTGCTCACCACCCCCGGGTTGGGGGAATACATCAGCGGCGTCATCCTGTTCGAGGAGACCCTGGGGCAGCAGACGGAGGAGGGCGTTCCCCTGCCACAGGCCGCCGCGGATCAGCGCATCGTGCCGGGGATCAAGGTGGACAAGGGCAAGATTCCGCTGGCACTATCCCCGGGCGACCTGATCACCCAGGGCCTGGACGGCCTGGGCGAGCGGCTGCGGGCCTACCGGGAACAGGGGGCCCGTTTCGCCAAGTGGCGGGAGGTCTATCCCATCGGTCCCGGTATCCCCAGTACCCTGGGGATCGAGGCCAACGCCGAGATGCTGGCGCGCTACGCGGCGGTGTGCCAGGCGGAGGGCTTCGTGCCCATCGTCGAGCCGGAGGTGCTCATGGACGGGGACCACGACATCGATCGTTGCGCCGAGGTGACCGAGGCCGTGCTGCACGCCGTGTTCCACGCCCTGCACCGGCACCGGGTGGTGTCGGAGCTGATGCTGCTCAAGCCCAACATGGTGTTGCCGGGCAAGGGGTGCCGGCAGGCGGATCCGGCGGAGGTGGCGGAGGCCACGCTGCGGGTGCTGCGGCGCACGGTGCCCGCGGCCGTGCCGGGCATCCATTTCCTGTCCGGTGGCCAGGGCCCGGAAGAGGCCACGCGGAACCTCAATGCCATCAACCAGCTCGGCGCCACCACCGGCGCACCCTGGCGCCTGAGTATCTCCTACGGCCGGGCGCTGCAGCAGCCGGCGCTGCAGGCCTGGCGCGGGCAGGCGGAGAACCGCGCGGCGGCCCAGCAGGCGTTGCTGGAGCGTGCCCGGCTCAACAGTCTTGCCATGCGGGGCGTCTACCGGCCGGACATGGAGGCCTGGGCGGGC
>JALWSQ010000072.1 GCA_026993645.1 Thiohalobacter sp.
CTGCTGGTCCTGGCTCTCGCTGTCGTAGAGATGCTCGTCCAGGGTCTCCTCGTTCTCCATGTCCTCGGTCTGGGGGTAGATCTCCTCGGCCGTCATGCCCTCGAATTCACGCAGGTAGAGCGCACCGGGGGGCAGTTGCAAACCATCGTTGACCAGCAAGGGGTTGATGGCCAGGTCGCAGGCCAGGTCCCAGCGCCGCTTGTCACGATGCTGGCGCCGGGCGAAATGGGACAGGGCACAGTGCAATGCCTCGTGGGCCAGCATGCACTCGGTGTGGGACAGCGACAGGCCGGCGATATATTCTGGGTTGTAGTAAAAGGCACGGGCGTCGGTGGCCGTGGTGGGACACCACTTGGGATCCGCCGCCTTCATGGGCAACCGCAGCACCAGGGCACCGAGAAAGGGACGGTCCAGGATCAACCGGGTGCGGGCCGCGCTGAGCTTGGTCTCGATGTCGTCGGACATGGTCGGTCACCGGGCCGCCAGGGGCAGAGCCAGGCCGCCGCTCTCAGGAATCGTACAGCATGACATCGGCCACCTGCTTCGCCCAGTCGGCGAACTGGGGCACGTTGAACAGATCCTGGCCCACTGCCCGGTGCATGTCGGACACCAGCATGACCCCCATCTCGCGCGTGGGGAAGCCGGCGGCATAGTCCAGGATACGGCCGTAGACCGGGGCCGGATCACCGCCGTCGCGAGCCTTCACCGCCCGGCTCACCAGGGCGCAGGCGACCGCGTACTGCAGGTCCGTCTCCTGCGGTACCGCATTGGACTCCCCGCGCAGGATGGCATCGATGTCCGGCAGCTTCTCCAGGTTGTCGACGTAGGCGGCCAGCTCGATGCCGGCCGCCGGACCGACACAGGCCTGCAGGGTCGCCACCAGCAGCTGGGGCCGGTCGGCGAACTTCTGCAGGGCGCGGTGGGCGAATTCCCAGCTGCGCGGCGAGGGAAAGGCCACCGGGTTGGCCGCCGGATCGAAATCGAACAGCAGTTCGGGACGGAAGCGGAGGAAGGCGATCAGGCGCTCGTCGATACCCTGGGCGAAGGCCCAGGCCACCCAATCGTCCAGGTTGGTCTCCAGTTCGAAGTGAGAAAAGCGGTTGGCCAGGGGCGACGGCATGGTATAGGTGACGCCCCGGTCGCCCTGGCGGTTGCCGGCGGCGAAGATGGCCCAGCCCGGGGGCACCTGGTAGTCGCCCAGGCGCCGGTCCAGTATCAGCTGGTAGGCGGCCGCCGACACGCTGGGTGGTGCCGAGGTGATCTCGTCCAGGAACAGGATGCCGCTGGTCCCGTGCCGTGCCGCATCCGGCAGCAGGGAGGGAACGGCCCAGTCCACCTTGTCGTTGGTGCGAAACGGGATGCCCCGCAGGTCCGTGGGCTCCATCTGCGACAGCCGGATATCGATCACGGGCACCCCGTGGCGGGCCGCGATCTGGCTCACCATCTGGGACTTGCCCACCCCCGGCGGCCCCCAGATCATGACCGGGGTATGGTGGCCCTCGGCGACACTCAGAAATTCCCGATCCAGTACCGTCATCAACTGTGCCGGCCGCATGTTGCCTCCACTCCCTGTTGCTCTGCTCCGCCCCGGCGGACGGCGCTACATGTTACGCATTTCCCGGGCGCTTTGCATGGCGCGGGGCACGCACAAACCCCGGCATTCCACCCGGATTCGCCCCGCCGCTCAATGTTCCAGGGGGAGCGGTCGATAGCCTCGGGGCGGGCACCGTCGTCAAGGCGGCACGAATCCCGGGCTGGCCGGCCAGCCGTTCGCCACCCGGGCGCTCCACCGGGCTCAGGATGACAACACAAGGTGATTCAATGGGTTATTGTCCCAGACTGTTGATCTGCGAAAACGACCCCGAAACCGCGGCCGAGCTGACCCTGAGGCTGGTCCATGCGGGATTCTGGGTGGAACATGCGACGACCACGGCGGAGGCGTTGGGCCGGCTGGAACGCCAGTCCTTCGATCTGCTGCTGATGAACCTGATCCTGCCGGACCAGGACAGCCTGTCCTTCTGCCGCGAGCTGCGGATCCTGGGCATCCGCCTGCCCACGCTGATCACCGAATTCGACCGCATCCATACCCGCGCCCACCCGGACAGCGGCTTTCACCTGTCCGAGGGACGGTCGAACGATGGCGAACCCGAATGGGTACGCAAGGCCGCTGCCCAGGCCCGGATGATCTTTTCCATCAAGACCAGTTGCCTGCGCGCCCGTGGTTACCAGCCCCGCATCCTGCACCTGGAGGCGGATCCCTTCTGCGCCGGCCTGGTCGGTGCCGCCCTGCGCAAGGGGGTCCACCTGACCCAGGTCGCCGATCCAGGGGAACTGGCCCGGGCGGCAACCGAGGATCCCTACGACCTGGTGGCGCTCAACCCGGCCTTTCCCCGCGACGCCCTGCTGCCGGCCTTCGACCGGCTGCTCAACCAGTGCCCGCACACCCCCATCCTGCTGCGCTGCCGGTTCCCGGTGGGTACCGAGGCCGCCGACATGCGGAGCGACCGCCAGGATTGCGGGCTGATGGAAATGATCCAGGCCATGGTGTTGCGCAGCGTCGCCATCCCCCTCTGCGCCCATGCCTGAAGCGCGGACCGCCGGCTCAGACCGGCAACGCGTCCGTCCCCTCCCGGTACAGCGACCGGACCTCGATCGCCGCCGGTTCCACGACACAGGCGGCGCGGCAGGCGGCGCACCCCACGCAGCGGCCGGCATCGATCACCGGCCGCGGCCCCTCCCAGCCCAGGGCGCCCTCGACCGGGCAGGCATGGGCACAGGCTCCGCACTCCGGGCCACTGTAGGGCAGGCAACGGCGGGTGTCGATCACCACCCGCGACAGCTGTGGCGGTCGCGGGGGGGCATCCTTTCTCCCCGGCGCCACCTCGTCACGCCGCAGCGCCCCGGGGCGGCAGGCCGCCACGCAGGGCCAGTCCTGGCACAGGCGGCAGACCCCGCTCACCAGGTTCAAAGCCGGCGTCCCGGCCACCTCGGCCCCGAGCCGCGCCGGCAGCCGGAACAGGATGCCCTCGGGGCAGGCCTCGATACAGTCCCCGCAACGGGTGCAGGCGAGCAGGAACTCGAGTTCGTCCAGGGCATAGGGGGGCCGGATCCAGCGGGCCGCCCGCTGCCGGGCCTTGCGGTCCAGCTGTTCCACCGCCACCCGCGCCACCTTGCGGGAGCCGAGACGAAAGAAGGCACGCCGGTCCATCGACCGCTCACATCCGCATGATCATGGGCTGCATCAGCAGCCAGAGGTTGAACCCAGCCATCACCAGCAGGTACAGGGTGACCGGCAGGCGCTGGACCAGGGTCATGGCGGTGCCCTTGGGCGGCAGGCGCGAAGCCCGCTGGCGCAGCACCCGCATGGCGAGCCAGAACCCGAGAACGATCAGCGCCGTCTGCAAGGTGAACAGCAGGTCCATGGGCATCCACAGGTCCGCCATACGCTCCGCCATGCTCAGCGGCTTGGCGCCGACACCGAATGGATTGGCCAGCACCGAACCGAAGCCAGCACTCTCCCGCACCAGGTGGGTCAGGTTGTGAGCCAGGTGATAGGAAAAGGCCAGCGGCAGGGTCGGCAGGGCGAAGATGGCGAACAGGCGGCGGAAGGACAGCCGGTTGCCCAGCAGCCGGCGGGTGACCCAGATAGCGAGGGCGAACAGGCCGATGGGCAGCAGCAGGGCCCCGGTCATGCCGATCGAAAAGCTCCACAGCAGTTGACCCGAATCACCCAGCCACTGAGCCAGCCGGCTCATCCAGGATTCCCAGAACGGCATCATGGTGAAGCCGTGAAAACTGGTCAGCGCCACCAGGCCGAGGATGAACCAGGCATGATCCCAGCGCGGCCGCACATCCAGCGCCAGCTCGCTACCCAGGGGCCGGGCCCGCCAGGCCACGTTCTGCTTGGGACAGGCGATGGCGCAGGCGCCACAGCTGATGCAGAAGGTGTTCTCGCGCAGGCGCCCCATCACCAGGTGGGTGGGACAGGGTTCCACCTCGCCGGTACCGTGATAGCATTCCAGGGTCTTGCACCGGGCGCACACGTCGGTGTCCACCGGCCGTACCGCCACCGGCGCCACCGTGCTGTAGGCCCCCAGGGTACGGCCCACGGCGCAGAAGTAGTGGCAGAACGCCTTGCGCTCGAACAAGGCCATGGACAGGGTGGCCAGCACCACCATGATCAGCGCCAGCACCGCCGTCCCATAGGGGCTGGTGGTGATCCCGAACCCCAGCTCCAGCCAGGTGAGCCCCACGAACATGGCCAGCGCCGGCCAGGTGTTGCGCAGCCAGCGCGGCACCCGCAGTTCCAGGCTGAGCGGCATGTGGGCCCGGCCCCAGATGCGCTGGCGCACCAGCAGGTTGGCCAGGGCGTCCCAGGGACAGATGGCGCACCAGGCCGAGCCCACCACCAGCACGGAAATGATCACGCCGGTCCACCAGAAGGTCCAGGTGAGCATGGTGGCGAGATTACGCTGAGGGATCTGGTTGCCGAACAGGCCGGTGGCGATCACCAGCAGGAACAGGGCCACGGCCACCAGCCGCAGCCCCACCAGGACCGCCGGCCGCGTCGCCAGCCAGCGCAGCAGCGGCCCCACCGCCGGCAGCCGGGACAGCACCCACCAGCGGCCGCCGAGGGTGCCCGCCCCGGTGCGCAGCGCCAGCAGGGTCACCAGGGCCATGGCCGCCAGCGCCGTGCCCGACCACAACAGGGGCAACCCGGGATACATGGTCATCAGCATGCCACCCTTGGCCATGCCCATGCCGGCCATGGCCTGCCCCGACTGCATTGCCATCTGCATCGCCATCGCGCGTTTCTCCTCAGGTACCGGATTCCAGCCGCTGGCGCTGGGCCTTGAGCCGTACCAGCCGGCGCCGCTGAATGACACTGACGGACACCAGGATCAGCATCACCGCACCCACGGCGATACCGATGGGCCCCACCGGGGCGGGATTGCCGATGCGCAGGGGGAAATCGATCTGGTAGGGTTGCCCATCCGCCTCGAATTCCGCCCGCAACAGGTAGTCACCCTTCTCGCTGAACTGGAACAACTGGCGATAGACGCCGTCCTCGGGCGTCTGTACCCCCAGCTTCTCCGGTGGCCGGCGGTGCCAGTGCAGCCAGCCGGCATCCCGCACCCAGAAGGTGACCTTGCCCTGGAAGGGCTTGCCATCCCTGATGCGCGTGGCATAGAAGTTGACCCGGCCCGGCGCCCCCGGCCGGGGGAAGGCCGGAAACACCATGTAGGTGACATAGTAGTCACCCACCTGCGTCTCCACCTCCATGCTGGGGGGCGTGTTGGAATCCTCGTTGAGGGAATAGGACGGCCGACCGATGACGTGGTGTGCCCAGGCGGGCCCGATGCAGACCGGCCCCAGCAGGATCCAGAGCAGGACGAACAACCATCGTGCACGCATCATCGCGGCCTCCTCTCTCGGCGGGCACTCTATTTCAGTAGGGCAACAGCCCGCCACCAGCCGCCGGAGCGGGCGGCGGGGCACCCCCACCGGGCACGGCCGGCTGCGGTACCACCGTACCCAGCGCCACGTCCACGATCCGGATCGGCTTGTCCGGATGGGGACAGACCTCGACGCACTGACCACAGCCCACACAACCCTTTTTTACCACGGGCCGGTACATGTTCGCGAACGCGAACCCGATGGCCTTCTCACCCAGGGGGCAGACCACCGCACAGGCCCCGCAGACCCCCTTGTCCACCCAGGGATAACAGGCTGCCCGGTCGATCTGGGCGATACCCATCCGGATCTCGTCCCTGGGGGTCTTCACCAGGGCATCGGTGGGGCAGACCTCCATGCACAGACCGCAGAGAATACAGGCCTTCTGTTCCGGATCGATGTAGGGCGTATTGACCTTGTGTCCACCCTGGTGCCGATAGAAACGGATGCAGCGGGGCGGACAGACCTCGCCACAGAGTCCGCAGCCGATACAGGCGGCATTGAACGCCCGATCGTCATGGGGCGCCCCCGGTGGCCGCAGGTGGCGGGTGGGATCCGCCTTGGCCGTCGGCGCCATGAGGTAGTTGAACCCCACTGGCACGGCGGCCGCGCCCGCCAGGACCGCACCCTGCATCAGCCGTTCGAGAAAGGTCCGTCTGCGCATCAGGCTGCCTCCGTGCGACCACCCTCGCCGGCCTCCCCCGACTGCAGGGCCTGGCTGCGCTTGTACTCCCGCCCCAGGTGACCCGGTCCCTGGGGTGCCTGGTCACGGGGCGTCAGCCGGAATACCAGGGCATCCGTGGGACAGACGGCGATACAGGCGCTACAGTTGTTGCATTCCTGGCCGAACCCGTCACGCATGGGATCCAGCCCGAATTCGCACACGGCGTTGCACTTGGCGCAGTCGTTGCAATCCCCCACCACCCGCTGGATTCGAACCAGGCGATAGCGGCCCAGAAGGGAATACAGGGCACCGCCGGGACAGAGATAGCGGCAGAACCCGCGCCTGGCCACCAGCAGATCGAACAGAAGGGTCACCAGGAAGAAGGCGGCGCCACTGCCGAAGCCGCCCGCGGCCACGGCATAGTAGATCTCGCGCCCGATGATGGCGGGGGGATAGATGGCGGCAGTCACCACCGCACCAGTCGCCGCCGACAGGACGAGCCCCACCAGCAGCACCAGGTACTTGAAACGGGTATCCAGACGCCGGTGCGGCAGGCGGATGCCCAGCCGCCGCAGGACCACGGCGAAATTGTCGTTCAGCTCGTAGAGAAAGGTGGCCGGACAGATCCAGCCGCAGTAGATCCGGCCAAGAAGCAGGGTCGCCACCAGCGGAATCAGCCCTGTCAGCAGGAAGGCCGTGAATACCCGGTGTTCCGCCGCGATCTGGCTCAGCACCGCCAGAGGGTCGCTCAGCCGGAGACCGAACAGGGTCCCGGACCAGGTGGTGCCCTTGACCAGGTTGAAGTCCTGCTCCGGGTTGTCGGTGATGGGGCCCGTGAGCCAGGCCATGAAATCGTAGAAATGCTGTTCCGACGGGCTCATCAGGTCGTAGGCATGCGCCGCCACGTAGGACTGGTACACGGCCAGGAAGGGCAGTGCCAGCAGCATCAGGAACACCAGCGACAGCACCAGCCAGCGCAGCTTGTTCAGCTGGGCACGAAAGGGCCGGCGTCCCTGGCGCGGCCGGTCTTCTGAACCTGGTGCAACCATGTACGAGCCTCAGGCAGCGTGGTGGGGAATGATACGAATGGCCTGCGGCATCTGGATACAGGCCCGTTCACAGAGGCCGCAGCCGACACAGGCCTCGGTCACCACCGGCTGTTCCAGGCGCTGCACCTTCAGTGCCACGTCCTGGAGCGGGCAGGCCCGGTAGCAGACTCCACAGGTTTCGCCGCGGTAGGACAGGCACAGGTGCTTGTCCACCACTGCCTTCCCCATCCTCACCTTTGCCAGGATAGCCTTCGCCTTACGTGGGATGGGTTGAATGGCCTGGGTGGGGCAGATCTCGCCGCAGCGCATGCACAGGATGCAGGCCTTGTCCCGTGGGCGGATATAAGGGGTACCGAAATGGACCAGCCCGTTTCCTACCCCGAAGAACTGGATGCAGCGGTTGGGACAGGCCTCGCCACACTGGCCGCACCGGATGCAGCGCGAGAGGAATCCATCCTCGGCCAGAGAGCCCGGTGGGCGCAACCAGCGCACCACCGGGCCAGACCTCATATCTCCTGGGAAGAGATCGGACCCCCGAACGACCAATGTCATGGGCAGTACCGCACTCGACTTCAGAAAATCCCTGCGTCTCATAGCCGTCATCCTACCCAGTCCGACAAGGATCCTTTCCTTCCCGTCAACACCGAATCAGATCTTCTCGATCCGGCAGGCCAGTTTCTTGAAGTCCACCTGGCCGGAGACCGGATCCCACACGCGGCTGGTGATGCCGTTGGCCAGCCACTTGTTCTTGCGCGGATCCGCGCTGTCGGCCACGGACAGGTTCCAGGGACCGAAGAAGTATCCCCGCGGCACGCTGTTACGCGCCGGCTTGACGATACTGTTGGTCCCCACCTGGGCATAGGCCTCGAGCGAACCGCGGCGGGTGATGATCCGCACCTTGTCGCCGTCCTTGATGCCCAGCACCTTGGCGTCCTCCGGGTGCATCTCCACGTACATCTCCGGTACCAGCCGCCGCGTGGTGACCCCACGCAGAGTCTTGGCGGTGTGGAAGTGCTCGTAGACCACCCCCAGCCCCATCCAATAGGGGAACTTGCCGTCGGGAATGTCCTTCCAGTGCCGGTTACGGTACTCCTCGTCTGGCAGGTCCGGGGTCAGGCCCTTGTCCCGCGCCAGCTTGATGAGGTCGATGTGGTCGATGGTGTACAGGCCCTTGCGCTGGCCGAACTCCATCAGCTTCTTGGTGATGGCCTTGCGGTCGCTGTAGTCCTGCTCGCACAGCTTGAAGTGGACCTTGCCGTCCTTGGTGCGGAAGTAACCGTAAGGCCGGTTCGGCCAATCACCCTCCTGCAACATGTAGCGCCGCTTGGCACCCCCCGCCTTGGCGATGGCATAGGTGGGTGCCGGCCACTGGATACCGCGCAGACGGCGGATCTGCTCGTAAGGGCTCAGGCCATCGAGCTTCTCTACCTCCAGAATACCGGTGAGGTCGGTGTCCGAACCGGCACTGGCGCGGATGAGGTCGCGGAAGATCTCCTCGGCGTCATACTCGCCGTTGGCGTCCTTCTTGTAGGGCACCAGCTTCTTGGTGTCCAGTCCGAGCAGGCCACCGATCTCGCGGATCTTGTCCAGCACCAGGGTCATGTCGGAACGGCAGCCCTTGGGCGGCTCGGCGGCCTTGTCGATGACATAGATCCGGCGCTCGGAATTGATGTAGACCCCCTGTACCTCGCCCCAGGTGGCGGCGGGGAACACCACGTCGGCGTATAGAATGTTCGGCGCGTGGCGATAGATCTCCTGCACGACGTTGAAGGTCTTCATCAGCGCCGGCCGCACCAGGTTGTAGGAGTCGGGCAGGTCGATGTGGGTGGCGTAGACGAAGAACATCGCCTTGACATCCCCCTTCTGCGCCCGTTCCATCATACCCACGGCCATGCCCGGATTGTGCGAGTTGGCGGCATTGATGAGATTCTTCTCCGGCACCCGCCAGTTCTTGGCGATCCACTTGCGGTGCTTGACGTTGGACAGGGGCTCGTTGAACGGCAGCCGCCCGGTCAGCCCCCCGGTGAATCGCTCGCCCATGGCATTGGGCTGCCCGGTCATGGAGAAGGGACCGCAGCCGGGCTTGGCCAGATTCCCAGTCAGGGCGAGCAGGTTCACGATGGAGATGGTGTTGTACTGGCCATGGATGTGCTGGTTGTAACCGATGCCCCACATGATGATGACACCACCATAACCGCCACCGCCCGGCACACCGGTCTTCTGTCCGGTCTGTTTGCCCTTACTGCGAGCGAGGCGCTTGCGGGTGGCGTCGGCGAACATGCCTGCCACCTTGCGGATCAATTCCGGTGTCACTTCGGGGCTGCCCATGCGGTCCTGCACCTGTTCCGGGCTGTAGCGTTCCTTGACCCCCTTGACGTATGCCTTCCAACCCACCGCATGCTTCTTCAGGAAATCCCAGTCGATGACGTCCGGATGCTCCTTGAGCAGCACATGGGCGATGGCATTGAGGAAGCTGATGTCACCGTTCAGCAGCGGCACGTGCACGTGATTGTCGGGATTGATCTCGGCATAGCCCTTGCTGGTCCCCGTGTAGCGCGGATCCACCACCACGGTCGGGATATTGGCCTTCTTCTTGTGGTCGGCCGCGCGCCAGAAGATGATGGGATGGGACTCACGGGCGTTGTGGCCGAAGTGCATGATCATGTCGCACAGCTCGATGTCCTCGTAGGCGAGCGGCGGCGTATCGGAACCCAGGGTCTTGAAATAGCCGGTCACGGCGGAGGTCATACACATGCGGGCGTTGGCCTCGATGGTGTTGGAGCCCAGTACCCCCTTCATGAACATGTTCTCCAGGTACTGCCCCTCCACCGTCAGCTGGCCGGAGCCATAGAGGCCAATGGAGTTGCCGCCATACTTCTTGGCGAAATGGGCGATCTTGTGGGCCACCATCTCCGAGGCCTTTTCGTACGGAACCCGAACGAAGTGCTTCTCGTCGAACGAACCCTTGGTCTTGCTGGTGTATTCCAGGTTGCCGTGGCCAGGCTTGTTCCACTCCTCCCATACGTCCTTGCGCACGTAGCTGTCACCCTCCAGCCGGTCCACGTAGATGGGCTCGGCGGCGGTGAGGCCCTTGATGCATTGCAGGCCGTAGTTGGTCGGATGGTCCTTGTCCGGACGCATGGAGACGATCTTGCCGTTCTCCACCTGGATCAGGGTGCCACAACCCACGCCACAATAGGGGCAGGCGGCCTGCACCGACTTGCGGGTCGCCGACCCCTCGGGTTCAGCGGGTGCCGCCTCCAGCTCCGGGTTCTCCGCGACGAACAGGCTGGCACCGGCGGCCGAGCCGGCGATGAAGGCGCTGCCCTTGAGAAAATTCCTTCGAGATACCTTGATACGTTTCATCCCGATCCCTCCGATCCCGCGGTCACTGGTTGTCCAGGGTCCGCATGTAAGCAATGATGTCGTCGATTTCGCTGTCGTTCAGGTTGGCCAAACCGTCGGGCCCACCGAACGGGCGCATGCGTGTATTGGAACGGCCATGCTTGATGGTCTCCCGGATGAAGCCATCGCTGGCCTTGCTCAGGAAACCGCGCTTGCCGATGGCCGTCCCGCTGCCACCGGCCTCGTAACCGTCGCCCTTGGGGCCATGACAGGTCTCACAGATGCGCTGGAACAGGATGCGGCCCCGGTCGGGATCGCCCTTGGTAGGCGGTTCGGCATCGATCTCCGCCGACCGGTTGGGCACCTTCACCAGGGAACGTAGGTAGGCCACGATGGCCTTGATGTTGCGCCGGCCGAGGTGGGCGAACGGCGGCATGGCCGTCCCCACCCGCCCGTCACGGATGGTGCTCATGAGAAACTTGTCCGACGCCATGGACTGGAGTTCGGGATTGGCCAGGGACGGGGCAAAGCCAGGTTTGCCGATGGCGTCGGCCTGGTGACAGACCTTGCAATTCTGGTTGAACAGCCTCCGTCCCTTGGCGATGGTCTTTTGATCCGCTGCCAGTGCCCCTTGCAGCGGCCCGCAGGCCAGGGCGACCACAGCGGCCGCCACTGCGAGTGTGCTCGGTGTTCGCATGTGAGACTTCCTCCGCTTCTGATTACCTGCCGCCACGCCCATTGTGCACGGCGACCCACTACAAACCTTGATCCCGGTCAATTTCATGACATATATCAGCTCGCACGCCCAAGCCACCGGGTATCAGTCGCTCCAGTCGTCACCCGGTGCCGCGTGCGCCATCTCCGCGTGGCAGTCGTGGCAATCCACCTTCTCCCGCTGGAAACGGTCGTGCTCCTGGTCGAGGAAGGCCTCCGGTAGCTGGTGGGCGATGCCCTTGTGGCAATCGATGCAGGTCTGGCCACGGCGCTGCCCCTCCCGGTGCTTGCGCGCCGCCGCAGGGCGCTGCTTCCGTAGATCCATGGCGCTGAATTGATGGCAGTTCCTGCATTCCCTGGAGTCCGTCGACTTCATCTGGCGCCAGACGATCCGGGCCAGCTCGTAGCGCTTGGCACGAAACTTCTCCCGTGTGGCCACCGACCCTGCGAAATGATGGAACAACTCGTTGCTGGCCGCGATCTTGCGGGCCACCTTGTGCACCCAGTCCCGTGGCACGTGGCAGTCGGGGCAGGTCGCCCGCACCCCACTCCGGTTGCGGGCATGGACCGTCGTGCGGTACTCCTGGTAGACGTTGTTCCTCATCTCGTGACAGGAAATGCAGAACCGCTCGGTATTGCTCGCCTCCAGGGCGGTGTTGAACGCCCCCCAGAAGAGAATGCCGGCCACGAAGGAGAGGAACAGGAAACCATAGGAAAAAGGGGGTTTGAGAAGCGATTTCATCCTGTCCCTGCCCCGGTCGGATGCCGGGGCGCCATCCAGTTGCCGACCCGGCCGCCATCATCGGCGCCGGTCCACCGCATTACCTTGACATGAATCAAGACAACGTCAGGGAACGCGTGGATATGGCGCGGCAGCCGCGGCAGCGGGGCCGGCGAATCAGAACCGCAGCGGGGCGAGCCGACCCGTCTCCAGGAAGCGGCGATAGTCGGCGAGGATCAGGCCGTGATCGAAGGCGAGCTGGGGCCAGTCGCCGAAGGGACCCAGCAAGCGCAGGGCGCGGGCATCGTCGGCGGCCCGCGGCTCACCGGTGGCGGAGGCCAGGTAGACCAGGCTGGCGGTGTGACCCCGTGGATCCCGCGCCGGATCCGAGTAACAGCCCAACAGGCAATCCAGTCGCACGTCCAGGGAGGTCTCCTCCCGGGCCTCGCGCACGGCCGCCTCTTCCACCCGTTCACCCCGGTCGACGAAACCGCCGGGGAGCGCCCAGCCCAAGGGTGGGTAACGCCGCTCGATCAGCAGGATGGGGAGACCGGGCCGGTCGCACAGGCGAATGATGACGTCCACCGTCAGCCGTGGGGTCTCGGGCACCGGCACGGGCCTACTCCCGCCCGCGCAGGCGGCGTGCCTGCCGGCGCTGGCGCCGGTCGGGCCGCCCCGGGTGGCCGAGCCGGCGCCCGCCTTCGGCCTGGCGCCGGGCCAGCAGCGCCTGCCGCTGGGCCAGGCTGGCCTCGGTTTCGGCATACAAACGGCGGGCCTCCGGTGCCGGTCGCCGCTGCCGGCTCAGGGCGGCCACCTCCAGTTCGAAGCGGACCTCGCCCTTGTGGATCTCCAGCCGGTCACCGATGCGAACGCTGCGGGCCGGTTTCACCCGCTTGCCGTTGAGATGAACCCTGCCCCCCTGGATCGCCTCGGCTGCCAGGCCGCGGGTCTTGAAGAAGCGCGCCGCCCACAGCCACTTGTCGAGACGCAGCGCCGTCTCCTCGCCGGAACCGGCCGGCGGCCTGTTCCCATGGTGCTTCAAGCGGCCATCCTCAATCGGCGCCGGCGGCCGCCTGCAGCAGCCGGTTCATGCGTTCGACGAAGGCCGGTGCGTCACCCAGCTCGCCGCCCTCGACCAGCAGCGCCTGCTCCAGCAGCAGCTCGGCCCAGTCCTGGAAGTGGGCCTCGTCGCCGATCCGCTCGAGTCCCTGCACCAGGGGATGGGTGGGGTTGATCTCCAGGATGGGGCGGGATTCCGGCACGCTGTGGCCGGCCTGGCGCAGGATGCGCTGCATGTGCATGCCCATGTCACCCTGCTCCAGCACCACGCAGCTCGGCGAGCGGGTCAGCCGGTGGCTGGCACGCACGTCCCGCACCCGGTCACCGAGCACCTGGCGGATCCGTTCCAGCAGGCCGGCCGCCGCCTCCCCGGCCGCCCGCTCCCGTTCGGCTTCCTCCGGCGTGGCGAGTTCGTCCAGGTCGAGTTCACCCTTGTTCACCGACACCAGGGGCCGGCCGTCGAATTCCGTCAGATGGGCCACCAGCCATTCGTCCACCCGGTCGGTGAGCAGCAGTACCTCCAGGCCCCGCTCCCGGAACCGCTCCAGGTGGGGGCTGTGGGCCGCCGTCACTGCATTCTCGGCGGTCAGGTAGTAGATGGATTTCTGGCCTTCCTGCATGCGCCCCAGGTAGTCGGCCAGCGACACCCGCTGGCGCTCGCCATCGCCCTTGGTGGAGGCGAAGCGCAGCAGCCCGGCGATGCGTTCCCGGTTGCCGGGGTCCTCCACCACCCCCTCCTTGAGCACCTGGCCGAAGGCGTCCCAGAACAGGGCATAGTCCTCGGGCCGGTCACGTGCCATGTCCTCCAGCAACCCCAGCAGGCGCTTCACCGAGGCGGTGCGAATGCTGTCGATGAGCCGGTTGTGCTGCAGGATCTCGCGCGAGATGTTGAGCGGCAGATCGTCCGAATCCACCACGCCCTGGACGAAACGCAGGTAGGCGGGCAACAGCTGCTCGGCATCGTCCATGACGAACACCCGCCGCACATGGAGCTTGACCCCCCGCCGCCGTTCGCGGTCCCAGAGATCGAAGGGCGGGTGGCGCGGGATGTAGAACAGGGTGGTATAGACCTGGCTGCCCTCCACCCGGTTGTGCAGCCAGGCCAGCGGTGCCTCGAAGTCGTGGGAGAGATGCTGGTAGAAGGCCTTGTATTCGTCGTCCGATATCTCCTGCCGCGGGCGGGTCCAGAGGGCCGAGGCCTTGTTCACGGTCTCGTATCCGTCCGTGTCCGCGCCGTCCCCGGACTTCATGCGCACCGGCAGCGGGATGTGGTCGGAATAGCGATGCACGATGGTGCGCAGCCGCAGTGGATCGAGGAATTCCTCCTCGCCCTCCCGCAGGTGCAGGGTGATGCGGGTGCCGCGCTCCGGACGCTCGATGGTCTCCAGGCTGTATTCGCCCTCCCCGCGCGATTCCCAGCGCACCCCGTGCTCGGGCCCCAGCCCCGCGCGCCGGGTCTCCACCGTCACCCGGTCGGCCACCATGAAGGCGGAATAGAAGCCGACCCCGAACTGGCCGATCAGGCTGGCATCCGCCTTGGCGTCGCCGGTGAGGGATTCCAGAAAACGGCGCGTCCCGGAGTGGGCGATGGTGCCGAGATTCTCCATCACCTCGCTGCGGCTCATGCCGATGCCGTTGTCGGTCAGGGTGAGGGTCCGCCCCTCGGCATCGACGTCCAGCCGGACCGCCAGGTCGGTGTCGCCCTCGAACAGGGCGTCGTCGGTGAGCGCCTCGAAGCGCAGCTTGTCGCAGGCGTCCGCGGCATTGGAGATCAGCTCGCGCAGGAAGATCTCCTTGTGGGAATAGAGCGAATGCACCATCAGCCGGAGCAGCTCACGGACCTCCGCCTGGAACGCCAGCGTCTCCTTGTGGGTATCGGTGGTCATCCGGTGGTTCTCCTCGCAGCAGATACCGACGCCGCCCAAAAATGTGGCCGGCCAGGGCTCATGTCAAGTCCACCCCCTCGTGCCGCAGCAGCCAGCGCTTGATGGCGGCCAGCCGCCCGCGCCGGTGGCCGGCATAGCCCCCCGTGGCCCGGGCGGCCACCACGCGGTGACAGGGCACCACCAGGGGCAGGGGGTTGGCCCGGCAGCCCTGGCCCACGGCCCGCGGTGACGAGGCCAGGATCGCGGCCAGGACCCCATAGGTCCGGGTCTGGCCGGACGGGATGGCCCGCAGGCAGCGCCGCAACCGGCCCTGGAAGGGGGTGGCCGGGGGTGCCAGCGGTAGTTCGAACGACCAGCACCCCTGCTCGAAATAGCGTTGGAAGGGTAGCGCCACGGCCGTGGGTGGGGGGGCACCGCAGCGCCGGTCCGAGGTCCTCAGCACGATGCGCGCCAGGCGCCCCTGGTGATCGAACCACAGCTGCAGTCCGCCCCAGGGCGCCGGCAGCCAGCAGGGCTCAGGAACCACCGGCCCGTTCCCGGTAACGGGCCCGCTCGGCCCCGCGCAGGTCGTGCTCCAGCACCCGGCGCCGGGCCGGATCCTTGGTCACCCGGAGCAGGAGACGGTAGAGATGCTCGGCATCGGCATAGAGCCCGGCCCGCACCAGGCTGCGCGCTGCCTGGTAACGCGCGGTCTGGGCCCAGGGATCCATGGAGAAGGGATCCTTGGCCACCGCCGACCAGAGGTAGTACCGCGCAGCATCGCGCCAGTGTTCGAGGGCCTCCTGGGACTGGGCGATCCAGAACAGCAGTTCGCGGTGCTGCCGGGCCGGCACCTGCTGGCGCAGGAGCTGGTGGAACAATTCGATGGCGGCACGGTGCCGATCGAGCTTCTGCAGGTCGAACAGCACCTGGATGAAACGATCCAGTGCCCCACCGTCCCAGGGCCCCTGGTGCTCGGCCAGCATCCGGCGCAGGATGGCCACGCCCGCATCGCCCTGGCCGGCCAGGATCAGCACCCGTGCCCGGCGCAACTGCCAGGGATAGGGATCGGTCCCCGCCGGTGGCCGTTCCAGCCCGGCCATGAGATCCGATGCCAGGCCCAGGTCGTTTCGTGCCAGGGCCAGATCGACCAGCCGGTAGCGGACCGGGGTCGGAATGGTGTCGATGCGGGGGAACCGCCGGTTGTGCAGGTAGAGCGCCTGCAGCAGGGTCCCGGTGGGATCGAAGGCCAGGCACAGGCGCGCCAGCTGGTCGTGGGCCAGCCGACGGTGGAGCGCCGTCTGGCCCCGCTCCGCCAGCACGGCCAGCATGGCGCGGGCCCGGCGCGGTGCCGCCTGCATCTGTTCGGTGGCCGCGAAGTACCAGGCCTCGTCCTGTCCCAGCAGCAGCTGGCGGGCATTGCCCAGCCGCCGCCCCGCCGCCAGATAGGCCTGCCACAGCTGGTCCGAGGAGACCCCGGGGTCCTGCAGATCGGCGATGACCGCCAGCTGCTCCAGGGCCTCCAGCCGCGCCAGCGGCCGATCGGCCCTGCCGGCCACGGTGAGCAGCACGCGCCAGTACAGGGCCCGGGCGGCCACCGGCAGATCCGCCTGCGCCAGGGCCTTGCGTGCCTGCTGCGCCGCCGCCTCCGGGGGAATACGCCCGGCCGCCAGCCCCGCCCGCAGCCGCAGGGCCACCGCCAGGGGGCCGGTGACCCCCTGGAGCCGTTTCAGGGCCTGGCGGGGGTGGCCGGCGCGCAGCATGACCCGTGCCGCCAGCTCGGCCCAGCCGGCAGTGGCGGCCGGGTAGTCCTGCTCGAACCGCACCACCGCGGTGTAGGCATCCTGGACGCGGCCCTCCGCCAGGTAACACTGGATCACCAGCCGTCGCCAGGCCCGCAAGGCCCGGGCATCCGGCGTTCCCGTCGACCAGATGAGCCGCCGCACCCGTACCCGGGCCGCCCGGGGACGGCCCACCGCCAGTTCCACGCGGGCCACCCGCGTCTCCAGCCAGAGGCGGAAATCCCCCGGCACATCGGCGGGGAGGCGGTCCAGCAGGGTCTTCAGGCCCGCCAGGTCCCGCTCCGCCGCGAGCAGCCGCACGCGCTCGCGCTGCCACAGCAGCCAGGCGGGACGGTCGCTCACATAGGCCGGTTGCAGCCGGTCGAGATCCTCCAGCGCCAAGCGCCGGGCCCCGGCCCGGGCCAGGGCCAGGATGCGCGCCAGCTTCGGGTCCAGCGCAGCGGTATCGGAATCGGACGCCGGCGCACCCCGGGCCAGGCCCGCGAGCAGGGTGACGCAGAGGCCCAGCGACAAAAAAAACGCCGCTGGCAGGGAGCGGCGTTCGGAGCGGGCGCGCATGGCGGCTTCAGATCTTTTCCTTGATGCGGGCCGACTTGCCGCTGCGCTCGCGCAGGTAGTAGAGCTTGGCCCGCCGTACGCTGCCGCGACGCTTGACCTTGATGCTCTCGATGGCAGGGCTGTAGGTCTGGAACACACGCTCCACCCCCTCGCCATGGGAGACCTTGCGTACGGTGAAGGCCGAATTGAGCCCCCGGTTGCGCTTGGCGATGACCACGCCCTCGAACGCCTGCAGGCGTTCGCGGTTGCCCTCCTTGACCCGGACGTTGACCACGACCGTGTCACCCGGTGCAAAGGCCGGGATCTCCCGGTTCATCTGTTCCCGTTCCAGTTCTTCTATGATCTTGCTCATGGCCATCACCTTTCCACTCTCTCGGTTCATTCCTGCCGGTCCGCCGTGTCCGCCGCGGACCGATCCCCAGTCTCCTGGATGTATTCCTCCAGCAATGCCTGCTGCGCCGCATCGAGCCGCAGCCTTCGCAACAGGTCGGGCCGCCGTTCCCAGGTGCGTCCCAGCGCCTGCTTCAGCCGCCAGCGCGCGATCTCGCCATGGTGACCGCCCAGCAGCACCTCCGGCACCGCGAGCCCCTCGACCAGCGGCGGCCGGGTGTAGTGCGGGCAGTCCAGGATCCCCTGGGTGAAGGAATCCTGGACCGCCGAATCCGCGTCACCCAGCGCCCCCGGCTGCAGCCGGGTCAGGGCATCGATCAACACCATGGCCGGCAGCTCGCCGCCGCTCAGCACGTAGTCACCGATGGACCATTCCTCGTCCACCTCCCGCACCAGCACCCGCTCGTCGATGCCCTCGTAGCGGCCGGCCACCAGGATCAGGGCCTCGCGCCGGGCCAGCCGCTGCACGTCGGCCTGTTCCAGCCGCCGCCCCTGGGGCGAAAGGCAGAGCACCGGTGCCCCGGGCGCCGCCCGATGGGCGTCCCGGATGGCCGCCACCAGCGGCTCGTACATCATCACCATCCCCGGCCCGCCGCCATAGGGCCGGTCGTCCACGGTCCGGTGACGGTCGCGGGCATAGTCCCGCGGGTTCCAGGTCTTCAGCTCGAGAATCCCGCTGCGGGCCGCCCGGCCCGTGATCCCGTATTCCGCCAGGATTTCGACCATCCCCGGGAACAGGGTCACCACATCCACGCGCATGGCCGTCCACCCGTCAGAAGTCCGGATCCCAGTCCACCTCCATCCTGGCCGCGTCGAGGTCGATCCGGGTCACCACCCGTCCCTGGATGAAGGGGATCAGGCGCTCCCGTTCACCATCGTCCACCACCATGACATCGTTGGCACCGGTATCGAACAGGCGGCGCACCCGCCCCAGTTCCGCGCCGTCGCGGGTCGTCACCCGCAGGCCCTCGAGATCCGACCAGTAGTACTCCCCGGCGGCCAGCGGCGGCAGGTCCTCGCGCCGCACCGCGATGTCCAGCCCGATCAGGGCGGCAGCGGCATCCCGGTCCTCGCATCCCGCCAGCCGGGCCAGGATGCCCTTGCCGTGGACGCGCCCGCCCAGCACCTCGACCGGACGCCCGCCCGTTCCCTCCGCGGCTGGACCGAGATACCAGCGGGGATACGCCAGGATCCGGTCACGCGGATCCGTGTAGGAGAACACCCGGATCCAGCCCCGCACCCCGAACAGCCCACTGACCCGGCCCAGGACCACCCAGCGCGAACCCTGCCGGTCTCCGGCGGACGCCTTCACCCCGCCGGCTTCATGCGGCCTGGGACTTCTCTTCCTCTTTGACCAGCTGGGCGACACGATCCGACAGCTTGGCGCCCTGCCCCATCCAATGCCGGATGCGTTCCAGGTCGAGGCGCAGCCGGGTCTCGTTCTCCGGGGCGATCGGGTTGAAGAAACCGACCCGCTCTATGTACCGCCCGTCCCGCCGGTTGCGGCTGTCCGTCACCACCACGTGGTAGAACGGCCGCTTCTTGGCGCCGCCACGGGCCAATCGAATAGTCACCATCGCTCGTTCATTCCTCGTTGAATCCTGGCCTGGGGTCGAGGCCGCCCCGACCCCGCGAGTAAACGGGGCATTTTACTGGATTGCGGGAAAATGTGAAGGGCCGGGGGCCGTGGAATGGGTCGGACCGCCTCGTCGGGATCCTTTACAAGGGCGTCCGGGATGACCCGGATTCGAGGGAACGCACCTAACCCGTTATTTTCACGCCGAATTGGCCGCCGACGACCAGCGCGGCCGCGACCGCCGCCCTGTCGGCAGGGTTTACATGGTCTTCCCCCCACCCCGGGCCGATACGGCGTGTTCGGATGCATCGGATTGATTTTATTGTTATTTCAAACACTGGCACGGCCCTTGCTCACAACCATTCCCGACGACAACTGCGGTGCGGTACCACCCACAAGAACAAAGCGTCAAGGAGGAGTAAAAGAGCCTGCGTGGCGGACAACGACGATAGCCAAGCCCACGAACAGGTCGACAACCAGGCATACCAACGATAACAACTTCCTTTGCTCTGGCATGGACCGAAACGGCGGCCTCCGATGGCCGCCTTTTTTTGTCCGGGCGCCGGCCCGGCCGTCAGTGGAAGGGCAACCCCTGGGGCAGGCGACCCTTGAGGCCGCGCATCATACGGGCCATGCCGCCCTTGGAGAATTTCTTCATCATCTTCTGCATCTGGGTGTACTGCTTGAGCACCCGGTTGACGTCCTGTACCCGGGTGCCGGAACCCTGGGCGATGCGACGCTTGCGGGAACCCTTGATGATGTCCGGCCGGCGCCGTTCCGCCCGGGTCATGGAGTCGATGATCGCCACCATGCGGACGAGTTCCCGGTCATTGACCTGCTGCCGTACTTCCTTGGGGATCTCGCCCATGCCGGGCAGCTTGTCCATGAGACTGCCCAGGCCACCCATGCCCAGCATCTGCTGCAACTGGTCACGGAAATCCTCCAGGTCGAACCGCTTGCCCTTCTTCAGCTTCTCCGTCAGGCGCGCCGTCTTGTCCCGGTCCAGCTTGCGTTCCGCCTCCTCCACCAGGCTGAGCACATCACCCATGCCCAGGATCCGCGACGCCAGCCGGTCTGGATGGAAGGGTTCCAGCGCATCGGTCTTCTCGCCCACGCCCAGAAACTTGATGGGCTTGCCGGTGATGAAGCGGATGGACAGGGCCGCGCCCCCCCGGGCGTCGCCGTCGGCCTTGGTCAGGACGACCCCGGTCAGGGGCAGTGCCTCGTGGAAGGCGCGCGCCGTGTTGGCCGCATCCTGGCCGGTCATGCTGTCCACCACGAACAGGGTCTCCACCGGCTGCAACGCCGCGTGCAGCGCCCGGATCTCCGCCATCATGGCCTCGTCGATGTGCAGCCGGCCCGCCGTGTCCACGATCACCACGTCGATACCCTGCCGCCGCGCCTGGTCCACCGCCGCCGTGGCGATCTCCACCGGTTGGGCACCCGGCGCCGCCGGCGCGAACGCCACGTCCACCTCTCGGGCCAGGGTCTCCAGCTGCTGGATCGCGGCTGGACGATAGACATCGCAGCTCACCAGCAGGCAGGACCGGCCTGCCCGTTCCCGCAGCCAGCGCGCCAGCTTGGCGCTGCTGGTGGTCTTGCCGGAGCCCTGAAGGCCCGCCATGAGCACCACCGCCGGTGGCGGCACGTTCAGGTTCAGCCCGTCATTGGCCTCCCCCATGAGGTGCACCAGCTCGTCGTGGACCACGGCCACCAGGGCCTGGCCCGGCGTCAGGCTCTTCATCACCTCCTGGCCGATGGCGCGCTCCCGTACCCGGTCGATGAAGGCCCGCACCACCGGCAGGGCGACATCGGCCTCCAGCAGGGCCATGCGGACCTCGCGCAGGCTGTCGCGGATGTTGTCCTCGGTGAGACGACCCTGGCCGCGCAGGCGCTTGAGGGTCTGGCCGAGACGCTCGGAAAGGCTGTCGAACATGGAAACCACCCGTCGGAAGCGGTATTGCCCCGGGGCCCAGTCGGCCCGGGGCGGATGGCGGGATTATAGCCTGAACCCTTCCCCGCCGGACAGGCGCTCCAGGTGGCGCTCCGGCATCAACGCCAGGCAGGCGGCGTGGATACGGTCCTCCGCGCCCGGCTTGAGATGGCTGAGGCAGATGCGCGGCCGATGCTGCAACTTGGCCAGATCCTCCGCCAGGAGGTGCGGGCAGTAGTGGCAGGCCTGGCGGGCGAGTTCGGCGTCGGCGTCGGGGAAGGCACATTCCACGATCAACAGGTCCAGCCGGGGATGGCGGTTGAGGGCCGCCCAGAAGCCATCGTTCGTCGTGGTGTCGCCGCTGAAGGCGAAGGCGGCGCCGCTGGCATCCTCCACCCGGTAGCCCACCGCCGGCACCACGTGGTTGACCGGAATCATCTCGATCCGCCGGCCGTCCAGGACCTGTACCTCGCCGGGATCCATGGACTCGAAGCGCAACACCGGGGTACCGGCGCTGGGCAGGACCGTGAAGTCCGGCCAGATGGCCCAGTTGAACACGTGCCGGCGCAGGACCTCCAGGGTCTCGGGCAGGGCGTGGATCACCAGCGGCTCCTCACCCACGGCGCCGAAGATGGAATCCACCATCAGCGGGATGCCGGCCAGGTGGTCGAGGTGCGAGTGGGTGAGAAAGACGTGGCGGATGGCCGCCATCTCGTCCAGGCTCAGTTCACCCAGCCCCGTACCACCATCGATCAGGATGTCGTCATCGATGCGCAGGCAGGTGGAACGACGCTCGCCGCCGATGCCGCCACTACACCCGAGAACCCGAATCTGCATTCCCTGTTCTTCCCGAAGCCCCTCAGTTCCATGGCGGGTGGCACCATCCGGGCAACCTTCACCGGAACACGACAGCCCCCGTGCGGTCGGGCGGCGCCCTTCCCTCGGTCACGGCGTCTGTGAGAAGATAGCGCCTTCCCGATCCTAGCACGGCGGAGCTTTTCCGCCCAACCGCACCGGAATCATGCAGGTCATCGGCATTCTTGCGATTTTGCTTTACCTCTGTGCCGGCTTCGTGGCCGGGTTGCGCCTGGTCCGGCACGAGGACAGCGGCCTGATCAGCCGGCGCGGCGTCCTGTGGCTGGGCTTCGCCGGCATCCTGCTGCATGCCACCGTCCTCTACCCCCATGTCTTCACCCCCGCCGGGCTCGACCTGGGGTTCTTCCCCGCCTCCTCCCTGATCGCGCTGCTGACGGCTGCGCTCATGCTCGGCTTCGCCACCCTGCGTCCGGTGGAGGCCCTGGCCACGGTGCTGCTGCCGGTGGCGGCCCTCACCATCGGCCTGCTGTTCGCCTATCACGGCCACCACATCGTGCCCGACGCGCGCAGCTGGCAGATCGATCTCCACATCGTGCTTTCGGTCCTGGCCTACAGCATGCTCGGCATCGCCGCCCTGCAATCCATCCTGCTGGCCATCGCCGATCACGAGCTGCGCCGACGGCGCCTGACCGGGATCCTGCGTTCCCTCCCCCCTCTGCAGACCATGGAGACCATCCTGTTCCAGCTGATCACCACGGGTTTCGCCCTGCTGACCCTGGCACTGCTGTCCGGCATCGTGTTCGTGCGCGACATCTTCAGTCAGCACCTGGTACACAAGTCGGTGCTGTCCATCGGCGCCTGGGTCGTGTTCGGCATCCTGCTGTGGGGGCGCTGGCGCTTCGGCTGGCGCGGCCGCACCGCCATCCGCTGGACCCTGAGCGGTTTCATCTTCCTCATGCTGGCCTACTTCGGCAGCAAGCTGGTCCTGGAACTGATCCTGCACCGTACCTGAGCGCGCCGGCCGGATGGGGGCGCCGCTGCCACCGCTTGCAGCAGGCAGGGGTTGCGGCCAGAATCGGGGGCGGTCCCCATCACAGAGGTACGCCCCGTTGGAGAACATTCCGCTCAGCGCCCTGCTGGCCGCCCTCGTGCTGCTGATCCTGCTGTCCGCCCTCTTCTCCGCCTCGGAAACCGGGCTGATGACGCTGAACCGCTACCGGCTGCGGCACCTGGCCAAGGCGGGGCACCCGGCCGCCATCCGGACCCAGGCCCTGCTGCAACGCCCGGACCGTATCATCGGGCTGATCCTGCTCGGCAACAACTTCGTCAACATCCTCGCCTCCTCCCTGACGACCCTGATCGCCCTGCGGCTGCTCGGGGAGGCCGGCATCGCCCTGGGGGCGCTGATCCTGACCCTGGTCATCCTCATCTTCGCCGAGGTCGCCCCCAAGACCCTGGCGGCACTGCACCCGGAACGCATCGCCTTTCCCGCGGCCTTCGTCTATGTCCCCCTGCTGCGCATCCTCTATCCCCTGGTCTGGATCATCAACATCCTGGCCAACGCGGTGCTGCGCCTGGGTGGCGTTTCGCCCTCCCACGCCAGCCACCGGCCCCTGTCCATGGAGGAACTGCGGACCCTGGTGGGTGAGGCGGGCGGCATGATTCCACGGCAGCACCAGCAGATGTTGCTGAACATCCTCGACCTGGAGAAGGCCACGGTGGAGGACGTGATGATCCCCCGCAACGAGGTGGTCGGCATCGACCTCACCGATGACATCGACAGCATCCGTGACCAGCTGCTGCACACCCAGTACACCCGGCTGCCACTGTTCGAGTCCACCATCGACCAGGTGGTGGGCATGATCCATGTGCGCCACCTGCTGCCCCTGTTGCAGGAGGACCGCCTCAGCCACGACGGCCTGCGTACCATCGCCCGTGCCCCCTACTTCATTCCCGAGGGCACCTCCCTCAACCGGCAGATCCTCAACTTCCAGCAGGAAGGCCGGCGCAGCGGCCTGGTGGTGGACGAGTATGGCGACATCCTCGGCCTGGTGACCCTGGAGGACATCCTGGAGGAGATCATCGGTGAGTTCACCACCGACCCGGCCGCCCTGATGAAGGACATCAGCGTGGAAGCGGACGGGAGCTACCTGGTGACCGGTTCCGCCAGCGTGCGCGAACTGAACCGGGCCCTGCACATCCAGTTGCCCACCGATGGACCCAAGACCCTGAACGGCCTGATCCTGGAATACATGGAAGCCATCCCGGAACCCGGCACCAGCCTGCTGCTGGCGGGCTACCCGGTGGAGATCGTCCAGACCCGGGACAACGTGGTGCGAACCGCGCGCATCCAGCCCCGGCTGCACCGGCCAGGGGGAGAGGACCGGAACGTTTCAGGCAGCCCGCACGGCGGTCAGGAAGGTGACGGGCACGGCGAGGGCTGAATCGCCGGCCCGCAGCCGCTGCGCCACCTGGGCCAGGTGGCGCTGGCGGAAGTCCTCGCGCCGGTCCGGCGGCAGCGACTCCAGCAGGCGGCGGAAAAAGCTGTTCCAGAGCAATGCCCACCAGTCCTCGGGCCGATCCAGGTGGTAACCGAAGTCCCGCTGCCGCACCCGGGGTGGCTCGAAACCGGCGGCCTGGAGCCACTCGGCGACGACGGTGCTGTCCTCGGTCACCGCCCAGGGGGGTGTCCAGTCCCCCAGTGTGCCGCCCTCGGCCGCCAGCGCCGACCGTAACAGGCCCAGGAAGGGCTCGAAGGCCCCCCGTGCGAATACCGACAGGGTCAGCAGCCCCTCCGGCTTCAACAGCCGCGCCCAGGCCCGCAGGGCCGCAGGCGGATCCGGCAGGAAGAAGAGGCCGAAGCCGCACAGCACCCGGTCGAACCATTGCGCCCGGAACCCGGGTGCCATGGCATCCATCTCGTGCAGGTCCACGTTGTGCAGTGCCATGCGCCGCACATTGGCCCAGGCCCGGTCGAGCATGGCCGGGGAGACATCGATACCAATGACCCGGCCCGTGGGGCGGATACGCTGCGCCACCGCCGTGGCCACGGCGCCGGTGCCGGTGGCCAGGTCCAGCACCCGCAGGCCCGGTTTCAGGTCCGCCTCGTCGGCCATGGCATCCGCCGCAAAGGGAAAGAACCGCAATGCCGCGCAATCGTAGCCGGCAGCCAGCTCGTCGAAGATGGCCGCCATGGCCGCCGTCCCGTCCGCCTTCTTCACGATCGCCTCCCGACCCCGGTGGTAGGGCCCGAACAGGTTGACGAATATCTCATTTTTTCCTGCCGCTGTCTGCCCGCGGGGCCCGGCGCCATCAATTTTTTCCCCCGCCGGCCGACATGCGGATAAGTAACCGGGCCCCGGCAGCGAGGCTGAACCGAGAACCGACCCCAGGCGATCCGTCTCCATGGCAAAACTCACACTTTCCTTCCGTGACCGCATGCTGCGCGTCATCCCCCTCGAGGGCGAGATCACGCTGGGCCGCGATCCCACCTGTACCATTCAGATCGACAGCCTGGCCATCGCTCCGCGTCACCTCAGCATCCGGCCATTGGACGATGGCTACCTGCTGCGATGCCTGACCGAGGATGCCGAGATCCGGGTCAACGGTGAACCCTGCACCGAGCATCGGCTGCACGATGGCGACCTCATCCAGGTGGGCAAGCACCAGCTCCGCTTCCTCGCCGATCCACCCCGGACACTGACCGAGGAGGCACCGGCGCCGGCCGCCCAGC
The DNA here is from genome assembly GCA_026993645.1 of Thiohalobacter sp. GTDB lineage: Bacteria > Pseudomonadota > Gammaproteobacteria > Thiohalobacterales > Thiohalobacteraceae > JALWSQ01. The sequence continues at coordinate 25,680 of JALWSQ010000072.1, forward strand.
CCCTGCCCGAGGGCTGGTTCCAGGTGATGACCGGTTCCCGCGTGGGGCGGACCCTGCGCCTGGACAGTGCACTGACCCGGGTCGGGCGCCGGGGCCGGGTCTGCGCCCTGGTGGCCCGTCGGCGGGAAGGGTATTTCGTCTCCCAGCTCGATGGGGACAACCCCGTCCTGCTCAACGGGGAAGAGGTCGGCGACCGTACCCTGGCCCTCCACGACGGTGACCTGCTGAGCGTCGGCCACACCGAACTCCTGTTCTTCCAGGACACCGACCGCATGCCGGCGGACCGCCGGCCCGCCGGGGTCGACCCGGACCGGCCCCATCGCCGCTTCACCCGCATCGCCTTCGAGGCACCGGCCAAGCTGCACCTGGCCGGCCGTACCTGGGTCACCCGGGTGATCGACCTGTCGCTCAAGGGGGCCCTGGTGGAGACCCCCGACCACTGGCCGGCGCAACTGGACGGTGACTGCTGGTTGTGGGTCTTCCTCACCGACCAGACCAGCATCGAAATGCGGGTGACCCTCGCCCACGCGGGTAACGGGCGCCTGGGCTTCCGGTGCGAGGACATCGACGTGGAGAGCGTGAGCCACCTGCGGCGCCTGGTCGCCTTCAACCTGGGCGACGACCGGCTGCTGCAACGGGAGCTGGGCGCCCTGGGCTGTTGACATCCTCCCCGCCCTAAAGGACGGGGATTCCAGCCGCCCCGGGTGAGGCGGCGGGTGGTACTCCCTCGCGGTTTCCCACGGGTTCCTGCTTCACAGGCGGGCCTGACTGCACCCGTCCTCCACAGGCCAGCACCCGGTACCCCCGGGCTCGAATGT
>JALWSQ010000073.1 GCA_026993645.1 Thiohalobacter sp.
AGTGCGCGGGGGCTGACCGCCCCCCTGGTATGGCCCCCGCCCGTCCCCCATTATGGCATGATCTGGCCCTGGTGGCCGGTCGGCGCCCTGGTTTGCCCGGGCCCATTGGCCAGGCCCATGTTTCTTCTGGAGTTTCGATGCCGGAGGAGGATTGCGCATGCGAGCAGTGCTGATGACCGCGGCCGGCGGGCCGGAGTGCCTGGCGCCGGCCGAACTGCCCCTGCCCGAGCCCGGCCCGGGGCAGATCCGGGTGCAGGTGCGGGCGGCGGGGGTGAATCCCGTGGACGCCAAGATCCGGGCGCGCGGGCCCTTCTTCGAAGATGCGCTGCCCATGGTGCCGGGCCTGGACGGTGCCGGGGTGGTCGATGCCCTGGGTCCGGGGGTGACCGACTGGCAACCCGGGGACGAGGTCTGGTATTGCAACGGCGGGCTGGGCCGCGAGCCCGGCAACTACGCCGAGTACAGCCTGGTGGACGCCCGGGTCGCCCGGCGCAAGCCGGCGGCCCTGACCTTCGAACAGGCGGCCGCGGCGCCGCTGGTGCTGATCACTGCCTGGGAGGCCCTGTACGACCGTGGTGGTTTGGAGGCCGGACAGAGGGTGCTGATCCATGGCGGCGCCGGTGGGGTGGGGCACGTGGCCGTGCAGCTGGCGCGGTTGCGCGGGGCCCGGGTATGTGCCACGGCCGGGGGTGCCGACCATGGCGCCTTCGTATACGGGCTGGGCGCGGAGCGGGTCATCGACCATCAGCAGGAGGACTTCGTCGCCGCCGTGCTCGACTGGACCGCCGGCCAGGGCGTGGACCTGGCGCTGGACATCCAGGGGGGCGAGGTGCTGCAACGGACCTTTGCGGCCATGGCCCACTACGGCCGCCTGGTGACCCTGCTCGAGCCGGGCCCGGACATCGCCTGGAAGGCGGCCCGCAACCGCAACCTCTGTTTCGGGTTCGAGCTGATGCTGACGCCGCTGCTGCAGGATCTGCCGCAGGCCCGGGCCCACCAGGGGGACATCCTCGACCAGTGCGGGTGCTGGTGCGACGAGGGGCTGCTCGACATCCACGTGAGCCAGGTGCTGCCCCTGGCCGAGGCCCGCCGTGCCCACGAGCTGATCGAGCAGGGCCACACCCAGGGCAAGATCGTCCTGGTCCCCTGACGGCCGCGGCCGGATCAGCGGCCGCCGGGTTCCAGCGCCAGGCGGTAGGCCGCGTGGCAGGCGACGCAGTTCTGCAGCAGGGTGGCGAGCTGGCTGCGGGCCTGGGCCGGATCGCCCAGTTGCCGGGCATCCAGTGCCAGCTGGTCGAACTGGTCATGGACGGCGAGCCCCAGGCGCTTGAACGCCAGCGGCAGCTTGCGCATCAGCCCGCCCGGGACCTGGCGCACCGAAGCCCGCCCCGACTGCGCGGCGGCACGGGCTACGGCCTGCATGTCACCGGCCTCGAGGCCGGCCAGGACGCCCTGCACGCTGACCAGGAACTGCCGCATCTCCCGCAACACCAGGTTGCGCTCGTCCGGCGTCAGCAGGATGGCGGTGCGGCCGTCCGGGGCCGGCACCGTCTGGCCCCGGATGAGCAGCCGGTAGACCAGGCCGCCGGTCAGCAGTATCACCAGCAACAGGAGCGTCCAGCAGATCCGGCACTTCATCCTTCGCTCTCCTTCTGTCCTCGTTCCCACCGTATGGAGCGGGCGGACCCGGCGTATTCAGGCCCCGGCCTCGTCCGACGGCATGGCGCTGCGCAGGGCGTCGAACACCGTTTGCCGGCCGAATACCACGCTGCTGATGAAATCGGCGGAGATCACGGCGATCATCCCCGGCAGGATGATGTTGGGGTTGGCGGTCAGTTCCAGCGATGCGGTGAGCGCCGCCAGCGGCGCGCGCAGGGTCGCCCCCATCATGGCGACCATGCCGATCATGGAATAGAAGCCGGGCGAACCCGCGTTGGCCGGGTACCATGCCATGGCGAGAAAGTAGCCGATGCCCCCCAGGGCGCCGCCCAGCACGAAGGTCGGGCCGATCAGGCCACCCGGCACCCGCAGGCCGATGGAGATGCTGGTGGCCAGGAGCTTGGCGCTGAGGACCAGCACCAGCGAACCGGCGACGATGCGGCCCTGCATCATCTTGTCCAGGGTGTCGTAGCTGATGCCCATGATCTCGGGCGCGGCCAGGGCCAGCAGGCCGGTGATGGTGCCGGCCAGGGTGAAGGCGGTGGTGGCGTTCCAGGCCGCCGCCCGCCGCGCGAACCAGCCGGTCAGGCCGATGAACAGGGTGGACAGGAGCCCGGTCGATATCCCCAGGATGGCCACCAGCGGCAGCTCCCACAGGCTGGCCATGTCGAGCGGGGGTACGATGAAGGCCGGATGGGGACCGTATACGATACGGCTGCCCACGGCCCCGATCACCGCCGCCAGCACCACCGGCATGAAGCGGTCCACGCCATAGCGCATGCGCAGGACCTCGATCACGAACACCACGCCAGCGAGTGGGGTGTTGAACGCGGCCGCGATGGCGGCAGCACCGCCACAGGCGGTGAGCACGTAGTGTTCGTTCTCGCTGGCGTGGAACAGGCGGCCGATGGTGGAGCTGGAGGCCCCGCCGATGTGCACCCCGGGGCCCTCGCGGTCCACCGACTGGCCGGTGGCGATGGCGAACATGCCGGACAGGAACTGCATGGCCAGGTTGGCCACCGGCAGCCGGCTGGTGCGGTTGGTCGTCATGTAGCCCAGCAGGTGGGCGATGCCCACCTCGTGGGTGGGGCGGGGGAAGAGGTCCATCACCAGCCCCAGCAGGAAGCCGCCGCTCACGCACAGCGCCAGCCGGATCCAGGGCGAGAGGGCCTCGTAGTTGCCGATGCGGTGGTCCGGCAGAAAGAGCTCCTGGCTGTGCTCGATGCCCCAGCGGAACAGCAGGACCGTGCAGCTCGCGGTCACGCCGGCGAGGATGCCGAACAGGACCAGGCGGTAGAGTCGATGCCGGCTGATGGCCATGGGGTGGTCGCTTGTCCAGGTTGCCGGGCGGCTGCCCGAGAGGGGAATTCTGACAGGGAATCGGGCCCGGTGAAAGGACGCCGCCACGGGGCGGTGGGCCCGGCCCCCTGCGGGCACTGGCCAGGCATGGCACTATCGGGCAAACTGCGGACTTTTCCTTGTGAGCGAGGTATCCAGCGATGGCCGACGAAGGTCCCCTGCTGCTTTCCATCGTCGAGCTGGGCGGCTACCCGGATTTCGGCCCGCTCTATCGGCAGGCCGGGTTCCGGGTGCGTACCGAGCGCTCCATGCGCCGGGCCCTGGCCGCGGCCCGGCGTGAACGCCCGGCGGTGATCGTGGCCGAATTCAACTACCAGTCCGATTTCCGAGACCGCACCAGCAGCCTGGAGAGCCTGATGGCGGTGGTCCAGTCACTGGGCGACGTCCACGTCATCGTCTTCTACGAGCAGGAGTTCGCGCACCAGCTGAAGCGGCTGTCCGACCGCTTCGCCTTCCATGCCCTGCTGCCCTATCCCATCGAACCCGACCTGCTGCGCCAGGCCTTGGTGTCTGCCCGGAGGGAGACCCCTTGACCCGCTGGCGGCCTGATAGGGCAACAGGTCTCAGGCGGCGCTGCCCAGCCAGAAGCTCATGTCCTTGTCCAGGAACTCGTCGAAGCGCATGTAGTGCGAGCCGTCGCAGGAGAAGGTGAGACTGACCATGCCGTTGAAGATGTTGATCGAGGCCGAGCGCAGGTAGATGGTCTCGTCCATCATGCGCAGGGTCTTCAGGCCCTCGAGGATGGGGTGAATGGCCTCCGGCGGCACGATGGCATCCTTCGGGTAGGGCTGGCGCGGGTAGGCCAGGCAGATATCGGGATCGGCCAGCGCCTCATGGGTGAGGATCCGGTAGCGGTAGGGGTCGCTCACCACCCACACCGTCGCCCGGCTGCTGGAGAAATGCAGCACCCCCTGGAACATGCCGCGTTCCTCGATGAGTTCCTGCAGGATGGACAGGGCCCGGTCCAGGTGGCGGTCCATGATGCTTTCCACCCGGCACTGGGAGAACACCTGGCCGCGGATGGCCGGGTCGCCCTTGATCTGGCGCCACTCCTCGGGTTCGTCGTAGAGCGCCGGCTTGCCCGGCAGGTCGCGCAGGTCGATGTCGGCCCCGATGAAACCCACCGGCTCGCCGTCACGCATGACCCGCTGCAGGGCGGTCACCGAGGGCCGCCGTGCCCGCAGGCTGATGTAGGCGTCGGACAGCAGGAAATCCGTGTCCGGCGTGACCTCCCGCATGTACGGCCGTTGGGCGCGGTCACGACCATAGTGCTCCGGCAGCAGGCCGCTGCCGCTGACGTTGTCCGTGACCTGGAGGCCCTGCAGGTCGACGGCATAGAGGAAGGTGCAATGGGGTACCTCGTCGAAGTGTTCCGTCAGCACCTGGTCCAGCCGTTCACGATCGCCCCAGGCCTCCGCACAACGGCGGGCGATGGCGGCCAGCGGCGGTTGCAGCATCTCCACCAGCTCGGCGCGTTGCTGGGCGATGCTCTGCTTGAGCGTCGTCGGCATGCGAGTCCCCCGTTTCCCGGCTCCCGGGCCGGGATCATACCACCGGTCCCATGACGGGAGAATGACGGCTGCCAGGTCCTGTCATCCGCGTGGAACCAACCGGATGTGCCGTGGTCTCTGTGTAGCGTCGGGGCGGTGTGGAGCCTGATGCCCCGGCACCTGGGCACAGGTGAGTGCCGGATGCAGGCCGGCGGGCGACCCGGGGTCGCCGCAGCCTGCCCATGCAGACCAGAGGAGGAGGGGAAGAGAGATGAAAGCCTTCGAACAGGGTGGAAGACGGCGTGCCTTGCTCGCCGCCGCGGTACTGGGCGCGTTGTCACTGGGTGGCTGCCAGAGCACCATGCGGACCATGGGCATGGGACCGCCCATGGGCTCACCCACCGACGTGGCCGATGCCCGGCACCTGTGGGCGGCCATGAAGGATGCCGGGCTGGTGGGGCCCGGTGCGGTGGAACTGACGCCCTACAAGGGCACGCCACCGCATGGCGCCGTGCTGGAGACGACCCACCGTGATCTCACGGTCAATGGCCATCGTGGCCTGGTGATCGTCAAGCGCAACTACCGTGGGCCGGATGTCTCGGTGGCCAACGTCGAGGCCAATCCCGACAAGTACCTGAAGTCGGTCACGGTGATGTACAAGCGCGAGCCCGGCTACGATCCCGACGACAAGGACTGGTTCTGGGCCAAGTACAAGCCGGACGGCAGCCTGTACGCCAAGAAGAAGATGGGCATGGAGATCAAGCTCGCGGGACGGGTGGCCAAGGGCAAGCCCCAGGGCTGCATCGCCTGTCACCGCGGGGCACCGGGTGGTGACTTCGTGTTCTCACCCAACATCCATCCCTAGCGACCCCGACGTCGATTTCAGACCCAGGATCCAAGCGCGGTTCTTCGGCCTGGAACTTGTGGCGACTTGCCAGCCCCTCCGGCGGGACTCACCCTCGCCCGCCGGAGGGTTCCGTTTTTTCCCTGTCTGAACGGGGCCTGGTGCCGCCGTTCCATTTCGGCACCGGGATCTCCGGGTAGAAGATATAGTCACCGCCGCCAGCGGACCGGTGGCAATAGAGGCAGCCACCGGTGCGCTCCGGCGTCGGCCCCGCGAGGATGCGGCCGGCCATGGCCAGGGTCCGCCCGGCCATGCGTTGGTGGAACAGCCGGCCGTCGGGCCGGTACTTGACCCAGAACCAGTCCTGGTTGTCCGGGTCGTAGCCCCGTTCCCGCCGATACATGACAGTGATCGCCTTCAGGTAACGCCGGCGGTCGCGGGCCACCCGCGCCGGGGTCAGGTCCTTGCCGTAATAGTTCATCTTCACCACGGCGAAACCGCGATGACCCGCCACCTCCAGCTCGCCCCAGGCCAGTTCCAGGATCCAGCCGTGCGGCCGGGCCGCGCCCACGAAGGGCGCATGGTGAATGGCGTGCGGGCCCACCATGCGCGCCGCCACCATGGCCCGCCACAACGACCGGGCATAGGCCTGGTCCGCCGCCGAGCCCATGGGCAGGCTGCGGCCGGGGGGCAGGGCCTGGCAGGCGGCCAGCAACAGGAGGACGCCCAGCCAGGCCAGGGGACGCAGGGGGAAGGCGGTGGTTCCGGTTCGGTTCATGGCATCTCTCCCGGCAAGGTCCCCGAATCATGACATGGCGCAAGGAATCGGACCATCCTTCTCTTGTCACGGCCATTCCGGCGGTAGTATGTTCGGACCCAGGGGACTGGTCCGGCTGCCCGGGGGGGAAGCCATGGGAGGCGAGGTCTGGTACATCGCCCGTGCGGACCTGCAGGCGCTGATCGACGCGCTGCGGGGGCAGGGTTACCAGTGCCTGGGTCCGCAGGTGCGTGACGGTGCCATCGTCTACGACCGGCTGGAATCCTGCGCCCAGCTGCCCCGTGGCTGCCACGACCGGCAGCAGCCTGGCAGCTATCGCCTGGAGGCCGGCGACGACGACGCCTGGTTCGCCTGGGCCAATGCCCCGCAGGCATTGAAGCCGCTGGTGTTCCGGCCCGGGGAACCGCTCTGGTCCTGCCAGCGGGACACGGCGGGGCGACTGCGGTTCGAGCCGGCGCCGCTGCCTGAGGACGACGTCGCCGTCCTCGGGGTGCGCGCCTGCGACCTGGCCGGCCTGTTCCTGCAAGACCGCCACTTCATCCACGGCCCGCGGCGGGATGCCGCCTACCAGGCCCGGCGCCGGCGCCTGTTCCTGGTGGCGGTGGACTGTACCCGGCCGGCCGCCACCTGTTTCTGTGCCGCCACCGACGATGGGCCCGCGGCCGGCTACGGCTACGACATCGCTCTGACCGAACTCGACCAGGGATTCCTGCTCCGGGCCCGCAGCCAGGCCGGTGTCGGGTTGCTGCCCGGGCTGCCCCTGCGCCCGGCACGGGACGACGAACGGGCCGAGGCCGAGCGGCGGCTGGCCCGGGCGGTGGCCGCCCAGCAGCGGCGGCTGCCGCCGGCATCGCGGCTGCGGGCCCTCTACGAGCAGCCCGACCATCCCGCCTGGGACGCGCTGGCCCGGCGCTGCCTCGGTTGCGGCAACTGCACCGCCGTCTGCCCCACCTGCTTCTGCTTCAGCGCCGGGCCGGTGCCTGAACTGCCCGGCGAGCGCAGTGTCCAGGAGCGGCGTTGGGATTCCTGTTTCAGTCCCGGGCACAGTTACATCCATGGCCTGCATCTGCGGCCCGACATCCGCAGCCGCTACCGCCAATGGCTCACCCACAAGCTGGCCGGTTGGCAGGATCAGTACGACCGGCCGGGTTGTGTGGGCTGTGGCCGCTGCATCACCTGGTGCCCCGTGGGTATCGACCTGACCGCCGCCGCGGAGGCCCTGTGCCGGGAGGGGGCCGATGCCTGAGGGAACGCTGCCGCACGAGGCCGAGGTGGTGGAATGGCGGCGCGAGTCGCCGACCCTGTTCACCCTGCGCCTGCGCTTCACCGATGCGGGCTGGCGCCAGCGCTACCGTTTCGCCCCGGGCCAGTTCAACATGCTCTACCTCTATGGTGTGGGCGAGGTGCCCATCTCCATCGTCTCGGACCCCTACGATCCCGAGGTGCTCGACCACACCATTCGTGGCCTGGGCCGGGTGACGCGGGGGCTGG
>JALWSQ010000074.1 GCA_026993645.1 Thiohalobacter sp.
CCCACCTGCAGCAGGGCATCCAGCTCGGCCACCAGCTCCCTCAGTGCCACCATGTCGTCACCTCACCAGCCCGGGATCCGGGGCGCAGTATAGTCCCCCGCTACCCCGCCATGGAAACCGCCCCGGCGGCACATGGCCTGCCCGCCGGCCCCGCGCCCTGTATACTTGGAGGGATCGTCGAGCCAACCGCAAGGTAGCGAAGCCCACCCCAGCCATGCCCAGCAAGAGACTCTCCGCCTTCGTCTTCCAGTCCGTCATCGCCGGCCTGGTGGCGGCCGCCGCCATCCTGGTGCTCTGGCCCGAGATCGGCGGCATCCGGCCGGCGGTGATCGAGGTGCACGACGGCACGGCCCTGCGCCCCACCCCGGTCTCCCTGGGTCGGGGCTGGAACGGCCCCCTGTCCTACGCCGATGCCGTCGACCGGGCCGCACCGGCGGTGGTCAACATCTACACCCGCAAGATCATCACCGAGCGCAACAATCCGCTGTTCGCCGATCCCATGTTCCAGTATTTCTTCGGCGACCGCTTCTCGCGCCAGAAGAAGCACCTGCAGACCAGCCTGGGTTCCGGGGTCATCGTCAGTTCCCAGGGTTACGTGCTCACCAACAACCACGTTGTCGATGGCGCGGACGAGATCCAGGTCATGCTCAAGGACGGCCGCACGGCGGCGGCCCACATCGTCGGGGTGGACCCGGACACCGACCTGGCCGTGCTCTACATCCACCTGCCCCGGCTGCCAAGTATCGTCATCGGCGATTCCCGGGCGCTGCGCGTGGGGGATGTGGTATTGGCCATCGGCAACCCCTTCGGCGTCGGCCAGACCGTGACCCAGGGCATCGTCAGTGCCACCGGCCGCAGCCACCTGGGCATCAATACCTTCGAGAACTTCATCCAGACGGATGCCGCCATCAATCCGGGTAATTCCGGTGGGGCCCTGATCAATGCCCGCGGCGAACTGGTCGGCATCAATACCGCCATCTACAGCCGGTCGGGTGGTTCCCAAGGCATCGGTTTCGCCATCCCGGAAAGCCTGGCACGGGGGGTGATGAAGCAGATCATCGAACAGGGCCGCGTCGTCCGCGGCTGGCTGGGGATCGAGGCCCAGGACGTCACACCGGCGATGGCCAGGGCCCTGGGCCTGGCCGACGGCCGCGGCATCGTGATCGCCGGTGTGCTCAAGGACGGGCCGGCGGACCGGGCCGGCCTGAAGCCGGGCGACCTGGTCACCCACATCGATGGGGTCACCATCCCCAATGCCACCGATGCCCTCACCCGCATCGCGGCCCGGGCCCCCGGCACCCGCATCCACCTGCGAGGTCTTCGTGACGGCCGGCCGTTCGAGGCGGATGCCACCATCGGCCGCCGCCCCGCCACCCGCGCCGCGCGCTGACAGTCGGAACCGGCTCAGAGCTCCGCCAGGCTGGCCTCGAGGGCGGTGAGGAAGCGGTCGTTCTCCTCGGCGGTGCCCACGGTGACGCGCAGGCAATCGGTCAGTGTCCGGTGCCCGCCCAGCCGCTTGATCAGGACACCCTGTGCCTTGATCCCTTCGAACAGCGCATCGGCACTGCCCGCCGGCACGCGGAACAGCAGGAAGTTGGCCTCGCTGGGAAACACCCGGATACCGGGCACGGCGGCCAGCGCCGCCTGCAGTCGGTCGCGCTCGGCCCGGATGCGGGCCGTCTGCCGGTCCAGCACCTGGTGGTGTTCCAGGGCGAAGGCGACACTGGCCTGGGTCAACAGGTTCACGTTGTAGGGCAGCCGGGTCTTGTCGATCTCCCGGATCCAGGCCGGGTCCCCGGCCAGCCAGCCCAGCCGCAGGCCCGCCAGTCCCATCTTGGAGAAGGTGCGCAACAGCAACAGCTGCGGATATTCACCGAGAACGTCCAGTACGCTGTCCGAGGCGAAGGCGGCATAGGCCTCGTCCACCACCACCAGCCCCGGCGCCGCCTCGACGATGCGCAGCAGGTCCGCGCGGGGCAACAGGCGGCCCGTGGGATTGTTGGGCCAGGCCAGGAACAGTATGGCCGGGCGGTGCCGGGCCATGGCGGCCAGGAAGGCATCGGTATCCAGGGAGAAGTCGTCCTCCAGGTCCACGCCGATGCATTCCATGCCCACCAGCCCGGCGAGGATCCGGTACATGACGAAGGTGGGTTCCGGTACCAGGACCTTGCGGTCCGGCCCCGCCACCGCCAGCAACAACATCTGGATGAGTTCGTCGGAGCCGTTGCCGAACAGGAGCCCGGTCGTATCGGACAGGCCCGCCCAGTTCCGTACCGCCCGCGCCAGCTCGGTCGCAGCGGGATCCGGATAGCGGTTGATGGGCAGGTCGCGCAGCCGTTCCAGCCACTCGGCGCGCAGCGCCTCCGGCCAGCGGTAGGGATTCTCCATGGCATCGAGCTTGACCAGGCCGCTGGCATCGGCCACGGCGTAGGCGCTCTGTGACCGGATCTCCGGCCGGATCCAGGCGGTGACCCGGGCCTCGACGTCGTTCATGTCCCCGCCGCTCATTCGGCCTCGTCGGGGATGCGGCAGGCCGCCGAACGGGCATGGGCGGTCAGCCCCTCGCCCTCCGCCAGCACCCGGGCCACCCGGCCCAGCCGGGCCGAGCCCGCGGCGGAACAGTGGATCAGGCTGGAACGCTTCTGGAAGTCGTACACCCCCAGCGGGGAGAAGAAACGCGCGGTGCGGGAGGTGGGCAGCACGTGGTTGGGACCGGCGCAATAGTCGCCCAGGGCCTCGGCAGTATACCGGCCCATGAAGATGGCGCCGGCATGACGGATGCGCGGCAGCAGGGCCTCCGGATCCGCCACCGACAGCTCCAGGTGTTCCGGGGCGACCCGATTGGCGACCCGGGCGGCCTCGTCCAGGTCACGCACGTGGATCAGCAGGCCGCGCCCCGCCAGCGAGCGCGAGATGATCTCCGCCCGCTCCATGCCCGGCAGCAGCCGGTCCACGGCCGCCGCCACCGCCGCCAGGAACTCCGCATTGGGGCTGACCAGGATGGCCTGGGCGTCCTCGTCGTGCTCCGCCTGCGAGAACAGGTCCAGGGCGATCCATTCCGGGTTGGTCTCACCATCGCAGATCACCAGGATCTCGGACGGCCCCGCGATCATGTCGATGCCGACCTGGCCGAACACCATGCCCTTGGCGACCGCCACATAGATGTTGCCCGGGCCGACGATCTTGTCCACCCGCGGAATGGTCTCGGTGCCATGGGCCAGGGCCGCCACCGCCTGGGCGCCGCCGATGGTGAACACCCGGTCGACACCGGCCACCGCCGCCGCCGCCAGCACCAGCTCGTTGAGCCGGTCGTCCGGCGCCGGTACCGTCATCACCAGCTCGCCCACGCCGGCCACCCGCGCCGGCACGGCATTCATCAGGACCGAGGAGGGATAGGCGGCCTTGCCCCCCGGGACGTAGATGCCCACCCGGTCCAACGGTGTCACCCGCTGTCCGAGCATGGTGCCGTCGGGCTCGGTGTAGGACCAGGAGGCCATCTTCTGGTGCTCGGCATAGGCCCGGATGCGATCCGCGGCCAGAACCAGGGCCTCGCGCTCGGGTGCACCGATGACCTCCAGCGCCTGCTGCAGCCGTTCCGGGGACAGGGCCAGTTCCGCCATGGTCGCCGGCGCGCGGCGATCGAAGCGGCGGGTATAGTCCAGCACCGCGGCGTCCCCTTCCCGCCGCACCCGGTCCAGGATCTCGCGCACCCGCTCCGTCACCTCGGTATCCGCCACCATCTCCCAGGCCAGGCGCTGCTCCAGCGCCTCCCAGAAATCCGCCTCCGTGGTCGAGAGCAGCTTCAGTTCGGTCATGGTTTCCTCGCCCCCGTCCTCAGTCGGTGCCCGCCCGCCGGGCATCATCGGCGCGGCCGGCCACCGCTGCCTCCAGCCGGGACATGAACTCGAGGATGCGCCGATGCTTGATCTTCAGACTGGCCTTGTTCACCACCAGGCGCGAGCTGATGTCGGCAATGGGTACCCGCGGTACCAGGCCATTGGCCTTGAGCGTGTTACCGGTGTCGACCAGGTCCACGATACAGTCGGCCAGTCCCACCAGGGGCGCCAGTTCCATGGAGCCGTAGAGCTTGATCAGTTCCACCTGCTGGCCCCGGTCGGCGAAATGACGCCGCGCCGATCGTACGTACTTGGTCGCCACCCGCAGCCGCGGCAACGCCAGGTCGGCATCCGGCCGCGACGCCACCATGAGGCGACAGCGGCTGATGCCCAGGTCCAGGGGCTCGTACAGACCGCCACCGCCATGCTCCATGAGCACGTCCTTGCCGGCGATACCCAGGTCCGCCGCACCGTACTCGACGTAGGTCGGCACGTCGGTGGCCCGAATGATGACCAGCTTGACGTCGGGCTCCCCGGTATCCAGGATCAGCTTGCGGCTGCGTTCCGGGTCGTCACGCAACACCACCCCCGCCTCCGCCAGCAGCGGCAGCGCCTCCTTGAAGATGCGCCCCTTGGACACCGCGATGGTCAAGCCCCTGTGCATGGGTTTCCCTCCTCAGGCGGGCACCCGCCGGATGCGGGCACCCAGCTGGGCGAGCTTCTCCTCGATACACTCGTAACCGCGGTCGATATGGTAGATGCGGTCCACCGAGGTGTCGCCCTCCGCCACCAGCCCGGCCAGCACCAGGCTGGCGGAGGCGCGCAGATCGGTCGCCATCACCGGCGCCCCGGTGAGCCGCTCGACACCGCGGGTGATGGCGGTATTGCCCTGGACACGGACGTCCGCCCCCATGCGCTGCATCTCCTGCACGTGCATGAACCGGTTCTCGAACACCGTCTCGGTGATGGTGCCGACGCCCTCGGCCACCGCGTTCAGGGCGGTGAACTGGGCCTGCATGTCGGTGGGAAAGGCCGGGTAGGGGGCCGTGGTGATATCCACCGCCCGCGGCCGCCGCCCCTTCATGTCCAGGCTGATCCAGTCCGTGCCGGTCTCGATCTCCGCCCCCGCCTCGCGCAGGCCCTGCAGCACCGCATCCATCACGTCCGGCCGCGTATCCTTCAGCCGCACCCGGCCCCGGGTCATGGCCGAGGCGACCAGGTAGGTGCCGGTCTCGATGCGGTCCGGCAACACCCGGTAGCGGGTGCCATGCAGGGCCTCGACCCCCTGGATGTGAATGGTATCCGTGCCGGCACCCTCCACCTTCGCCCCCATGGCGTTGAGAAAGTTGGCCAGGTCCGCCACCTCCGGCTCCCGCGCCGCATTCTCGATCACGGTCTCCCCCTGGGCCAGGGTGGCGGCCATCATGAGGTTCTCGGTGCCCGTCACCGTGACCAACTCCATCACCAGGCGGTTGCCGCGCAGACGGCCGGCGCGAGCCTTGATGTAGCCGTTCTCGACGCTGACCTCGGCGCCCAGGGCCTGCAGCCCCTTGACATGGAGGTTGACCGGGCGGGAACCGATGGCGCAGCCGCCCGGCAGCGACACGTCGGCCTGGCCGAAGCGCGCCAGCAGAGGCCCCAGCACCAGGATGGAAGCACGCATGGTCTTGACCAGCTCATAGGGGGCAGTGAAGGAACGAATGGTGCGCGGATCGACTTCGATGCGCATGCGCTCGTCCACCACCAGCTCCACACCCATGCTGCCCAGCAGGCCCATGGTGGTGGTGACATCGTTGAGATGCGGCACGTTGCCGACCACGCAGGGTTCATCGGCCAGCAGGGTCGCGGCCAGGATGGGCAGGACCGCATTCTTGGCCCCCGAGATACGGATCTCGCCCTCCAGCGGCACGCCACCGCCAATGATCAGCCTGTCCATGTCGTCCCCTGGCGCAAGGCGGGCCCGCTCAGTCCGCCACCTCGGTCTGCAGGGCCAGGGCGTGGATATCCGACTGCATGTGCCCGCCGAGCGCCGCGTAGACCATCTGGTGCTGTTGCACCCGGCTCTTGCCGGCGAAGGCCGCGGCCCGCACCCGGGCCTCGAAATGGTCCCCGTCGCCGCTCACCTCGGCGACCGCGCCGGGGATGGCGGCCTCGATCAGCGCCTTGATTTCACTTGCCTGCATCGTCTCTCCCGGTCCGTTCCAATGACGACCGCGGGGCCGGCACCCGGGTCAGTCCACCAGCGGCAGGATCCGGTCCAAGCCACTGACCTCGGCCATGGCCCGCATCTGTGCCGGCATACCCCGGAACCGGATCCGCCGGTCATTGTGGCGTGCCGCGCGCAGCCATTCCACCAGCAGCGCCAGCCCGGCACTGTCGGTGTGTTCGACCGCGGCCAGGTCCAGTTCCAGCTCCGCCGCCCCATCCGCGAACAGCAGCGGGCGGCTGGCCTGCAGCAGACGGCCGACATTGTCCATGTCCAGCTGGCCGCGCAGCTGCCAGCGCCCATTGCCCTGGGGCACCAGCGCCGCGTCCTCCAGCTCAACCCTTGGGCTTGGGCTTGGACGCGGCATTCTGCTGCACGATGCGGTGGATCAGGGCCTCGATGCCATGGGTGCGGATCTCGCGCAGGAAACCGGCCCGGTAGCTGGAGACCAGGCTGATACCACCGACGCTGACATCGTAGACCTTCCAACCCTCCGGTGTCCGATACATCCGGTAGTTCACCTCCACCGGCGGCCCGTCGCGGCGGATGACGCGGGTCCGGACCACCGCCGAGCGCCCGTCCGCGGAAACCCGCGTGGGCAGGAACCGGATGTCCAGGTCGTAGAACTCCAGCAGCGCCATGCCATAGGTCCGCACCAGCAGCTGGCGAAAGGCCTCGACGAAGCGCACCTTCTGCTGCGGCGTCGTCCGGCGCCAGTAGCGACCCAGCACCCAGGCCGCCATGCGCCGGAAATCGAAGTGCGGCAGCACCGCCCGGTTGATCAGCCCGTACAGGCAACTGGGATCGGCCGCGATCTGGTCATGGCGCTTGCGCAGGATGTCGAGCACCTGGCTCGAGGTCTCCTGCACCAGCCGCTGTGGTCCCGCCGTCACCGGCACCGGCCGCACCAGCTCCGCCAGCCGGGTGGGGACGGCAGCGGTCGCCGGGCCGGCGCCGGCCACCAGCAATGCCAAACACAGGACTGTCCAGACGTGTCTCATCAGGGCTGCTCGCTCTTCTTACCGGCCGCATTGTACAGGAACTGGCCGATGACCTGTTCCAGCACCAGGGCCGACTGGGTCAGGCGGATCTCGTCGCCATCCTCCAGCATGGCCTCGTCACCCCCGGGTTCCAGGGCAATGTACTGTTCGCCCAGCAGGCCGGCGGTGAAGATGCGGGCCGAGGTGTCCTTGGGGAAGGTGTGGGCGAAGGCCGGGTCGATGCGCAGCCGCACCACGGCCTCGAAGGTCTTGCGGTCATAGTCGATGGCGGCCACCCGCCCGACCCGTACCCCCGCCGCGGTCACCGGCGAACGCACCTTGAGCCCGCCCACGTTGTCGAAGCGGGCGATCAGCTCGTAACCCTGGTTGCCGCTCAGGGACGCCAGGTTGCTGATCTTCAGGGCGAGTACCAGCAATGCCGCCAGGCCGGCCGCCACGAACAGCCCCACCCCGATCTCCATCAGTCGTTCCCTTTCCATCCCGTCTCAGTCTCCGAACATGAGGGCCGTGAGGACGAAGTCCAGGGCCAGCACCGCCAGCGCCGTGTG
>JALWSQ010000075.1 GCA_026993645.1 Thiohalobacter sp.
GTAAGCGACGTGCACACCCCGTCCTGTTTCAGCTTGACGCCGGTTTGCACGCCCACGGCATGAGGTCGTCGATCTGGCTTGCCGGGTGGCCTGCTGCGATGGCCTCAAGCGTTGCCTTGATGTAGGCGAAGGGCTCGACGCCGTTGAGCTTGCATGTCTCGATCAGCGAGGCGATGCGACCCCAGTTCCTGCCGCCTTCGTCATGGCCGGCAAACAGTGCGTTCTTGCGGTTCAACGCGATGGGGCGGATCGTGCGCTCGACGGTGTTGCTGTCGATCTCGACCCGGCCATCGGTCAGGAAGACCTGCAGGCCGTCCCAGTGGCTGTGGATATAGCGCAGCTTTTCGCCAAGGCGGGATTTGCCCGAGACGCGGGCGAGCTGTGCCTTCAGCCAGATGCCGAACGCATCCATCAGCGGCTTGGTGCGGGCCCTGCGTTCGGCGAGGCGGCGGTTTGCGGGCAGGCCGCGGATTTCGGCCTCGATCTTGTAGAACTCGGCAATCCGGCGCAGGCCCTCGGCGGCGATGGGTGAGCCATCACTGTCATATATTTCCTTGAGCTTGCGGCGGCCATGCGCCCAACAGAAGGCCAGCGTCAGGGCCCCGTCGGTGCGGGTACTCCTGGTCAACCGGTTGTAGCCGGCATAGCCGTCGGTTTGCAGGATGCCATTGAAGCCTTCCAGGAACTCCTCGGCATGTTTGCCCCCACGCCCATCGGCGTAAAAGTAGACCACACCGGGCGGGTCTTCGCCGCCCCAGGGCCGGTCATCCCGGGCGAGTGCCCAGAGATAGCCAGTCTTCGTCTTGCCCTTGCCCGGGGCCAGAACCGGGGCGGTGGTTTCATCCATGAACAGCTTGGTCGAGGCCTTCAGATGCTCGGCCAGCCGATCCACGATCGGGGTCAGGTGGAACGCGGCCTTGCCGACCCAGCCGGCCAGCGTGGAACGATCGACCTGCAGACCCGAGCGGCCCAACATCTGAGCCTGGCGGTAGAGCGGCGCATGATCGGCGTATTTGCTGACCAGCACATGGGCAATGGCCCCCTCGGTCGGCAGCCCACCCTCGATCAGGTGGGGCGGCGTCTTTGCCTGGGTCACCCCACCCTTGCAGGCAGGGCAGGCGTATTTGGGGCGCACCGTCACGATGACCCGCAGCTGGGCGGGGACGATGTCGAGCCGTTCCGTGCGATCTTCGCCGATCCGCTCCATCTCGCCACAGCCGCAGGGGCAGGCAGTGCTGTCGGGCTCGATAATTTCTTCAATCCGCGGCAGATCCTCGGGCAGGTTGCCAAGATTGCGTCTGGGTTTGCCGGCCTTCCTTTTCGGCGCGTCACCCTTCAGCCGGGCCTGATGTTCCTCGGCCTCGGCCACCGCCACCTCGAGGTCTTCAAAGGCCAGTTGGCGGTCATCGGGCGAAAGCTTTTCCGATCTCTTGCCGTAAAGGGCATGGCGCAGTTCGCGGACCAGATATTCCAGCCGCGCATTGGCCGCGCTGATCGCCATGACCTGTGCCTGCAGGGCCTCGACAGACGCCCGGATGTCGGCAGGAAGCCGTTCAAGATCAATGGGTTTCAGGGGCTGCGACATGCCTGTTTTATATGAAAAAAACACTCCAGATGCACGGCAAAAACGCCCCCCGATTCACTCTGCCACACCCGGACGACGCACCCGGCGCGGAAGAACACGCCGCCAATCGAGCCCTTCGAACAACGCCTCGAATTGCCCCCTGGAAAGCCGCATCACCCCGTCGGTCACGCCGGGCCAGGCGAACTTGCCTTGCTCCAGCCGCTTGTAGGCCAGCACCAGACCCGAGCCATCCCACAGCAGCACCTTGATCCGGTCGCCGC
>JALWSQ010000076.1 GCA_026993645.1 Thiohalobacter sp.
GGCCAGTTCATCGCCGTGTTCCTGGTGGTGTTCCAGGGCGATCTCTATGTCACCCACCTGCCCTTCCTGGGCATGGAGCCGATCTCCGATGGCGCCGGGCGGGCCTTCACCGTGTTCGCCCTGGTGGGCATGATCAATGCCATCAACCACTCCGATGGCCTGGACGGCCTGGCCGGGGGGGAATCCCTGCTCAGCCTGGCGGCCATCGCCTACCTGGGCTACAGCGCCGGTTCGACCTGGGTGGGGCTGGTGTCCATGGCCACCATCGGGGGCATCCTGGGGTTTCTGCGCTACAACTCGCACCCGGCGCGGGTGTTCATGGGCGATGGCGGCAGCCAGTTCATCGGCTTCACCCTGGGGGTGCTGGCGGTTTATCTCACCCAGAAGGCGAACCCGGCCCTGAGCCCGGCGCTGCCGGCCCTGTTCCTGGGCCTGCCCATCGTCGATATCATCGCCGTCTTCATCCAGCGCGTGTACCACCGCATGAACTGGTTCCGCGCCACCAAGAACCACATCCACCACCGGCTGCTGGAGCTGGGCTTCCAGCACCACGAGTCGGTCGTCCTGATCTATGGCATCCAGGCCTTCTTCGTCGGGCTGGCGGTGCTGGTGCCCTACGAGTCCGATGCCCTGATCCTGGGGGTGTACCTGGGGGTCTGTGGCCTGGTGTTCGTGCTGCTCACCTGGGCCGAGCACCGGGGCCTGCGGCTGCGGGCCGGTGGCCGCCGGGTGCCGGTGCTCAGCCGGCTCGTGGCCCTGACCCTCTCCGCCCGGCTGGCGCGGCTGCCGGGGCGGCTGGTGAACCTGGCGCTGGTGGTGTTCGCCCTGGGGGGGGCCTACCTGGCGGGCGAGGTGCCGCGGGACATCGGCAATCTCTCGCTGCTGCTGGCGGTGCTCATGGCGCTGCGCCTGGCCTTGGGGTTCCGGGTCTGGTTCCTGTTCCTGCGCCTGCTGGTGTTCGTGACCCTGGCCTTCGTGGCCTACCTGGTCAGTGTCTATCCGCCGACCCTGGTGATGGACCACGAGCTGCTGGTCAACGGCTTCTTCATCGTGCTGGCGGTGGCGGTGGTGCTGGCCATCCGCTTCGGGCCGCAGGATGGCTTCCAGGTGACACCGACCGACTTCCTGGTGGGGCTGGTGCTGCTGGTGGTGGGGCTGATGCCCGAGCCCCGCATCGCCGGGTTGGACCTGGTGACGCTGAGTATCCGGCTGGCGGTGCTGTTCTATGCCGCCGAGCTTTCCATGAAACAGATGACCTCGCGGCTGAGCGCGGTCACGCTGTCCCTGCTGGTGACCCTGTGTATCCTGGCGGTGCGCGGGTTGACGGAATGATGACGAGTCTATTCGGGATAGAGGAGAACGAAGGCAATGAGTGACAGAAAAGTCGCGCTGATCACCGGCATCACCGGCCAGGACGGTGCCTACCTGGCGGAATTCCTGCTGGAGAAGGGCTATATCGTGCATGGCATCAAGCGCCGGGCATCCCTGTTCAATACCGACCGCATCGACCATCTGTACCGGGATCCCCACGACCTGGACCAGCGGTTCGTGCTCCACTACGGGGACCTGACGGATTCCACCAATCTCATCCGCATCATCCAGCAGGTGCAGCCGGACGAGATCTACAACCTGGCGGCGCAGAGCCACGTGGCGGTGTCGTTCGAGACCCCGGAGTACACGGCCAACGCCGATGCCCTGGGCACCCTGCGGCTGCTGGAGGCCATCCGCATCCTCGGCCTGACGGACAAGACCCGCTTCTACCAGGCCTCCACCTCGGAGCTGTTCGGCAAGGTGCAGGAGATCCCGCAGAAGGAGACCACGCCCTTCTACCCGCGCAGCCC
>JALWSQ010000077.1 GCA_026993645.1 Thiohalobacter sp.
TGGCCGATGGCACCGAGCTGATCGATGGCATGTCCAGCTGGTGGGCGGCCATCCATGGCTACCGGCACCCGGTGCTCGATCGCGCCGTGCGCGACCAGCTGGAACGCATGGCCCACGTCATGTTCGGGGGCCTCGCCCACGAGCCGGCCAGCCGGTTGGCGCAACGGCTGCTGGAACTGGTGCCGGGAGACATGACCCACCTGTTCTTCGCCGATTCCGGCTCGGTGGCGGTGGAGGTGGCCCTGAAGATGGCCCTGCAGTACTGGCAGGGGCGGGGCGAGGTGCAGCGTCACCGGTTCCTGACCATCCGCTACGGCTACCACGGCGATACCTTCGGCGCCATGTCGGTGTGCGACCCGGTCAACGGCATGCACAGCCTGTTCCGCCCGGTGCTGCCCCGGCACCTGTTCGCCGAGCCCCCCCGCTGCCGCCAGGACCGCGACTGGCAGGAAGGGGACATCGCTTCCTTCGCCGAACAGCTGCAGCGGCACCGCGACGAGATCGCCGCCGTGATCATGGAACCCATCGTGCAGGGGGCCGGGGGCATGCGCTTCTACTGCCCGCGCTTCCTGCGCGAGGTGCGGGCGCTGTGCGACCAGGCCGGTGTCCTGCTCATCCTGGACGAGATCGCCACCGGCTTCGGCCGCACCGGGCGCCTGTTCGCCTGCGAACATGCCGGGGTCGCCGCCGACATCCTCTGCCTGGGCAAGGCCCTCACCGGGGGTTACATGACCCTGGCCGCCACCCTGACCACGGCGGAGGTGGGGGCGGCGGTCTGTGCCGGGGAGCCGGGGCTGTTCATGCACGGCCCGACCTTCATGGCCAACCCGCTGGCCTGTGCCGTGGCCCGGGCCAGCATCGATCTGCTGCTCGCGGGGCCCTGGCAGGCGCGGGTCGGCGCCATCGAGCGCCAGTTGCGCGCGGGCTTGGCGCCGGCGCGGGAACTGCCCGGTGTCGCGGACGTGCGGGTGCTGGGGGCCATCGGCGTCATCGAGACCCGCCAGCCGGTGGTCATGGCCGGACTGGCGGAACGACTGCGGTCGCTGGGGGTCTGGCTGCGGCCGTTCGGGCGGCTGATCTATTGCATGCCACCCTACATCATCGATGAAGGGGACCTGGCGCGGGTGATCGAGGCCATGCGGGTGCTGGCCGAGCGTCAGTCACGGTAGCGGCGCAGCAGGTCACCATAGGCATCGATGCGGCGGTCGCGCAGGTAGGGCCAGACACGGCGCACCTGCTCGCAACGCGCCAGGTCGACATCGGCCAGCACCAGGTCCTCCGCCAGGTCCGCCTCGGCCAGGATCTCCCCCTGGGGGCCGGCGACGAAGCTGTGGCCCCAGAAGTCGATGCCGGGTCCCTTGCCGGCCGGGTCGGGTTCCCGGCCGATCCGGTTGCAGGCGGCCACGGCCAGGCCGTTGGCCACGGCATGGGCGCGCTGGACCAGCTGCCAGGCCTGGAGCTGGCTCTGGCGCTCTTCCGGGTCGTCTCCCGGGTCCCAGCCGATGGCGGTGGGATAGAGCAGCAGCTCGGCCCCGCCCAGGGCCATCAACCGCGCCGCCTCCGGGAACCACTGGTCCCAGCAGACCAGCACCCCCAGGCGTCCCAGTGAGCAATCCACCGGATAGAACCCGAGATCGCCCGGCGCGAAGTAGAACTTCTCGTAGTAACCGGGATCGTCGGGCAGATGCATCTTGCGGTAACGCCCGGCCAGTGTGCCGTCACGCTCGATCACCACCGCCGTGTTGTGGTAGAGCCCCGGCGCGCGCCGTTCGAACAGGGAGGCGACGACGACGCAGCCGGTCTCCCGGGCCACTTCGGCGATGCGGTCGCTGGTGGGGCCGGGGATGGGTTCCGCCAGCTCGCACAGGGCGGGATCCTCGACCTGGCAGAAATAGCGGGTGCGGTGCAGTTCCGGCAACAGCACCAGCCGGGCCCCGCGGTCGGCGGCGGCACGGATGCCCGCCAGGGATCGGGCCAGGTTGGCCTCGGGATCGGGGCCACAGCCATGCTGGACCAGGGCCAGTCGGATCGTCCTGTTCATCGCCTGTCCACCCGTGGGAGTTGCAGGGTCGCGCAGTGCAGGCTGCCATTCTGACGAATCAGAGTGCGCGATGCCACCAACCGCACCTGGCGTTCCGGGAAGCAGGGTGCCAGCCGCTCGCGGGCGATCCGGTCGCTGTCGCGGCCATAGGCCGGGACCAGCACCTGGTCGTCCAGGATCAGAAAATTGAGGTGGCTCGCCGGCAGCAGCCGGCCGTCGGGGGCCCGCGGCATCGGCTGCGGCAGGGGCAGGGGCACCAGGCGGTAGCTTCCGCCGCCCGGGGTCCGCAGTCGGGCCAGCTCGTCGGCCAGCAACCGCAGCGAGTCGTACCAGGGATAGCTGGGATCGTCGCACTGGACATGGGCGATGGTCCCGGGGTCGCAGAACCGGGCCAGCATGTCCACGTGGCCATCGGTGTCGTCACCCTCCAGGCCGCCGTGGCGCAACCAGTGGACATGGCGGATACCCAGGCTCTGTTGCAACCGCCGCTCCACCGCGTCGCGGTCACGGTCACCGCCACGGCGGGGATCCAGCAGGCACCGCTCGGTGGTCAACAGGGTACCCTGGCCATCGGTGTCGATGGCGCCCCCCTCGAGCACCCAGTCCACCCGTGTCAGCGGTGGGTCACCGAGCCAGCCGCCGGTGGCCAGCCGCCGGGTGGCGGCATCGTCACGGGTGGACGGGTAGCGTCCGCCCCAGCCGTCGAAGCGGAAGTCGACCAGCCCGATGCCAGCCTCCGTCCGCACGGCCAGCGGGCCATAATCGCGGATCCAGGTATCGTCCAGGGCAATGGGGACCAATTGCAGGCGGTGGTCCGGAATGCCGGCCACCCGCAGGCGCCGGCGGACGGCATCGATCTCGCCGGGTGGTGCCAGCAGCAGCACGGGGGTGCTGTGGCTGATCGCCCGCAGCAGTTGCTCGTATTCGTGCCGGATCTCTTCGAGGCAGCAGTCCCAGTCCATGCCCGCGGCCGGCCAGGCGAGCAGCATCCGGGACTGGGGCGCCCATTCCGGCAGCAGTCGGCGCACGGCCTGCGCCCGGCTCAATGGGGATGGTGCACCACCGAGTGGATGACCCGGTCACCCTCGAAATAGACCGTGTACTTATCGTACACCCAGCGGGTGATGGGGGGCTTGCCCACCGGGGCGATCACCCGCTTGGGCTTGCCGAAACGGCGGCGCACCGCATCCATGCGCATGCCGGCCTTGGGGCGGGGCAGGCCCTGGGCCGTGTTGGGGGGCTCCTTGGCGATGCCCTGCAGCAAGAGTTCGTCGGCAGCCACGGGCATGGCGAGGCCGATGCCCAGGCTGATCAACAACAGAATGCGCGTGATGACCATGGAACACTCCTGGAGACAGGGGCTTTGGAACCACGCCGGGCGCGGTCGTGGACAAAGCCTATCACATCCCCTGAGCGGCGCGGAGCCGGGAAACTGAAGTCCCGAACCATGGACTGGATCGCATATTGGCGGGCTCTGGGTGAGGGGTGAGGAGACCCGGGTAGGATGCGCAGAGGCCCGAAGGGCCGTGCGCATCAGATAACGCCGTCGACGGCATCTTCTTTGTTGGGCACGCTCGCTGCGCTCGCTTTGCCCAACCTACGGGCGCCACGACCACGCCGGATGTGATACCCCGTAGGATGCGCAGAGGCCCGAAGGGCCGTGCGCATCGATGGCCCTGCCTTAAAGTCCCCCGCCCCGGGGCCGAAAGACTGCTCATGAGCCTTCTGTCCTCGTTTCGATGGCTGCTGCCCCTCTTTGCCCTGTGGGCCGGACTGCCGGCACTGGCCAGCAGCCTCCGCTATGGGCCGGCACTGGACCAGGCCCACTGGACGGTCAAGCGGGCGCCGGGCCGCTGTGCCCTGGTCCAGGACATCCCGCGCCTGGGACGTGCCCGGTTCCACCAGGCCTCGGGCAAGGGGTTCCATTTCACCCTGGACCTGATGTCCCAGCCCCTGCATCCCGTCAGGGCCTGGCTGGAATCCGTGCCTCCGCCCTGGCGTCACGATGCGCTGGCACTGGACCTGGGTCAGGCAAAGGTGCGGCGGTCGCGCGCGGCGCTGGACATCGGCGGAGGGGCGGCACTGCGGCTCTACTACGAGCTGGAGAAGGGCATGTTTCCCCGCATCCACTACCAGGACTGGGCCGATGGCCGCGACGAGGTGGCGGTGACCCTGTCGGCGGTGCGGTTCCGGGAGGTGTTGGGCGATTTCCAGCAGTGCCTCGCGGGTCTCATCCAGCTGGATTTCACGCCGCGCGCCGAGTATCGCATCCATTTCCGCACCAACAGCGTGTTTCTCGACCGCCGCGCGCGGCTGACCCTGCGTCGGGTGGTCAAGCGCCTGCGCCACCACCGCGGTCCGGTGCGGCTACTGATCGGTGGTCATGCGGACGAGCGGGGCACGGACGACTACAACGAGCGTCTCGCCCTGCGGCGGGCGGTCAAGGTACGGAACTACCTGCGCCAGTATGGTATCGCCAGCCGCAGGATCCAGGTTCGCAGCTACGGGGAGCGCTGGCCATTGGATCCGCGCCACACCCAGGCGGCCTGGGCGAAGAATCGCCGGGCCACCCTGTGGATCACGGATTGAAAGGGAGGGGGCGTAGGATGCGCAAAGGCCCGAAGGGCCGTGCGCATCAGATACCACCGTCGACGACATCTTCTTTGTTGGGCACGCTCGCTGCGCTCGCTTTGCCCAACCTACGGGTACCACGACCACGCCGGATGTGATACCCCGTAGGATGCGCAAAGGCGCGGAGCGCCGTGCGCATCGACCTCGTCATTCCCGCGCAGGTCGGAATCCAGTTTGTAGGCCCCATGTCTGGCGCAAAAAAGAGGGTGGCCGAAGCCACCCTCTCTTTAGCCTTCGACACTGTCGGGTCGTTACTTGCTCTGGCTGGCCTTGGGCGCCTGCGGAGCCACCGGAGCGACCGGCGGATAACCGTAGGGGCCATAGGGACCATAGACGGGGGCATAGCCGTAAGGACCGTACGGATACGGATAGTAGGGGCCGTCGTAGCCATAGTAGTCACCCCAGCCACGGCCGTGGCCACGAGCGCTGAAGTTGAAGCTCATGGCGCCGTCGCCCCAGCCATCACCCCAACCGTTGTCGCCCCAGGGACCACCCCACCAGGCGTTGGCGGCGGTGGAAGCCAGAGCTGCGGCAGTCAGAACACCCGTAAGAGCGATAACCTTGCTGAATTTCTTCATGATCCAATTCCTTCCTTTTAGTTTCCCGTAAAAGACCCTAATCTGATTGCCTGAAACAGCCTAGGCAGTTCTCAATATAGCAGCACATAAGAATATGCACAAGTGCTAATTAAGATGA
This sequence comes from Thiohalobacter sp., assembly GCA_026993645.1. Lineage (GTDB taxonomy): Bacteria > Pseudomonadota > Gammaproteobacteria > Thiohalobacterales > Thiohalobacteraceae > JALWSQ01. The sequence continues at coordinate 5,369 of JALWSQ010000077.1, forward strand.
AATTCCAATGCAGATTGTCTGACCAAGGGAAACAATGAGTTAGATATCTAATCCAGGGCCTGCCGCTTCCGCCACGGTGGTAATCGATGCCCCCTGGGCCTCGGATTCGCTGCTTTCGGTATCCCGATTTGCGTTGCCGATCGCAACTGCCTATTCTCGCCGCCTGAGTCAGCGCCGCGGCGGGAACCGGACCCGATGTTCAGACCCTATCCATTGTTTGTCGGTTTGCGCTATACGCGCGCCAAGCGCCGCAATCACTTCATCTCCTTCATTTCGCTGACCTCGATGCTGGGGATCGCCCTGGGCGTGATGGCGCTGATCACCGTGCTCTCGGTCATGAACGGCTTCGAGGCCGAATTGCGCGACCGCATCCTGGGCATGGCCTCGCACCTGACCCTGACCCAGGCGACGGGGGAGGGCCTGGCCGGCTGGCAGGCACTGGCGCGGCAGGTGCGGGACCGGCCCGGCGTGGCCGGGGTGGCGCCCTTCGTGCGCCAGGAGGTCATGCTCAGCCGTAACGGGCGGGTGAGCGGGGCGGTGCTGCGCGGGGTGTTGCCCGACCGGGAGGCGAGGGTGTCCACGGTGGCGCGGCACATGGTCGCCGGGCGGCTGGCCGACCTGAGGCCGGGTGGTTACGGCATCGTGCTCGGCAACGAGCTGGCCTGGGCCCTGGGGGTGGGGGTGGGGGACCGGGTCACGGTGGTCACGCCGGAGGCGGCAGTGACACCGGCCGGCATCTTGCCTCGGCTGAAACGCTTCCGGGTGGTGGGCATCTTCAAGGTGGGCATGTACGAATACGATCGCGGCGTGGCCTTGGTTCAGCTGCAGGACGCCCAGAAACTGTTCCACCTGGACAATCGGGTCAGCGGCCTGCGGGTGCGGCTGGACGACCTGTTTCAGGCGCCGCGGCTGCGGCAGCAGCTCGCGGGGGTCTTGCCGCCGACGGTACGGATACGCGACTGGACCCAGGAACATGCGAATTTCTTCCGCGCCGTGCACACCGAAAAGCGGGTGATGTTCATCATCCTCACCCTGATCGTCGCGGTGGCGGCATTCAACATCGTTTCCACCCTGGTCATGGTGGTGACCGACAAGCAGGCCGACATCGCGATCCTGCGCACCCTGGGGGCGACACCGGGTGCCGTCATGACTATCTTCATCGTCCAGGGTGCCCTGATCGGCCTGGTGGGCACCCTGCTGGGGGTGATCGGTGGCGTGGCCCTGGCCACCCACGTGGAGACCCTGGTGCCGCTCATCGAGCGCACCTTCCACGTCCAGTTCCTCTCACCCGATGTCTACTACATCTCCGAGCTGCCGTCCCAACTGCGTTGGCCGGATGTGGTCCACATCGGCGGCCTGGCCCTGGTGCTCAGCCTCACGGCGACCCTGTACCCGGCCTGGCGCGCATCCCGCACCCAGCCGGCGGAGGCCCTGCGCTATGAATGAGGCCCTCGACCGGCCGGTGGTGGAGGCGGTGCACCTGCGGCGCCGCTTTTGCGAGGGCGGGCTCGACGTGGAGGTGTTGCGGGACGTCAACCTGGCCGTGCGCGCGGGCGAGCAGGTCGCCATCGTCGGCGCCTCGGGCAGCGGCAAGAGCACCCTGCTGCATCTACTTGGCGGGCTTGACGATCCCACCGGTGGCAGCGTGCAGGTTGCCGGCTATGAACTCTCCAACGCCGGTGAGGCCCTGCGCAGCCGGATACGCAACCGGACGCTGGGCTTCCTGTACCAGTTCCATCACCTGTTGCCGGAGTTCACCGCGCTGGAGAACGTCGCCATGCCCCTGCTCATCCGCGGTGAACCGGTGACTCGGGCCCGGCAGGCGGCATGCGAGATGCTGGAGCAGGTCGGCCTCGAGCAGCGCCTGGCCCACAAGCCTGGGGAACTGTCCGGGGGGGAACGCCAGCGGGCGGCCCTGGCCCGGGCGCTGGTGACCCGGCCTCGCTGCGTGCTGGCCGACGAGCCCACCGGTAACCTGGACCGGCAGACGGCGGCCAGGGTCTATGCCCTGATGCGGGAGCTCAACGATCGGCTGGGTATCGCCTTCGTGGTGGTGACCCATGAGGAGGAACTGGCCCGGGCGATGGATGCCATCTACCGGCTGGAGGAAGGTGTGCTACATCTCTGCTGACAGGGGACAGGGATGGGGGACGGGCAGGAAGGCCCTCGGTCCCGTAACGAATCAGGGAAGATTGTGACATCCTGGGCATTGGCCTTCGCGGCCGGCGTCTGGCTGTTGCAGCAGCTGCCGCGCCTGCCGGACGCGCGCTGGATCCTGCTGCTGCCCCTGGCGCTGCCGCTGGCCTGCGGCATGCCACGTGGGCGCTGGATCAGCGGCCTGGTGACGGGCTTCCTCTGGGCCTGGTGCTTCGCTCCGCTGCTGCCGCGCCCCCTGGCGCCGGATTGGGAAGGACGGGACCTGGCGCTATATGGCCAGGTCGTCTCCTTCCCGGAACGGGACGAACGCGGCGTCCACTTCCTGTTGCAACCGTTGCAGGCTGGCCCCTGGGGAGCGGGCGCCCGGCTGCGCCTGGCCTGGTACGGGCGGCCGCCCCCGCTGCGGCTGGGTGACTGCCTGGATCTGGTCGCCCGCCTGCATCGTCCCCGGGAGTACGCCAACCCGGGCGGGTTCCGGTACGAGGCCTGGGCCTTCCGGCGCCACATCGTCGCCACCGGCTACGTCCGTTCCGGTCACCCGAGTGGACAGGGATGTCCCCGCCACGGGGTGCAGCGGCTGCGCGCGGCCCTGGCTCGCCAGCTCATGCCCTACCGGGATGCGGCTGGGGCCATGATGCGGGCCCTGGCGGTGGGCGATCGCAGTGGGATCGACGCCGGGCTGCGCCGCCTGCTGCGGCGGACCGGCACCAGTCACCTGGTGGCCATCTCCGGCTTGCACGTGGGTCTGCTGGCGGCCCTCCTGTACGGTTTGTTTTGCCAGTTCTGGCTCGTTGCTGGGCTGGGTGGTCGTTGGCCCGCACCCAGGGCCGCCGCCCTGCTGACCCTGCCTGCGGTCACCGGCTACGCCCTGCTGGCGGGGTTCGGGCTGCCTACCCAACGTGCCCTGGTCATGCTGGCAGTGGGGCTCGCGGGAGTCTGGTCCCTGCGCGGCCGGGATCCGGCCCGGGCGCTGGGACTCGCCCTGGTGGCGGTGCTGTTGTTCGATCCCCTGGCCGTGACCGGCCTGGATTTTCTGCTGTCCTTCGGGGCGGTGGGCCTGATCTTCTACCTCTCGGCGGGGCGCCTGGGTCGGGCCGCCGCGGGGCTGGTTGCCCGGACCAAGGCATCCCTGCGGCTGGCGCTGGCCATGGCCCTGCTGATCGCCGCGGTCCTGGGGCAGTTCAGCTGGATCGCGCCGCTGTGCAATCTGGTGGCGGTGCCCCTGGTGGCCCTGGCTGCCGTGCCCTTGCTGTTGCTGGGGCTGGTCGCCGGCTGGCTGGGCCTGCCGGGGGCGGATCTCTGCCTGGGGCTGGTCCACGGGCTGCTGGATGGTCTGCTGCGCCTGCTCCATGTCGCCGCCCGGTTGCCCCTGGCCTCGATCCACTGGCCCATGACGCCCTGGCAGGGCATCTGGCTGCTGGCCGGCACCTTGCTGCTGTGGCTGCCGCGGGCGCTGCCGGGACGGCTGGCCGGGATGCTGATCCTGGTCGCCAGCCTGGCCCTGCCGCCATCGCGGCCGGTTTGGGGCACGGCCCGGCTCTGGGTCCTGGATGTAGGGCAGGGGGAGGCCGTGGCCGTGCGAACGCGGCATCATTGCCTGCTGTTCGACAGCGGCCCCGGCTTCGGCGGTGGCCGCAATGCCGGTGCCGCCATCATCCGGCCCTTCCTGCTGGCGCGGGGCATCGCCCGGGTCGATGCCCTGGTGGTGAGCCATGGTGACGACGACCATGCCGGCGGTGCGGCCAGCCTGCTGCGGCTGGTGCCGGTCGACCGCCTGTGGGTGCCGGGCCCGTTGCGCCTGCCCGGCCCCCGACCCGGGTTGTGCCGGCGTGGTGCGGGCTGGCAATGGGACGGGGTGCGGTTCCGCTTCCTCCATCCCGAGTCCGGCCGGCAGCTGCATGGCAACCAGGGTTCCTGCGTCCTGCTGGTCGCCACCCAGGCCGGCACCCGGGCGCTGTTGCCCGGTGACATCGGGCGCCAGACGGAACGGTGGTTGGCCGATCGGCTGGGCCCGAGACTGCGGGCAGACGTCCTGGTGGCGCCGCACCATGGCAGCGCCGGCTCATCGAGCTGGCCCTTCCTCAAGCGGGTGCAACCGCGCTGGATCCTGATCTCCGCCGGCCATCACAACCGCTTCCGCTTCCCCCGGCCCGCGGTGCTCGCGCGTTACCGCGCCCTGGGCATTCCCTGGCGGGTGACTGGGGAGGCCGGGGCGCTCGAGGTGGACCTGGCTCGGCCGCCGGCGGGCCCGGTTCACGGCTGGCGCCGGCGCCGCCAGCGTTACTGGCAGCTGCGCTGAGCCGTGGATGCCGGGCCGGGGCAAATTGCGTATCATAGGGCCCGGTCCGGCGCCAGGGACTTGCCCGGCCGGCGACCTTCCGGGTCATGGAATCCATCACCAGCGGGAAGCAGCGTGTTCGAACTGATCAAATCCGGCGGCTGGCTCATGCTGCCCATCCTCGCCTGCTCCGTGCTGGCGCTCGCCATCGTTGCCGAGCGCCTGTGGGCACTGCAGATCCGGCGAGTGATCCCGCGCCACCTGGTGGCCCAGGTCTGGACCTGGGTGCGCAAGGGGGAACTGGACGAGCAGCGGCTGCAGCAGCTGCGCCTGAGTTCGCCGCTGGGGCGGGTCCTGGCGGCGGGGCTGGCCAACCGCAGGCACGCGCGCGAGATCATGAAGGAGGCCATCGAGGACACGGGCCGCCACGTGGCGGTGGAACTGGAACGCTATCTCAACACCCTGGGTACCATCGCCGCCATCACGCCCCTGCTGGGCCTGCTCGGCACGGTGATCGGCATGATCAAGGTGTTTTCCGCCATCACCGTGCACGGGGTCGGCAACCCGGGGGTCCTGGCGGGTGGTATCTCCCAGGCCCTGATCACCACCGCCGCCGGCCTGGCCATCGCCATCCCCAGCCTCATGTTCTACCGCTACCTGCGCGGGCGGGTGGACATGCTGGTGGTGCGCATGGAACAGGAGGCGATGAAGATGGTGGAGGTGATGCACGGCGAGCGTGCGGGTGACCAGCGCGGGGAAACGGGGGCATGAACCTGCGCCCCCCGCGGCGGCGGGACGAACCCGAGGTCAACCTGACGCCGCTGATCGACGTCGTCTTCCTGTTGCTCATCTTCTTCATGGTCTCCACCACCTTTCAGCGCCAGGCCCAGCTGCGGGTGGAACTTCCCCAGGCCTCGGCCCGGCCCGACAAGGCGCCGTCGCATCCCATCGAGATCACCATCGACGCCCGGGGCAGCTTCTTCGTCGATGGCCGCCAGGTGGTGAACGATCGCCCGGCCACCCTGAAGCAGGTGCTGGCGCGACTGGCCCAAGGCAAGACCGACATCCCGCTGATCATTCGCTCCGACCGCCATACCCCATTCCAGGCCGTGGTCACGGCCATGGATGTGGCCACCCAGCTGGGGCTGACCCACATGTCCCTGGCGACCACCCCGGTCAAGGCGGCGCCCGGCCCCTGATGGCGCCGACGGCCTGGCACCACTACCGCCGCCTGCTGCGCTACGCGCTGCCCTACTGGCGGCTGTTCCTGGCCAGCACCCTGGCCACCACCGCCTATGCCGGCACCGACACCCTGTTCGCGGCCCTGCTCAAGCCCATGCTCGACGAAGGCTTCGTGCGGCGGGATCCCCAGGCCATTCGCCTGGTGCCGCTGCTGCTCATCCTCCTGTTCATCTTTCGGGGCCTGACCGGGTTCGCGGCCAACTATGGCATGAACTGGATCGGCCGGCGGGTGATCCAGTCGCTGCGGGACGAGCTGTTCGCCCACCTGCTGCGATTGCCGTCCCGCTACTACGAGCGCAGTACCAGCGGTGAACTGGTGACCCGCCTGATCTATCACGTGGAACAGGTGTCGCAGGCCACCACCAATGCCGTCACGGTGCTGGTGCGGGATTCCTTCACCGTGATCTTCCTCATCGCCTGGATGTTCTACATCAGCGGCTGGCTGGCGCTGGTGTTCCTGGTGCTGGCGCCGGTGGTGGCGATCCTGATCCGCCTCATCAGCCGCCGCCTGCGCCGCGTGAGCAGCCGTATCCAGAATTCCATGACCGACGTGACCAACGTGGCCGAGGAGGCGGTGGAGGGCCAGCGTATCATCAAGGCCTTCGGGGCCCAGGCCCACGAGCTGGCCCGGTTCCGCGACATCAACAACAAGAACCGTGGCCTGCAGATGAAACTGACGGTGGCCAGCGCGGCCAGCGTGCCCATCGTGCAGCTGCTGGCCGCGGCCACCCTGGCCCTGGTCGTCTACCTGGCCACCACCCGCACCGCCAGTGGCATGATCTCCCCCGGAGCGTTCGTCTCCTTCATCGGCGCCATGCTCCTGCTCATGCCGCCGATCAAGCGGTTGACCTCGGTGAACGCCTCGCTGCAGCGTGGCATCGCCGCGGCGGAGAGCATCTTCGGCCTGCTGGATCTGCCACTGGAGCAGGACCAGGGGACCGAACGGATCGAGCGGGCCAAAGGGTGGGTGCGTTACCGGGACGTCTGCTTTGCCTACGACGCGGACGAGGCGCCGGTGCTGCAAGAGGTCTCCTTCGTAGTGGAGCCAGGCCAGATGCTGGCCCTGGTGGGCCGTTCCGGGAGTGGCAAGACGACCCTGGTCAGCCTGCTGCCGCGGTTCTACGATCCCACCGCGGGGGCCATCGAACTCGATGGCCGGGACCTGCGCGAATACCGCCTGGCCGACCTGCGTCGGCAGATCGCCTGGGTGGGGCAGGACGTGGTCCTGTTCAACGATACCGTGGCGGCCAACATCGCCTATGGCAGTGGTGGCACGGCGCGGCGGGAGGACATCGAACGGGCGGCGGCCGCGGCCCACGCCCTGGATTTCATCCGCGCATTGCCCCAGGGCTTCGATACCCTGCTGGGACAGCAGGGGACGCGGCTGTCCGGTGGCCAGCGCCAGCGCATCGCCATCGCCCGCGCCATCCTGCGCGATGCCCCCATCCTGATCCTGGACGAGGCCACCTCGGCCCTGGACACCGAATCGGAGCGGGCGGTACAGCAGGGGCTGGAATCCCTGATGCAGGCCCGCACCACGCTGGTGATCGCCCACCGGCTGTCCACCGTGGAACGGGCCGACCGCATCCTGGTGCTGGATGCCGGCCGCATCCTGGAGCAGGGCACCCATGCCGAGCTGTTGCACCGGGACGGGGCCTATGCCGCCCTCTACCGCATGCAGTTTCACCAGCCGCGGGAATCGGCGGCGTCGGCGGGGTCCGATGCCTGAATGGCGCGCCACGGCCGAACGCCTGGCCCAGCGGCTGTGGTATGGCGGCAGCCCCTGGGCCCTGCCGCTGCTGCCCCTGTCCTGGCTCTATTGCGGCGCGGTGCGCGTGCGCGCCCGGCTCCAGGGTCGGGGCCGGCGTGCCGCGGAACGGCTGCCGGTACCGGTGATCGTGGTCGGCAACATCACCCTGGGCGGCACCGGCAAGACCCCCCTGGTGCGCTGGCTGGCCGGGGTCCTGCGCGATGCTGGCCATCGTCCCGGGATCGTCACCCGCGGCTACGGCGGCGAGGCCCGCCACTGGCCCCAGCAGGTCCGGCCCGACGCCGATCCCCGCGCCGTGGGGGATGAGGCCGTGTTGCTGGCCCGGACCACGGGCTGTCCCCTGGTGGCCGGTGCCGATCGCCGGCAGGCCAGCGAGGCCCTGCTGGCCCACCACGACTGCGACCTGCTGTTGTCGGACGACGGTCTGCAGCACTATCGCCTCCACCGCGACCTGGAGATCCTGGTGATCGACGGCATCCGCCGCTACGGCAACGGCTTCTGCCTTCCCGCCGGTCCCCTGCGCGAACCCCTGGAGCGACTGGCCCGGGCGGAGATCCGGGTCTGCAACGGTGCCCCGGGACCCGGCGAGTTCGGCTTCGAGCTGACCGCCACCGGCCTGCGCAACCTGCGTCATCCCGACCGCACCCTGCCGCTGACGGCGCTGCGGGGCCGGCGCGTCACCGCCGTGGCCGGCATCGGCCATCCCCGTCGCTTCTTCGATCAGCTCGCTGCGCTGGGGGCGCAGGTGGACCCCCATCCGTTTCCCGATCATCATCCCTTCCGACCCGCGGACCTGGCGTTCGCCTCCGGCGACGGCCTGCTGGTGATGACCGCCAAGGACGCCGTCAAGTGCGAACGGTTCGCCGACGAGGACTGGTGGTATCTGGACGTCCAGGTGCGACCGGATCCGCGGCTGGCCCCGCGGCTGCTGGAACTGCTGGCCGAGCGGACGGCAACCCGGCGGGCGGCGGCTTCGTCCACCGCGGGCGGCTCTGCTATCATGTGAATCCCAACGCGACCGGATCCACCATGGACAAGAAACTGCTGGAAATACTCGTCTGTCCGCTGTGCAAGGGCCCGCTGGTCTACCGCAAGGCCGAGCAGGAACTGGTGTGCAAGGCCGACCGGCTGGCGTTCCCCATCCGCGACGACATCCCGGTGATGCTGGAGGAGGAGGCCCGGCAGCTGGCCCCCGAGGAAGAGGTCTGAGGTTGCCACGGCGTCAGGCCATGGCCGAACCCTTCGTCGTCGTCATCCCCGCACGTCACGCCTCCACCCGGCTGCCGGGCAAGCCACTGCGCCTGGTGGCAGGTAAGCCGCTGTTGCAGCACGTCCACGAGCGGGCCCGGGCCAGTACCGCCGAGGCGGTGATCGTCGCCACCGACGACGAGCGCATCCGCCGGGTGGCGGAGGGGTTCGGGGCCGAGGTCTGCATGACGGATCCGGCCCACCGTTCGGGCACCGATCGCCTGGCGGAGGTGGCCCGCCGGGCGGGCTGGCCGGACGAGCGGATCCTGGTCAACCTGCAGGGGGACGAGCCGCTGATGCCCCCCGCGCTGCTGGACCAGGTGGCGGCCGATCTCGCTCGCCATCCCGATGCCGGCATCGCCACCCTCGCCACCCCCATCGAACCGGCGACGCCGGAGGCGCTGGGTGATCCGCACAGCGTCAAGGTGGTGCTGGACCAGGCCGGCTATGCCCTCTATTTCAGCCGCGCACCCATTCCATGGGAACGGGACCGGCCCGCGGCGGCCGGCCGCCTGGGTGCCGATTACCCCTTCCTGCGCCATCTCGGCCTCTACGCCTACCGTGCCGGTTATCTGCGCCGGCACGCCGCGACCCCGGAGGCACCCATCGAGGCCTGCGAACGGCTGGAACAGCTGCGGGCCCTGTACCAGGGGGTGCGCATCCATGTCAGCCTGGCCCAGGAACGACCCGGCCCGGGGGTGGACACGGAGGCGGACCTGCGGCGGGTGGAGGCCCTGCTGGCCGGGGGCAGCTAGGCCGGGGGATCTTCGTCCAGCAGGCACAGGGCCTGGATGTCGGCGCTGAGCGCGCCGGTCTGCGGGTCGAACACGGGCACCCGGTGCAGGCAGGGCACCCGCCGCACCGCATCGCCATATTGGCTGCCCTGGATCTCGCCCTCGCCGTCCAGCTCGCGCAATACCACCGACAGGGGGTCGTCCAGCAGGTCGATGAGCTGGCACTGACGCCCGAGATAGCGCATCCGGTCACCCAGATGCCGGCGCAGGCACTGGCGTATCTCGGCCGGATCCCTGGACCTGGTCACGGTCGGTGCCTCCCGAGTTCCGCAAGGGTTCGCAACAGGTTATCATGGGCACCGGGAGAAGACACGGGGTGACCATGGTCAAGGTTCTGTTCGTCTGCATGGGCAACATCTGTCGCTCGCCCACGGCGCAGGGGGTGTTCGCGCACCTGGTGGCAGAGGCCGGTCTGGAGGGCGAGATCGCGGTCGATTCCGCGGGTACCCACGCCTACCACCTGGGTGAACCGCCCGACCGCCGCGCGGCCGCCGCCGCCGCCCGTCGCGCCATCGATCTGGGAGAGCAGCGTGCCCGCCAGGTCGAGGCGGCCGATTTTGCCACCTTCGACTACATCCTGGCCATGGACCGCAGCAACCTGGCCGACCTGGAGGCGCTGTGCCCGCCGGAATACCGGGACCGGCTGCGGCTGTTCCTGGATTTCGCCATCGGGCTGCCCGAGGACGAGGTGCCGGACCCCTATTATGGGGGGCAGGGCGGCTTCGAGCGGGTGCTCGACCTGGTGGAGGCGGCCGCCCGCGGCCTGCTGGAGCACATCCGCGAGCAGCACCTGCGCCGCCGGAGCCTGGGCGAGTACTGACCGGGCCGCTGCCCGCTCAGTCCTTGCCCGACTGCACCCGCTTTTCACCACCGGCGGCCGCGGCCTCGCCCGCGGATTCGCGTGGCTGAGTCCCCTTGTCCGTCGGCGTGGCATCGGGCACCACCCGGGGCGGTGCCGCGGGGGCTGCCGCAGGCTCGTTCGCCGTCGGCGCCACTGCAGGGCCTGTCCCGGGCCGGTTGGCGGGGCGGGTCTCCTTCCGCTCGGCATTGCCGGCCGCAGGGCCATCCTGGGCTGGTGCCTCCGCGCCGGCCGCCTTGCTGGTGCGTTCGGTCGCGCGCGCAGTGTCCGTACCCTCGCGCCGGGCACCGCCGCGGCGCCGGCCACCCCGACGTCGGCGGCCTCCGCGGCCCGTGCCACGGCCCTGGCTGGTCTCACCCTCGGCCTTGCGTTGTTCCGCCTTCTGTTGTTCCGCCTTGTCCGGCGTGGCCTTCTCGTTTGCCTGGCCTTTTCCTGCCGTCCGCTGGCGCGCGGTCTTCTGTTCATGCCCGGCCTCTGTCCCACCACCTCGCCGCCGCCGGCCATTGCCGCTGCGGCCACGGCCACGGCCGCTGCCCTGCCGTCGGCCCCGGCTGGCCTGGCCGCCGCCGGTCTCTTTCTTGCGGGCCGTTTCCTTGGCGGCCGGTTTCTCTTCCTGGGCCGGTTCCGCCGGGCCGAACAGGCTGCTCCATATCCGCTTGATGAGTCCCGGAGGACGGGGGGCGGAAGCCTCCGCCGGGGTCTGGCGGGCGGCGGGCGCCGGGGCCGGCGTGGCCGGGACCACGACCTTCACCGCCGGTTCCTCGGATGGCGTCGCCGCCTGGCCCAGGACCGAGAGTACCTCCTCGGCCGTCGCCGCCGTCTCCTCCGGCTGCATCTGGTAGCTGTGCGGCTGGCGCCCGCGGCCCACCTCGTCGTCCCGCTGGCGTTCTACCTCGTAGTGGGGCGTCTCCATGCTCGGCGTGGGGATCAGGATCACGCCGACCCCATGCTGCTGCTCGATGTCCCGGAGCTGCTTCCGCTTCTCGTTCAGCAGGAAGGTGGCCACGTCCACTGGCAGCCGCGCCACCACCCGCGCGGTGCGGTCCTTCATGGCGTTCTCGCGCACCAGGCGCAGGATGGCCAGGGCCAGGGACTGCACCCCGCGGATGGTGCCCTGACCGTTGCAGCGCGGGCAGACGATCTGGCTGGATTCGCCCAGCGATGGCCGCAGGCGCTGACGCGACATCTCCAGCAGCCCGAAGCGGGAGATGCGCCCCACCTGGATCCGGGCCCGATCCGCCTTGAGCGCCTCGCGTAACCGGTTCTCCACCTCACGCTGGTTGCGGGTGGGGGCCATGTCGATGAAGTCGATGACGATCAGTCCGCCGATGTCCCGCAACCGCAGCTGACGCGCGATCTCGTCGGCTGCTTCGAGGTTGGTGTTGAGCGCCGTCTCCTCGATGTCGCTGCCCTTGGTGGCGCGCGCGGAGTTGATGTCGATGGAGATCAGGGCCTCGGTGTGGTCGATGACGATGGCACCGCCGGAGGGCAGGGTCACCGTGCGCTGGAAGGCGGATTCGATCTGGCTCTCGATCTGGTAGCGGGAGAACAGGGGTACCGGGTCCTGGTACAGCTTGAGCCGCGGCAGATTGTGCGGCATCACCTGTTCCATGAACTGCCGGGCCTGCTGGTAGACATCGGGATTGTCGATCAGGATCTCGCCGATGTCGGAGCGGAAGTAGTCCCGCAGGGCCCGGATGATGACATTGCTCTCCTGGTAGATCAGGAAGGGGGCGGGACGCTCCTGGGAGGCCTTCTCGATGGAGGCCCAGAGGTGCAGCAGGTAGTCGAGATCCCACTGCAGTTCCTCGGCCGAGCGGCCGACCCCGGCGGTGCGGACGATCACCCCCATGCCCTGGGGGATCTCCAGGCTGCTCATGGCGTCACGCACCTGGTTGCGCTCCTCACCCTCAATGCGGCGGGAGACCCCGCCGGCGCGGGGGTTGTTGGGCATCAGCACCAGGTAGCGGCCGGCCAGGCTGATGAAGGTGGTGAGCGCGGCGCCCTTCTGGCCCCGCTCCTCCTTCTCCACCTGCACCACCAGCTCCTGGCCCTCGTGGATGGCCTCCTTGATACTGGGGTGACCGCCCCGTTCCCGGGCCGCCTCACTGAAATAACTGCGGGCGATCTCCTTCAGGGGCAGAAAGCCATGGCGCTCGGCCCCGTAGTCGACGAAGGCGGCTTCCAGGCTGGGTTCGACGCGGGTGATCTTGCCCTTGTAGATATTGGATTTCTTCTGTTCGCGTGCCGGGACCTCGATATCCAGGTCATAGAGTTTCTGGCCATCGACCATGGCCACGCGCAGCTCTTCCTTGTGAGCCGCATTCACGAGCATTCGTTTCATGGATTCCTTCTCTCATCGGCTCCCCCAGCGGGCCGGGCCTGACCGCGGCGCAGGGGCAGGGCCCCGCGCCTGGATCCGGGCCATCGCCGGACGCGGCCAGCCCGAGCATCAGCAGCAGGCCGTTCCACAGTCGCGTGATGAATGTGCCGGTGGTCGTCGACCCCATGGGAGCACTTCGCTGTCGTTCGTTGTCTGGAAAGCCGGTCGCCGGGCCGCGCTGGACCCCCTACATCGCTTCCGGCACCACTTCGCCCCGGCCTCCATGGCCGGAGCCTCGCTGTCGTTTCGTGGTTCCATGACACCGGGCCGGGACGAACATCCATCCGGCAGGCCCGGGCGGAACACACTGGCAGGGCATGATCGGGGCCCTGCCCGGAGAGGCCAAGCATCTCCCCGCAACTTGCATGAGATCGCCTTCAGTGGAGCACAGCAAGCCGCCAGAAAATCCGCTTGCCCCCGGACGGGCGCGGCCCGTGCCGCGTGGATCTGCCCCCGGGAGCGGTCGGCCCGCCCAATATAGCAACCCCGCCCCGTTCCATCAAACAGTTACCTCGAGCCGGGGATTCCGGGGACGGGCGGGAAAACTTGCTATCATGCGCAGCCATGGAGAAGGCAGGCAGCAGTGCGCCCGGCCAGGTCCGCTGGCTGGAGGTGGCCGCCGGCGAGGCCGGGCAGCGGGTCGACAACTACCTCATGCGCCAGCTCAAGGGCGTGCCCCGTTCGCTCATCTACCGGATCCTGCGCCGGGGCGAGGTGCGGGTCAATCGCGGTCGCGTACGTCCCACCTACCGGGTGCAGACCGGCGATCAGGTCCGGATCCCGCCCCTGCGAGTGGCGGCTGGCCGAGAGACCCCGCGGGTCGCGGCGGCGCTGGGCGCCCGCCTGGCGGGACGGGTGCTGTACGAGGACGACCGGCTGCTGGTCCTGGACAAGCCGGCGGGCATGGCGGTCCATGGCGGCAGTGGTATCGGCGCCGGGGTGATCGAGGCCTTGCGGGCCCTGCGGCCCCATGCGCCCTTTCTGGAGCTGGTGCACCGGCTGGACCGGGCCACGTCGGGCTGCCTGCTGGTGGCCAAGGACCGGGACAGCCTTCGCAGCCTGCATGCCCGGCTGCGCGCCGGTGAACTGGGCAAGGCCTACCTGGCGCTGCTGCGCGGCCCCTGTCACCGGGTCCGGCCGGCGGTGACCGCCGCCCTGGAGCGCAACCGGCTGCGCGGCGGGGAACGGCTGGCCCAGGTCGATCCCGCGGGCAAGGCCGCCCGCACCCTGTTCAAGCCCTTGACCGACTACCGCTGGTGCTGCCTGGTGGAGGCCCGCCCGCTGACGGGCCGGACCCACCAGATCCGGGTGCATGCCGCCCACATGGGTATGCCGCTGGCGGGGGACGACCGCTATGGCGACCGGGCCTTCAACGAACGGTTGCGGCCACTGGGGTTGCGGCGCCTGTTCCTGCATGCCCACCGTGTCAGCATCCCGGACTGGCACCAGGGCGACAGCCTGGAACTCAGCGCTCCGCTGGCGGAGGAACTGCGGGCCGTCCTGGTGCGGCTGGAGGAGACGGAGGGAACGCGCGCCTAGCCATGCACATCGACCTCCTCATATTCGACTGGGACGGCACCCTGATGGATTCCACCCGGCAGATCGTCGCCGCCATGCAGGCGGCGGCGCGGGACCTGGGGTTGCCCGGCCGCAGCGAGCGTGCCATCCAGGACATCATCGGCCTCGGCCTGAAGGAGGCCATGGAACGCCTCTATCCCGCGCTGGCACCGGACCGGTACCCGGCCCTGCTGGCCGCCTACCGCCGCCACTGGTTCGGGCCGGCCAACGATTCGCGACTGTTCCCCGGTGCCGGGGAGACCCTGCAGCGGCTGCATCGGCAGGGTTACCTGCTGGCGGTGGCCACGGGCAAGGGGCGACCGGGACTGGACCGGGTACTGGCCGAGACCGGCCTGGCCGGGTTGTTTGCCGCCACCCGCTGCGCCGACGAGACGCTGTCCAAGCCGGACCCACGCATGGTGCAGGAGATCCTGGCGCTGACCGGTACGCCGCCGGAGCGGGCTCTGGTGATCGGCGACACCGAGCACGACATGCGCATGGCCTGCAATGCCGGCGTGGCCCGGGTGGCCGCCACCTATGGCGTTCACGACTGCGACCGCCTGCGCCCCTACCGGCCGCTGGTCTGCCTGGACGACATCACTGAACTTCCGGCGTGGTTGGCCGACACAGATCAGAGCGGCCGTGCCCGGGACGGGGCATGGCACCGGAACCTGCAGGAGACGAGCTGAGATGAGTGAAGAGAGGATCGACGATGTGCCGCTGGCCGTCGATGCGACGGACCAGTCCGCCCACCCCGGCAGCGGGCGCTGGGAGCGCGAGCTGCTGGAAAAACTGGCCACGGCCGCCCTCAAGGAACAGCGGCGTGCCCGGCGCTGGGGCATCTTTTTCAAGCTGCTGGGTTTTTCCTACCTGTTCCTGCTGCTCGCGCTGTATTACCCGGTGAACTGGGAGACCCCCACCGCGAGCGTCAAGCCGCACACCGGGTTGGTGGACCTCAAGGGCATCATCTCCGCCACCAGCGATGCCAATGCCGAACGGATCATCAAGGGCCTGCGTAACGCCTTCGAGGACAAGAAGACCAAGGGCGTGGTGCTGCGCATCAACAGCCCCGGCGGCAGCCCGGTCCAGTCCAGCGAGATCAACCACGAGATCACCCGGCTGCGCAAGAAATATCCAGACAAGCACCTGTACGCCGTCTGCACCGACGTCTGTGCCTCCGGCGCCTATTATGTGGCGGTGGCGGCGGACCGCATCTACGTCGACAAGGCCTCCATCGTGGGTTCCATCGGGGTACGCATGGACAGTTTCGGCTTCGTCGATGCCATGAAGAAGCTGGGCGTGGAGCGGCGCCTGATGACCGCGGGCGAACACAAGGGCATCCTCGATCCCTTCCTGCCCGAACGGAAGGACGAGGTGCAGTACATCCATACCCTGCTGGAGAACATCCACCAGCAGTTCATCGACGCCGTCCGCAAGGGGCGCGGCAAGCGCCTGAAGGAAACCCCGGACATCTTCTCCGGGCTGTTCTGGACCGGCGAGCAGGGCGTGCAGCTGGGCCTGGCGGATGGCTTTGCCACCGCCGACGAGGTGGCCCGCAAGGTGATCGGTGCCGAGGAGATCGTCGACTACACGCCGGAACCGGATGTCTGGGAACGGATCAGCCGCCGGCTCGGCGCCAGCCTGTCCGCGGTGGTGGACAGCCTGGCCCACGCCCACCTGGACTAGGAGCAGGCGCCTGGCTGGCCCTCAGGGCAGCGTCACGCCCTCCGCACGCAGCATCTCGGCCAGGCGGATGAGGGGGAGGCCGATCAGGGCGGTCGGGTCGTCGCCCCGCAGGTAGCGGAACAGGCTGATGCCGAGGGCCTCGGAGCGGAAGCTTCCGGCACAGCCGAAGGGACGCTCCCGTTCCAGGTAACGCCCGATTTCATCCGGCGTCAGTTCGCGGAAGCCGACCCGGAAGGGCACCACGGCCAGCTGCATCCGCCCGCTGCCGGCATGGTGCAGGCACAGGCCGGTGAGGAATTCCACCTCCCGGCCCGACAGCCGTGTCAGCTGCCGCTGGGCCCGCTCCCGGTTCCCTGGCTTGCCCAGGATCTCCCCGTCCAGCACCGCCACCTGGTCGGACCCGATGACCAGCGCCGGCCCGGGCTGGGCCGCGGCGCCCGCGGCGGCCTTGAGCCGGGCCAGGCGCTGGACCAGTTCGCTGGCCGGCTCGCCGGGCAGGGGGGTTTCGTCCACCTCCGGGGCCAGGGTGGTGAAGGGCAGGCCCAGGCGCTCGAGCAGCGTTCGCCGGAAGGGCGAGGTGGAGGCCAGCACCAGCGGGCAGGGCAGGGGGTCGGGTGTCGGCATGTCCGGTCGGTACCTTTGTCTCTGGCCGGGTCGGGGCGCGGGAGTATAGCAGCCCCGGCTGACCCTTTGTGCCCCGCATGCGCTAGAATGGGTATCCCACGACTGAAACCGGAACGGAACCGCAGCAGATGAACGAGACCACGGAGACCAGCCCCCTGACCCAATGGTTGAATCAGGTGCCCGACCCGGCCCGGTTCCAGGTCAAGGTGGGGCTCGCGGAGATGCTCAAGGGGGGCGTGATCATGGACGTCACCACGGCGGAGCAGGCGAAGATCGCCGAGGATGCCGGGGCCGCAGCGGTCATGGCGCTGGAGCGCATCCCGGCGGACATCCGCCGCGACGGAGGCATTGCCCGCATGTCGGATCCCGCCATGATCAGCGAGATCCAGGCCGCGGTGTCCATCCCGGTCATGGCCAAGTGCCGCATCGGCCATTTTGCCGAGGCCCAGATCCTGGAGTCCCTCGAGATCGATTTCATCGACGAGAGCGAGGTACTCACCCCGGCGGATGAATCCCACCACATCTACAAGCACGAATTCACCGTGCCCTTCGTGTGCGGCGCCACCTGTCTCGGCGAGGCCCTGCGCCGCATCGGCGAGGGGGCCGCCATGATCCGCACCAAGGGCGAGGCAGGCAGCGGCAACATCGTCGAGGCGGTGCGACACCTGCGGACCATGAACGACGAGATGGCGCGCCTGACCCAGCTCGGCCGGGAGCAGCTGATGACGGCGGCCAAGGACATGGGGGCACCCTATGACCTGGTGTGCCTGGTGGCGGCGACCGGCCGCTTGCCCGTGCCCAATTTTTCCGCTGGCGGCATCGCCACCCCGGCGGACGCCGCCCTGGTGCGCCAGCTGGGCGCCGAGGCCGTGTTCGTCGGTTCGGGTATCTTCAAGTCCGAGGATCCGGCGGCCCGGGCCGCTGCCATCGTCAAGGCCACCACCCACTACGATGATCCCGATGTGCTGCGCGAGGTGAGTACCGGCCTGCGGCCTGGCATGAAGGGACTGGACCTGGCGGAGATTCCACCGGATCAGCGGCTGGCCAACAGGGGATGGTGACGCGCCCCATCGGTGTCCTCGCCCTGCAGGGGGCCTATGCCCGCCACCAGGCCGTTCTCGACCGGCTGGGTCAGGCCAGCCGCCGGGTACGGACCCCCTCCGACCTGGAGGGCCTGCAAGGCCTGATCATCCCCGGGGGCGAATCCACCACCCTCAGCCGACTGCTGGACGCCAATGGCCTGTGGCAACCGCTGCGGGAGTTCGCCCGCCACCACGGCGTCATGGGGACTTGCGCCGGCCTCATCATGATGGCGGAAACGGTGGACGACAGCCGGGTCACGCCATTGGGCCTGCTGCCGCTGGCCGTGGTTCGCAACCACTATGGTCGCCAGGTCCACAGCTTCAGGACGCGGGTGGATTTGGCACTGCCGGAACCACGCCCCTTCGAGGCGGTGTTCATCCGCGCGCCCCGTATCAGCCGCCACGCCCCCGAGCTGGAGGTGCTGGGCCGGCTGGGCGAGGATCCCATCCTGGTCCGCACCGGCAACCACCTGGGCCTCTCCTTTCATCCGGAACTGACCACGGATCCCGCGGTACACCGGTTCTGGATCGACCATTGCCTGGCACCGGCGCGCGCCTGCGCCTGATCCCTTCCGGCGCTTCGGCTCTGTCGATCAGGCATGTCCTCCGGGGCAACGCTTCTTGCAGCGCAGATGGACAGCGTAGGCCGCGGCCAGCACGGCCAAACTCAGCACGACGCCCGTCAAGGTCAACAGATCCACGAACATGGCCCACCTCCGAAAAATAAAACTTGAATATTCCGATAATCTAATATATGATGTCGATCGGCTGGTATCAAGGCGGCGCTGAACCAAAGGAGCGTCAGATGACCGGCACGAAGGAGGGGCGTTCCCAGCCCGCCACGAGAACCTGGGCGATACGCGGGGGACGCTATTGTTGCAGTCGCATGGGTTTCATGCAAGACTGTCTCGTTGTGTGCGCAAACGCACAGTTTTACTGGTCGTTCAATCGAATAGCCGCTGCGTTTCAAGCGGTGTCGATAACAAGGCAGGGTGTCGTGAGGGGCTTGAATCCTGACATGCAAACAAGCACTTCGCAACAGGAGTTAATGCCTGGCATGAAGGCTGCATGGGTGGGTCCGGCCATTGCAAACCGTCTGCTCTGACCTACGCTTGTTATTGATCCTGTAACCGAGTGCAGGGGTTGTCGATTGGATATTTGGTGTTTGGTCGTTTGGTAGGGTACCTGACTTGGGCTGCTGCACTTTGAACCAACGAGTGGGGCGTCCAGGAGGAGACATAAGGAGAAACCGAGATGGCAGAGCTCTTTTCTGAAGAATGGATGAAGGAATTCATGGACAAGTGGAATGCGGAACCGGAACTCTCCGGTGCGCTTTCCAAGATCGGATTCAATTCCGTCATCGCCTATGGCCTCGACGGCGAGGACAAGCCGCGGGGCTACATCAAGGTCGAGAACGGCAAGGCGGTAGAGGCGGGCACCTACAACGGCCAGGAACTCAACTGGGACCTGCGGGCGTCCACCGACAACTGGAAGAAGTGGCTGAAGAAGCCGCCGGGCATGATGGGCCTGGGCATGGCCTATACCTCCCGCAAGCTCAAGTTCGAGGTGGGTGACTACGGAGCCATGATCAAGGATCCGCGCATGGCCGGGCCCTTCATCAAGAGCTTTTCCGTCATGGGGCAGGTGGACTGACCATGGACGTCTGCACCGGCGCCCGAGGCGGACGCCGGTGGTGGCTGGTGCGGCACCGGGATGAACCGGTGCCGCACCAGCCGAACTTCGGGACACCAGGAACGGCAGATGGACCTCTGGCGACCAGGGGCGGGAGATCGGGATGCCGAGGCATTCACCAGCGGCATGGGTGCGGCGCACCCCGCGGCCGGACAGTTAAAGGATCGACCCGCAGCGTCGCCAAAGGGACAGTGATCAGGATGGTCGACAAGAAGAACGAAGTGTATGTAATGCTAACTTTCCCGGAGCGTTACGGAGCCTTTTTCACTCACGCGGTAATACTCAATTCCTCACCTATAGTGGCATGACTATGAAAAAGATCATGATTGCACTTGCAGCCGTTACCTCCATCGCCGTGCTCAAGGGCCCTGCCTTCCTGGCGTCCAATGCCTCCGACCTGGGCGCCGCGGCACCCATCGCGGCGGCACAGGCCCAGCCCGTGCCGGCGCCCGTGGTACCCCCTGGCGGGGTCATCCAGGTGCAGGCGGCCCGGATGGGCACCAGTATCACCCTCGGCGGCACCGTGGTGCCCTACAAGGAAGTCACCCTGACCGCACAGATTCCAGGCCGGGTGGAATTCCTCGCTGGTGGCGAAGGCGACCACTTCAAGAAGGGCGCCAAGCTGGTCAAGATCAACGACGATCAGCTCCAGGCCCAGCGCCGTGCCGCGGTAGCTCAGCTCGCCAATGCCCAGGCCGCCATCGCCAATGCCCAGGCCCAGTATTCACGCGAGATCTGGTCGCCCCAGTCCCGCAGCATCTATCGCCAACCCAGCGGCATGCAGATGCCGGCCATGTTCGACCAGATGTTCACCCGGCCCTTCAGCGAGATGATGCCTGGACCCGAGCGAGGCAATCCCTGGGTCGAGCGACAGGCGGACATCGCCAATTACGGTTCCCGTCTCAGCCAGGCCCAGGCGCAAGCCATGCAGGCCAAGTCCCAGATCGAAGCCATCGACGCCAAGATCAAGGACAGCCTGTCCATCGCACCCTTCGATGGCGTCATCGTGAAGAAGCTGGTGGAGGAGGGGGACACCGTCCAGCCCGGCCAGCCGTTGCTGGTCTATGCCGACACCAAGTACCTACAGTTGCGGGTCGAGGTGCCGGTACGCCTGGTGTCCGGCCTGCACAAGGGCATGCTCATCCCCGGCCGCCTCGATGTGGGTAACACCCGCCTGAAGGTGCGCGTGGCGCAGATCTTCCCGGCCGCCGATCCGCAGCGGCACACGGTCACGGTCAAGTTCGACCTGCCCGAGGGCAGCCCCGGCGGCCCCGGTATGTACGGCGAGGTCATGGTGCCGGACGTGAACGCGCCGGTCTCGACGGTGCCGGTGTC
>JALWSQ010000078.1 GCA_026993645.1 Thiohalobacter sp.
CCATGCTGCCCCGGGTCAGGGCAGCGATCCGGGCCAGGTCCCGTTCCATTGCGGCCACGTGATCCAGCGCCCGCTCCCCGGTGACGGCCTCGATACGCCGCACCCCGGAGGCGATACCGGACTCGGAAACGATCTTGAACAGGCCGATGTCCCCGGCCCGGCGCACATGGGTGCCACCACAGAGTTCGGTGGAGAAATCCCCCATGCGCAATACCCGGACCTCGTCGCCGTACTTCTCTCCGAACAGCGCCATGGCGCCGGCCGCCATGGCCTCCTCAATGGGCATGATACGGGTCTCCACCTCGGCATTGGCCCGGATCTGGGCATTCACCAGCCGTTCCACCTCAGCGATCTGTTCCGGCGTCATGGGCTCGAAGTGGGAGAAATCGAAGCGCAGCCGATCCGGCTCCACCAGGGAGCCCTTCTGCTGCACGTGGCTGCCCAGCACCCGGCGCAGGGCCGCATGCAGCAGGTGGGTGGCGGAATGGTTGAGCATGATGGCCCGGCGCCGGGCCTCGTCGACCCGGGCCTCCACCGCCTCGCCGACCTGCAGGGTGCCGCTCTCCAGTCGGCCCAGGTGGGTGTGGACGCCATCCTGCTTGCGGGTATCGCGCACCCGGAACCGGGCGGTTGCCGTCTCCAGTACGCCGGTGTCCCCCACCTGGCCACCGGACTCGGCGTAGAAGGGGGTGCGATCCAGGATCACCAGCCCCTCCTCCCCGGCCTCCAGCCGCTCCACCGCCTGGTCGCCACGGTAGAGGGCCCTGACCTGACCCTGGTCGCTGAGCCGTTCGTAGCCGCTGAAATCGGTGACTCCCTCCACCCGGATGCCGGCACCATAGTCGATGCCGAAGCGGCTGGCGTCGCGCGCCCGTTCCCGCTGGGCCGCCATCTCCCGCTCGAACCCCGCCATGTCCAGTGTCAGGCCCCGCTCGCGCGCGATGTCCGCGGTCAGATCGACCGGGAAACCATAGGTGTCGTAGAGACGAAAGACCGTCTCCCCCGGAATCATGCCGCCCGTCGCCAAGTCGCCGATGGCCGCCTCCAGGATCCGCATGCCCTTGTCCAGGGTCTCGGCAAAACGCTCTTCCTCCTGGCGCAACACGCGTTCCACCTGGGGCCGGGCCGCCACCAGCTCGGGGTAGGCGTCCCCCATCTCCGCGGCCAGGGGGCCGACCAGGCGGTGGAAGAAGGGCTGGGTCACGCCCAGGCGATAGCCATGGCGGACGGCCCGGCGGATGATGCGCCGCAACACGTAACCGCGCCCCTCGTTGGACGGCATGACGCCATCGGCCACGAGAAAGCTGCAGGAGCGGATGTGATCGGCGATCACCCGCAGGGAGTTGCTGTCCCGGTCGGTGGTGCCGGTGACCTCCGCCGCCGCATCGATGAGATGGCGGAACAGGTCGATGTCGTAGTTGGAGTGCACCCCCTGCATCACCGCGGCCAGCCGTTCCAACCCCATCCCGGTATCCACCGACGGACGCGGCAGCGCTGTCATCTCGCCGCTGGCATCGCGGTCGTACTGCATGAACACCAGATTCCAGATCTCCACGTAGCGGTCGCCGTCCTCCTCCGGGGTACCGGGCGGGCCACCGGCGATCTCCGGGCCGTGGTCATAGAAGATCTCGGAACAGGGGCCGCAGGGACCGGTATCGCCCATGGACCAGAAATTGTCACTCTCGTAGCGCTGGCCACCGGGCTTGTCGCCGATGCGGGTGAAACGGGCCGGGTCCACCCCGACTTCCTCCAGCCAGATGCGGGCCGCCTCCTCGTCCTCGTCGTACACCGTCACCCAGAGCCGTTCCGGTGGCAACGCCATCACGCCGGTGAGAAAACGCCACGCATAGTCGATGGCCTCGCGCTTGAAGTAGTCGCCGAAGCTGAAGTTGCCCAGCATCTCGAAGAAGGTGTGGTGGCGGGCGGTATAACCGACGTTCTCCAGGTCGTTGTGCTTGCCGCCGGCACGCACGCAGCGCTGGGCGCTGGCGGCACGGCGGTAGGGCCGGGACTCCTTGCCCAGGAAGACGTCCTTGAACTGCACCATGCCGGCATTGGTGAACAGCAGGGTGGGGTCGTTGGCCGGCACCAAGGGGCTGGAGGGCACGATCTCGTGGCCCTCGGCACGAAAGAAATCCAGAAACCGGCGACGTATCTCGTTGGTCGTCATCGTCGTCATGGGTGTTCCCCGGTGTTCGCATCGGCCTCCACGCAGGCCCGGACCAGTGATTGCGGATAACCCCGGCCCTGGAGGAAACGCATCTGCCGCGCCCGCTCCGGCCAGTCCCGCGGCGGGGCCGCACCGAACCGGCGTTGGCGCACCCGGGCCGCGAGGGCCGCCCAGTCCACCTCCGCGGCGGCCAGGGCGGCCTGGACCAGGGGCTCGGCCACCCCGCGCTCGGCCAGCTCGGCCCGGATCCGCAGCGGCCCATAGCCGCGGTCGACCCGGGCCCGGACATAGGCCTCGGCGAAGCGGGCATCGCTGAGCAACCCCTCCGCCACCAGCTCCGCCAGCACGGCGTCCACCGCCCCGCCATCCTGCCCCCGGCGCGCCAGCTTGGCCCGCAGCTCGCACACCGAATGCTCCCGCCGCGCCAGCAGGCGCAGCGCCTGGTCACGAATCCGTGCGGTCGGGGGGGATGTTTCCGGCGTATCGCTCAAGGGCCGTCAGGCCTCGGCTTCTTCGACCTCTTCCCGCTGTTCCGGTGCGGCCACGCCGAGCAGCTTCTGGCGCAGGGCGGTCTCGATCTCCTGGGCGATATCGGGGTTCTCGCGCAGGAAATTGCGCACGTTGTCCTTGCCCTGGCCGATGCGGTCACCCTGGTAGCTGTACCAGGCCCCCGACTTGTCCACCAACCCGTGCTTGACGCCCAGATCCAGCAACTCGCCCTCGCGCGAGATGCCCTCGCCGTAGAGGATCTCGAACTGGGCCTGCTTGAAGGGCGGCGCCATCTTGTTCTTGACCACCTTCACCCGGGTCTCGTTGCCGATCACCTCGTCGCCCTTCTTGATGGCGCCGATGCGGCGGATGTCCAGGCGTACCGAGGCGTAGAACTTCAGCGCGTTGCCACCGGTGGTGGTCTCGGGGTTGCCGAACATGACGCCGATCTTCATCCGGATCTGGTTGATGAACACCACCAGGGTGTTGGAGCGCTTGATGTTGCCGGTGAGCTTGCGCAGGGCCTGGGACATGAGCCGGGCGTGCAGACCGACATGGGAATCACCCATCTCGCCCTCGATCTCGGCCCGGGGCGTGAGCGCCGCCACCGAGTCCACCACCACCACGTCCACGGCGCCCGAGCGCACCAGCATGTCGGTGATCTCCAGCGCCTGCTCGCCCGTGTCCGGCTGCGACACCAGCAGGTCGTCCATGTTGACGCCCAGCTTCTCCGCGTAGACCGGATCCAGCGCGTGCTCGGCATCCACGAAGGCGGCGGTACCGCCCTTCTTCTGGCACTGGGCGATGACCTGCAGGGTCAGGGTGGTCTTGCCCGAGGATTCGGGACCGTAGATCTCCACCACCCGGCCGGCCGGCAGGCCGCCGATCCCCAGCGCCACATCCAGGGCGAGGGACCCCGTGGAGATCACGTCCACGTCCCGCACGGCGCTCATGTCGCCCATGCGCATCACCGCGCCCTTGCCGAACTGCTTCTCGATCTGGCTCAGCGCCGCGCTGAGCGCCTTCCGCTTGTTGTCGTCCATCCCCTTGCTCCCGACTGATGCCATGAACCCCTCCTGGTCGGCCCGCTGGGGCCGCGGTGATTATCCCACGAATGCCGGGGACCGGCCAGACGCCGGCGGGCCGCTGCCATCGGCCCGGCGGCCTGGAAATCCCCCGCCTGCGACCGCATCTTACCGGAGGCCGGGGCCGATGGCAGCAGAAGGCAGCGTTTCCACTACAATTGGAGGCAAGGGGGTGGCCTCCACCCCCTGAACGGGCCGGATCCGGGGGAATGGCGAAGATGGACGAATCCGACGAGCGCTCTCTGCAACCGGGCGACGCCCTGCTGATCGTGGACGTGCAACGGGACTTCCTGCCCGGCGGCGCCCTGGCGGTGCCGGACGGCGACCGCGTGGTGCCGGTGCTGAATCGCTACATCGAGCGCTTCCGGGCCCGGGACCTGCCGGTGATCGCCACCCGCGACTGGCACCCGCCGGATCACTGCTCCTTCACCGACCAGGGCGGCCCCTGGCCGGTGCACTGCGTCGCCGGCAGCCCCGGGGCGGCCTTCGCCGACGAGCTGGCGCTGGCCCCCGAGGACCGCATCGTCTCCAAGGCGACCGCCTGCGACCGGGACGCCTATTCCGGGTTCCAGGACACCGGCCTGGCCGAGACCCTGCGCGCGGCCGGCATCCGGCGCCTGTTCGTCGGCGGCCTGGCCACGGACTACTGCGTCCTGAACACCGTGCTGGACGCCTGCCGCGAGGGCTTCGCCGTGCGCCTGCTGGAGGATGCGGTGCGGGCCGTCGACCTGCGGCCGGGCGACGGTGCCCGGGCGTTGGAACGGATGGTTGCTGCCTGTGCCCGACCCCTGCGCCTGGAGGACCTGGCCCCATGAAGGGCCCGGCAGTGGCCAGTGCCGACGTCACCAGTACCCCACTGCTGACCGACCTCTACCAGCTCACCATGCTGCACGGCTACTACGCCAGCGGCATGGAGGAAATCGCGGTCTTCGACTTCTTCGTCCGCGACCTGCCGCCCGGACGCAATTTCCTGGTGGCGGCCGGGCTGGAGCAGGCGCTGGACTTCCTGGAGCGGGCCCGCTTCGCACCGGCGGAGATCGAGTGGCTGCGCACCCTGAACCGGTTTCCCGACGACTTTCTCGACCATCTCGCCGGGCTGCGCTTCCGGGGGGCGGTGCATGCCGTGCCCGAGGGCACCATCCTGTTCCCCAACGAGCCCCTGCTGCGGGTCACCGCCCCCCTGCCCCAGGCCCAGCTGGTGGAGACCCGGCTGATCAACCTGCTCCACTTCCAGACACTGATCGCCAGCAAGGCGGTGCGCTGCGTGCTGGCGGCCCCGGACCGGCTGCTGGTGGACTTCGGCCTGCGCCGCGCCCACGGGGCCGAGGCCGGGCTGCTGGCGGCCCGCGCCAGCTACCTGGCCGGTTTCGCCGGAACCTCCACCGTGCTGGCGGGACCCGCCTTCGGCATCCCGGTCTACGGGACCATGGCCCATTCCTTCGTCCAGGCCCACGACAGCGAGATCCAGGCATTCGAGGACTTCGCCCGGGCCCAGCCCGAGGGGCTGGTCCTCCTGATCGACACCTACGACACCGAGCGTGGTGCCCGGCGCGTGGTGGAGCTGGCCCCGCGCCTGGCCCGGGCCGGCATCCGGATCCGCGCCGTGCGCCTGGACAGCGGCGACCTGGCCCGCCACGCCCGCCGGGTGCGCGCCATCCTGGACGAGGGCGGCCTGGCGGAGACCCGCATCTTCTGCAGCGGCAACCTGGACGAGTACGCCCTGCGGGCCCTGCTGGCGGCCGGCGCGCCCATCGATGGCTTCGGCGTGGGGACCCGGCTCGACACCGCCAGCGATGCCCCCTACCTCGACTGTGCCTACAAGCTGGCGGAATACGCCGGCATCCCCCGGCGCAAGCGCTCCGAGCACAAGGCCACCTGGCCCGGGCGCAAGCAGGTGTACCGGGAATACGACGACCGTGGCCGGATGCGGCGGGATCACCTGGGCCTGGACGAGGTGGCGGCACCGGGCCGGCCATTGCTGGAACCGGTCATGGAAGGGGGCCGGCGGCTGTTCGCCCGCCGCCCCCTGGCCGCCCTCCGGCAACACCTGGTAGAGGAACTGGCGCGGTTGCCGGAACCCCTGCGGGCCCTGGACCCGGGCCCGCCCTACCCGGTGGAGATCCACCCGGCGCTGGCGAAACTGGCGGCCGAGGCCGACGCCCGGGCCGGCTGAGGCCGTCAGGGTCGCAGCGGCCAGTCCCGTACCACCTGGTAATGGACACCGGCGGGCGTGGTGCGGGAACGCACCAGGCAGAAGCGCTCGGCGTGCCAGCACAGGGGCGGCTCCAGGCGGGCCGCCAGCGGCTGCCGCACCTTGCGTGCCAGGGTCACGTGGGCCCGGAAGGGCCGCTCATCCGGTGGATGGTCGCAAGCCCCCAGGGCCTGTTGCAAGCGTTCGGCCAGTGCCCGCAGCGCTGCCGGCTGGCGGGCCGCCCCCAGCCACAGGACCCGGGGCCGGGCCCAGTACCCGATACGGTCGAGACAGAACCGGAGCGGCGCCGCCCGCACCCCCGCGGCCACCCGTTCCAGGCAGGCCCGGCGGGCGGCATCGCATCCGCCCACGAAGGCCAGGGTCAGGTGGAGATCCGCCGGCGCCACCCGCCGTGCCTCCGCCGGGGCGTAGCGCCGTCCCAGTTCGGCCAGGCGCCGGCGCAGCTCGGGATCGGGCCAGAGGGCGAAAAACAGCCGTTCCCGGCGCCGGCCGGCAGCGGCCTCGCCCTCAGTCGGTGACGACATGCCGCAGGCCCTCCAGTGCCCGGGCCACCGCCTGCCGCCGGATCGCCTCGCGGTCACCGCTGAAGTACTCGGTACGCAGGTGACAGGCCCCGCCCCCTACCAGCCAGGCGAAACAGACCATGCCCACCGGCTTGTCCGGGGTGCCGCCCCCCGGGCCCGCCACCCCGGTGATGGCCACCGCGACCCGGGCATCGCTGTGGGCCAGAGCCCCGCGCACCATGGCCTCGGCCACCGGCTCACTGACCGCCCCGTGGCGTTCCAGCAGGGCGGACGGCACCGCCAGCATGGCCACCTTGGCGGCATTGGCATAGGTCACGAAGCCGCGGTCGAACCAGGCCGAACTGCCGGCGATGTCGGTCACCACCTTGGCCAGCCAGCCGCCGGTACAGGATTCCGCCGTGGCCAGCCGCCACCCCCGCGCCTGCAGGCGCTCGCCCAGGGCCCGGGCGGCTGCGGCCAGGGCCTGGTCGTCCCAAGTCGTCGTTGCGTGCATCGTCTCCTCCCCCGGGTATCGCCGATCATCCGCGCGCCGGCCTCCAGCGGCCGTTATAACACGATCCTGCAGAATCGGACGCCAAGCTGATAGACTTTCGCCGATGACTGCACGCACCGCCAAGACCGCCGCCCACACCCCGGTCATGCAACAGTACCTCGGCATCAAGGCCGAGCATCCCGACCATCTGCTGTTCTACCGCATGGGGGACTTCTACGAGTTGTTCTACGACGATGCCCGGCGCGCGGCCCGGTTGCTGGACATCACCCTCACCACCCGCGGCCAGTCCGCCGGCGCGCCCATCCCCATGGCCGGCGTCCCGGTCCACGCCGTGGAGCAATACCTGGCGCGGCTGGTGCGGTTGGGGGAGGCGGTGGCCATCTGCGAGCAGGTGGGTGATCCCGCCCGCAGCCAGGGGCCGGTGGCACGCGAGGTGGTCCGCATCGTCACCCCCGGCACCCTCACCGACGAGGCCCTGCTGGACGACCGCCGGGAGAACCTGCTGGTGGCCTTGTGTGGTGAGGCCGCGGCCTGGGCGCTGGCGGTGATGGAACTGGCGAGCGGCCGCTTCAGTGTCATCGAGGCGGAGGGCGAGGAGGCCCTGGCCGCGGAGCTGGAACGGCTGCAGCCGAGCGAGCTGCTGCTGCCCGAGGACAGCCCCCTGCCCCTGGCGGAAACGCACCAGGCCGCCCTGCAGCGGCGGCCACCCTGGCACTTCGATGCCGAGAGTGCCCGCCACCAGTTGCAGGCGCAGTTCGGCACCCGGGATCTCGCCGGTTTCGGCATCCAGGACCGCCCCCTGGCCATCGCCGCCGCCGGCGCCCTGCTGACCTACGTCCAGGACACCCAGCGCTCGGCCCTGCCCCACCTCCAGGGCATCCGGCTCGAGCGGCGCGAGGATGCCATCGTGCTGGATGCCGCCACGCGCCGCCATCTGGAACTGGACCGGCCGTTGAACGACCAGGGGGGACCCACCCTGTTCGACGTGCTCGACCGTACCGCCACCCGCATGGGCAGCCGCCTGCTTCGGCGCTGGCTGCACCGCCCCCTGCGCGACCCGGACAGCCTGCGCCGTCGCCACCAGTGTGTCGGCATCCTGATGGAGAACCAGCACTACGAGCAGATACAGGACGCGCTGCGCGGCTTCTGCGACGCGGAACGCATCCTGGCCCGTATCGCCCTGCGCAGCGCCCGGCCGCGGGACCTGGCGGCGCTGCGCGAGGGACTGCAGCGGCTGCCCCTGCTGCAACGGGCGCTGGCCGGGATCGAGGATCCCCTGGTCCAGACCCTGCTGACGGCACTGGGCGACCACAGCGGCACCTGCACCCTGCTGGAGACGGCCGTCGTCCCCGAGCCACCGGCACTGATCCGCGATGGGGGGGTGATCGCACCCGGCCACGACGCCGAGCTGGACGAACTGCGCCGGCTGAGCCGGGACGCCGACCAGGTGCTGGCCGAGATGGAGGCGCGGGAACGGACGCGCAGCGGCATCCCCAACCTGCGCATCGGCTACAACCGGGTCCATGGCTACTACATCGAGGTGACCCGGGCCCAGGCCGGCGCAGTGCCGGCCGACTACCAGCGGCGCCAGACCCTGAAGGCGGCGGAGCGCTACATCACGCCGGAGCTGAAGGCGTTCGAGGACCGCATCCTCAGCGCCCGGGAGCGGGCCCTGGCCCGGGAGAAGGCCCTGTACGAGGCCCTGCTGGAAGGCCTGGCGGAGCACCTCGCCCCCCTGCAACGGATGGCGGCGGCCGTGGCCGAGCTGGACGTGCTCGCCGACCTGGCCCAGCGCGCCGACCGGCTGGACTACCGCCGTCCCGAGCTGACCGACCGGCCCTGCCTGGAGATCGTCGGCGGCCGCCACCCGGTGATCGAACGCGCGCTGGGCAGCCCCTTCGTGCCCAACGACCTGCGCCTGGACGAGGATCGGCGCATGCTGATGATCACCGGCCCCAACATGGGGGGCAAATCGACCTACATGCGCCAGACCGCGCTGATCGTGCTGCTGGCCCATATCGGCAGCTTCGTGCCGGCGGAGCGGGCCCTGATCGGCCCGGTGGACCGTATCTTCACCCGCATCGGCGCCTCCGACGACCTGGCCTCGGGCCGTTCCACCTTCATGGTCGAAATGACCGAGACCGCGAACATCCTGCACAATGCCAGCGCCCGAAGCCTGGTCCTCATGGACGAGATCGGCCGTGGCACCAGCACCTACGACGGCCTCGCCCTGGCCTGGGCGGTGGCCGAGGACCTGGCGCGCCGGGTCGGCGCCTTCACCCTGTTCGCGACCCACTATTTCGAACTGACGCGGCTGCCGGAACGCATCCCGACCATTGCCAACGTCCACCTGGATGCGGTGGAACAGGGGGACCGGGTCCTGTTCCTGCACCGGGTGAAGGAAGGCCCCGCCGACCGCAGCTATGGTCTCCAGGTGGCGGCCCTGGCCGGCATCCCCGGTGCCGTGCTGGCACGGGCCCGCCAACGGCTGGAGGAACTGGAGGCCCGGTCCCCGGCCGAACCGGCGGAGCCCGGCTCGCCCCAGCTGGGACTGTTCGAAGCCCCCCCAACCCATCCCGTACTGGAACGGCTGGACGCCCTCGACCCGCTGGACGTCAGCCCGCGCCAGGCGCTCGATCTATTGATCCAGCTCAAAGAACTCCTGGACGGCGGCCGCTAGAGTAGGGGCGCCTGAGGGCGTGACCCGTAACGATCAGGCCAATAAAAGCCGATGGACGGTTGACGTCCTGGTTTTCTGGGATTACTATTGAGAATAATTCTTGTTTGCTATTGCGATCGAGGTGCGTTTACCAATGGACGACTACCCGACCCTCTCCAGCCTGCAACGGGGTGAACGCGCCATCATCACCGGCGTGCATGCCGGCACCGGACTGCGCAAGCGCCTGCAGGCCATGGGCTTGCGCACCGGACGCGAGGCCAGGGTCATCCGCCGTGGTCGCCTCAACGGGCCGTTGCAGGTCCGGGTCGGCAGCGTCGACCTCATCATCCGCCCCCGGGACGCGGAACGCATCCGTATCAGCCGCCTGTCGTGAAACGCATCGCCCTGATCGGCATGCCCAACACGGGCAAGTCCACCCTGTTCAACCGTCTCACCGGCTCCTCCGCCAAGATCGCCAACTGGCCCGGGGTCACCATCGACCTGCTGGCGGCCAAGGTGGTGGTGGGCGGGGCCGCGGCCGAGATCATCGACCTGCCCGGCATCTACGACCTCCATGGCTTCTCCGACGACGAACGGGTGGTGCGCCAGTTCCTGGAGAACAACCCCGTGGATCTGGTGGCGGTGGTCCTCAATGCCACCCAGCTGGACCACCAGCTGCCCCTGGCCCTGCAGGTACGGGAACTCGGCCTGCCCGCCGTGGTGTTCGTCAACATGGCCGATGAGGCGGAACGCCTGGGCGTGCGGGTGGACACGGCGGCCCTGGCCAGCGGCCTGAAACTGCCCGTCGCCCTCATCAGCGCCCGCAACGGCAGCGGCTTCGCCGAGGTCCAACGGCTGCTGGCGGCGACCCTCGGCCGGGTGGACGCGGTGCAGACCCAGGACATCCGCCAGACCCTGGCCCACGACGACGAACTGGTGGGGGAAGCGGAACAGCTGGTGCGGCGCGCAGTGAGCGCCCCCAGTCGCATCGAGCGCCAGGTCACCGAGCGCCTGGACCGCTGGCTGCTGCATCCACTGTTCGGGCTACCCCTGTTCTTTCTCATCATGTTCGGGGTGTTCCAGGCCATCTACGCCCTGGGCACCCCCATCCAGGATTTCGTCGCCTGGCTGCTGGACGGCTTCCGCGACCACTACCTGGCCGGCCTGGCCGGCCTGCTGCCGACCACCCTCTACAGCTTCCTGGTCAGCGGCATCTACGACGGCATCGCCACCGTGGCCTCCTTCGTACCGGTGATCATCCTGTTCTTCTTCCTCATGTCCTTCGTCGAGGACAGCGGCTACCTCGCGCGGGTGGCCTTTCTCACCGACGGACTGATGGCGCGGCTGGGGCTGGACGGGCGCGGTTTCGTGATGATGCTGATGGGCTTCGGCTGCAACGTGCCGGCCCTGATGGGTACCCGGGTCATGCGCAACCGGGCCATGCGCCTGCTGACCATGCTGGTGATCCCCTTCTCGCTGTGTTCGGCGCGGCTGCAGGTGTTCCTGTTCCTCACCACCGCCCTGTTCAGCCCCCGCCAGGCGCCCCTGGTCCTGTTCGCCCTCTACGTCATGAGCTTCGTCGCCGCCTTCACCACCGCCATCCTGTTCAGCCGGCGGCTGAAGAGCGACGAGCCCTTCGTGCTCGAGATTCCGCCCTACCGGCTGCCGGTGCTGCGCCAGGTGGTCATGCGCGGCTGGCACGAGGTGCGCCACTTCCTGCACCGGGCCAGCACCTTCATCATCAGCGGCGTGGTGCTGGTGTGGTTCCTCACCCACTTCCCAGAGGCCGCCCGTCCCGGTGGGGCCGGCACCTACGCCTACACCCTGGGCCAGTGGCTGGCGCCGGTACTGAACCCCATCGGCATCGATGCCTCCATGGCCGTGGTGCTGATGTTCGGGTTCGTGGCCAAGGAGATCGTGCTCGGGGCCATGGTGGCCATGACCGGCCTGGAGGGCCAGGCCCTGGCCGGCTACCTGGCCCAGCACATGGACTGGGTCCAAGCCTTCAGTTTCATGCTCTTCACCCTGCTCTACACCCCCTGTGTCTCGACCCTGGCCACCCAGCGCTCGGAGTCCCGCAGCCTGGGCTTCGTGGGCATGAGCGTGGCCTGGTCCCTGGGCCTGGCCTGGATCACCAGTTTCATCTTCTACCAGGGCGCCCGGCTGCTGGCCGGATGAGCCCGGGCCCCGCCCGGGAATTGACGGGAATCAAATTCCTGCCCCTCCGGCGCCGGCCGCGCTCGCCAAAAGCCCGCTTTGGCCCTATCATTACGGGCCTTCGACAGACCGATTCCCGGTGTCAGTGGAGTTCACCATGACCTATGTAGTCGCCGAAAACTGCATCAAGTGCAAGTACACCGATTGCGTGGAGGTCTGCCCCGTGGACTGCTTCCACGAGGGACCCAACTTCCTCGTCATCGATCCCGAGGAGTGCATCGACTGCACCCTGTGCGAACCCGAATGTCCCGCGGAGGCCATCTTCCCCGAGGACGACCTGCCGCCCGGCCAGGAGAACTTCCTCCAGCTCAATGCGGAGCTGGCGGGACAGTGGCCGGTCATCACCCAGAAGAAGGACGCCCTGCCCGACGCCGACGAATGGAACGGGCGCGAGGGCAAGCTGCAGTATCTGGAACGCTGAACGGCACCCCGGGGCCGCGGACGATCCTGGCATTCCACCTGGCCCAGGATGCCCCGCCGCCCCTGGCACCCGCCGGCCCGCGCGCCCGCGATGCCGGCACCACCATCCTCCGATCCACCGCCAGCGGCCGGCGCCGCCGGTGGCTTGATTTCGTCACCGCCAACCCTCAGCTGGGGGAGCAGTGATGGTTCGAACGAGGTAGAGGTGCATGGAACATCCGAACGTGGTGGAGGTGACCGCCGAGAACTTCGACCGCGAGGTCCTCGAGACCTCGCACCGCGTGCCGGTGCTGGTGGACTTCTGGGCCGAGTGGTGTGGCCCCTGCAAGATGCAGCTGCCCATCCTGCTGCAGCTGGCGGAACGTTACGCCGGCAAGTTCGTGCTGGGCAAGGTCAATACCGACGAGCAGCAGGCCCTGGCCAGCCGCCACGGCATCCGCAGCATCCCCACCATGAAACTGTTTCGGCACGGCCAGGTGGTGGACGAGGTGATGGGCGTCCAGAGCGAGGCCAGCCTGCGCCAGCTGCTGGACCCCTATATCGAGCGGGCCTCGGACCGGGACCGGGCGCGGGCCGCGGAACTGGCGCAGCAGGGTGACCTGGCGGGGGCCATCGCCGTGCTGGAACGGGCCATGGCCGCAGACCCGGACAATCGCGCCATTCCCGGCGAGCTGGCGGAACTGGCCCTACGCGCCGGGGACGCCGAGACGGCGGAACGGATCCTGGCGGCCATCCCGGCCGACCGGCGCGAGGATGCCCCGGTGGCACGGCTGGCCGCCTGGCTGACCCTGGCCCGAATGGCAGGTCCCGACAGTGCCCCGGTGCTGCGGGAGCGCCTGGCGACCAAGGGGGACCTCGCCAGCCGCGTACAGCTGGCCGCGCGGCTGGCCCTGGACGGCGACCACGAGGATGCCCTGGAGGAATTCCTGGCAGTGCTGCACCGCGACCGCGCGTTCGACGACGAAGCCGGCCGCCGCGGCATGCTGGCCGTGTTCCGGCTGCTGGACGACCGGGGACCGCTGGTCACGGACTACCGCAAGCGCCTGTTCAACGCCCTGCACTAGGGGCCTGCCTGCTCCCAGGCGCCTACCTGCGGCGCGGAACCGCCATGCCGTCCAGCAGCAGGCTGAGACGGTCGGGCGGCACATAGCCCGGCAGCAGCCGCCCATCCTCCAACACGATGGCCGGCGTGCCCTGCAGCCCGAACTGGTGCACCAGCTCCAGGTCCTTGTCCACGGGGTTGGGACAATCCCGGCGCGGCATGGGTTTGCCCCGCTTGGCCTCGGTCAGCGCCTTGCGCCGGTCCTTGGCACACCAGACCGAGATGGCCTTGTAATAGGAACTGGAGTTGCGCCCGGCGCGGGGGAAGAACAGGTAGTTCACCGTGATGCCGAGGTCGTTGTACTTGTCGATCTGGCCATGCAGCTTGCGGCAGTAACCGCAATCGATGTCGGTGAACACCGTCACCACGTGCTTCTGGTACTTGGCCGGGAAGCTGATCATCTGGTCGGGCGGGATACGGGCCAGGGTGTCGCGGCGCAGTCCGTTCTTGCGTGCCTCGGTGAGGTTACGGCGGTGCTGCAGGTCCATGATGTCGCCCCGCAACAGGTAGCGCCCGTCGGCGGTGACATAGAATACCTGGGGCCCGTAGTCCACCTCGTAGAACCCCGTTACCGGTGCCGGCCGTACCACATCCGGCGTGCGGTCGGGCACCAGCCCGGCCATCACCTCGCGGATCCTCTTCACCGCCGCCGTGCCATCCCCGGCCGCCACGCCCAGGGCGGGCCAGAACGACAGTACCGCCAATAACCAGCCTATCCGTCTGTTCATCTGAATCCCCGATCCTGCGCCGCGCGGGCTGATGCATCCATTGTGGGGGAAAGCCGGCGCGGACGCAAAAAAACCGCCGTCAGCCGCGGGGATGGTGGCGCGCGTGCAGGGACTGCAGCCGCTCGCGGGCCACGTGGGTATAGATCTGGGTGGTGGAGAGATCGCTGTGGCCGAGCAGCATCTGCACCACGCGCAGGTCGGCGCCATGATTGATCAGGTGGGTGGCGAAGGCATGGCGCAGACCGTGGGGTGACAGGGGTGTCTCGATGCCGGCGCGGCGGGCATGGGCCTTCAGCCGGTACCAGAATGCCTGGCGGGTCAGCGGCCGGCCACCACGACCCGGGAACAGGAAGCGTTCGCCGCCACGGCCGGACCGGGCGGCCAGGTAGCGCTCCAGCCACAGGATGGCGTTCTCCCCCAGCGGCACCAGCCGCTCCTTGCCGCCCTTTCCCAGCACCCGCACCACGCCCTGTTCCAGGTCCAGGGCATCCCGCGGCAACCCCACCAGCTCGGACACCCGCAGGCCGGTGGCGTAGAGCAACTCCAGCATGGCGCGATCCCGCAGGCCCAGCGTCCCGGTGGTGTCCGGTGCCGCCAGCAGGGCCTCCACCTCGGCCTCGGTGAGGGTCTCGGGCAGGCTGCGCCCCACCCGTGGTCCCTCCAGGTCGGCCGTGGGATCGTCCGTCCGCAGCCCCTCCCGCAGCAGCCAGCGGTAGAAGCGGCGGCACGCGGAGAGAAAGCGCGCCATGGTCCGACGGCTTGCGCCCGCCGCCAGCCGGTCGCGCAGGTAACCCTGCAGGGCCACGGTGTCGGCCGTCTCCAGCCGGCCCCGCCCCCGGGCCGCCAGCCAGTGCGCCAGGCCCCTCAGGTCCCGGCGGTAGGCCGCGAGGCTGTGGTCGCTCAGCCCCGCCTCCATCCAGAGCGCATCCAGGAAGCGCTCCAGCAGGGGATCGACGACGGATTCAGGCCCGGTCATCCCACCGGCCGCCGAACAGCTCGCCCAAGGTCTTCATGGGCAGGGGAAAGACGATGGTCGCGGTGCGGTCGCCGGCGATCTCGGTGAGGGTCTGAAGGTAGCGGAGCTGGATGGCCTGCGGGGCCTCCGCCAGCTTGTTGGCCGCATCCACCAGCTTCTGTGCCGCCTGCTGTTCGCCGGCGGCATGGATCACCTTGGCCCGCCGCTCGCGCTCGGCCTCGGCCTGGCGGGCGATGGCGCGAATCATGCTCTCGTCGATGTCCACGTGCTTGATCTCGACATTGGCCACCTTGATGCCCCAGGCATCGGTCTGCTCGTCGAGGATGGCCTGGATGTCCGCGTTCAGCTTGTCGCGCCCGGCCAGCATCTCGTCCAGCTCGTGCTGTCCCAACACCGAACGCAGGGTGGTCTGGGCCAGCTGGCTGGTGGCCGAAAAGAAGTCCTCCACCTGGATGATGGCCTTCTCCGGGTCGATGACCCGGAAATAGATCACCGCGTTGACCTTGACCGAGACGTTGTCCCGCGAGATCACGTCCTGGCTGGGCACGTCCATCACCACGGTGCGCAGGTCCACCCGCACCATCTGCTGCACCACGGGCAGCACGACCACCAGCCCGGGGCCCTTGACCCGCCAGAACCGCCCCAGCATGAAGACCACGCCGCGCTCGTATTCCCGCAGGATGCGAAAGGTGGAAAGGATCAGTGCCAGTACGAAAACGATTGCCGCCAATGCCGCTGGTGCCATCAGCCTGCCTCCTCTGTCATGGGTTCGACCTCCAGTACGAGCCCCTGGATGCCGGTCACGCGTACCGCCGCGCCGCGGCGCAGGGGCCGGTGGGACCGGGCCTGCCAGATCTCGCCATGGACCCGCACCCGGCCCCGCCCGGTGAAATCATCCAGCACCTCGGCCCGGGCTCCGATCAGTTCCTCGCGGCCGCTCACCACGGGCCGGCGCCGCGCCCGCAGGGCCAGGCCCATGACCCCGATGAAGAAGGCGCCGCTGGCCAACGCCAGCGTCCCCACCAGCAGCGGGGACACGGCCAGGCCGCTGTCCGAATCGTAGAGGATGACCGATCCCACCACGAAGGCGATGAGCCCGCCCAGGCCCAGGGCGCCGAAGCTGGGCACGAAGGCCTCCGCCACCATGAAGCCGATACCGAGCAGGATCAGGCCGATCCCCGCATAGTTCACCGGCAGTACCTGGAAGGCATAGAGGGCCAGGACCAGGCTGATGGCCCCCACCACGCCGGGCAGCATGAACCCCGGCTTGACCAGCTCGAAGAACAGGCCGTACACCCCCAGCAGCATGAGGATATAGGCCAGGTTGGGATCCGCCAGCCGCGACAGGAAACGGTTGCGCCAGTCCGGCGGCACCAAGCGCCACCCCAGGCCGGTGGTGTGCAACCGTTGCAGGCCGGCCGGCAGTTTCACCTCGCGCCCGTCGAGGGCCTGCAGCAATCGGTCGAGATCGTCCGCCACCAGGTCCACGACCCCCGCCTGCAGGGCCTCCCGGGCCGTGAGGCTGGCACCCTCGCGCACCGCCTTCTCCGCCCAATCGGCGTTGCGGCCACGCAGTCGGGCCAGGCTGCGCAGGTAGGCAGCGGCATCGTTGACCAGCTTGTGGTGCATGGCATCCTGGTCCGCCTGCCGGCCGGTATCGCCCTTGCCAGCGGGCGCCCCGATACCACCGATACGTACCGGTGTGGCCGCGCCCAGGTTGGTGCCGGGCGCCATGGCGGCGACATGGCAGGCATAGAGGATGTAGGTGCCGGCACTGGCCGCCCTGGCCCCCGGTGGGGCCACGTAACCCACCACCGGCACGGGTGACGCCAGGATGGCCTGCACGATGCCACGCATGGCACTGTCCAGGCCGCCCGGCGTATCCAGGCGCAGCACCACCAGCGGCACCTGCTGGCGGCGGGCGCGGTCCAGCCCCCGCACCAGGTAATCCATGCTGGCCGGACCGATGGGCCCGCGCAGGTCCAGCACCGGCACCACCACCCCATCGGTGGGCATCGCCGGAGGAGACAGCAGCAGTTGCCCAAGCAACAGGAGTGGCAGCAGCCACCGATACCCCCGCTCCCCATGGCCGCCGCTGACCATGGGCTACTCGAACTGGATGACACCGGTGAGCGTCAGCCGCACCTCGCCCTTGCCCGCGGCCAGGGCGGGGGTGGACAGGCTGCTGGCCGCCAGGCTCTGCATGCGCAGCAGGGGCCGGGGCGGCGGCAACCGGTCGTCACCACCCACCGCCAGTTCGACGATACGGTAACGGCCGTGGCCGAGCCGCTGGCTGATGTGCCGGGCCCGGGCCTTGAAACGCCGCAGGGCCTCGTCCAGCAGGTCATCGATCAGGGCCTCGCGGCGGGCACTGGACAGGAAGAACGATAGCCCCCGGATCTGCAACCTGGATTGCAGCAGGCCCGCGACCCGGGCCAGGGCCTGTGGATGGGGGCTGGTGAGGATCAGGGTCTGTTCCCCGTGCCAGTGGTCCAGCCGGCCCTTGCGGTACACCGGCTGCACGCGGTAGTCGCCGGTACGGCGATCGAGATCCGGCAGCTTGCGCAGGCGCTCCAGGGCCCAGGCCATGCTGCTGTCCAGGTGCCGTGACACGGCCACCGGGTCGTCGGCATCGAACTGGGCGACCAGGGTCATGCGGCCGCGGTCGTTGCCGACCTGCCGCACGACGGTGACCTGGTACCGCACCTGGTTGTAGGTCGTGGGCGGGGTCGCCGCCCGGGCACTGCCTGCCAGCACCAGCCATCCGGCCAGGCACCATTCCATCAGGGTTCGTACTTGCACCGCCACCTCCTCGCCCCCATTGGGTTTCTCGATCAGGGCGTGCCGTTCCAAGCTACGCCAGCGGTGGCGGAATTTCCAGTACCGGCGGCCAGCGGCCGACCGGCCCTGTATAATGCCCGCGGGGGGGCAGCCCGCCCACGACAGCCCAGCCACGGAAACCGAGCCAAGATGGAGTCACAGTCACCGGCCGTTCCTCTCGTCGCCTTCGTGGCCCCCAGCGGGACCGGAAAGACCCAGTTACTGGAGCGGGTCGTCGCCGCACTCAGCCGGCACGGCTTGCGGCTGGGGATCATCAAGGCCAGTCACCATGATTTCGAGATCGACCGGCCAGGCAAGGACAGTTACCGGCTGCACCACGCCGGTGCCCGGCAGACCCTGCTGGCCTCCCCCTGGCGCGAGGCTCGCATCACCGAGGGTGACGGCCACACCGAGCCCGAGCTGGCCGAATGCTACCGCCGCCTGGACCTGGACCGGCTGGACCTGGTGCTGGCCGAAGGCTGGCGCGCGGCCGACTGCGACAAGATCGAGGTCTACCGCCGGAACGCCGGCGCTGAACCCTTCCTCTACCGCCGGGATCCGCGGGTGATCGCGCTGGCCGGTGATCATCCCCTGGCCACGGACCTGCCCTGCCTGCCGCTGGACGACGTCGAACCGCTGGTGGCATTCCTGCTGGCCCACCTCCGCCGCGCCGGCGTGGCGGCCGGTGGCGGCCCAGAATCCGACTCATCACCGATTACTCCGGGAGAACCTTCATGAAATCAGGCAACCAGGGACTGCCCGTCCAGGGCCCCACCCCGTTGCTGCCGGTCGCAGAGGCACGCCGGCGCATCGTCGACTCGGTCAGCCCGGTCACCGGCCGGGAACGGCTGGCGCTGCGGGACGGCCTGGGTCGGGTATTGGCCGAGGCCATCGTCTCGCCGCTCCAGGTACCCGCCTTCGACAACTCGGCCATGGACGGCTATGCCCTGCGCGCCGCCGACCTGGCGCTGGCCGCCACCGATGGCCTGGCCCTGGCCGGCCGGGCCCTGGCCGGGGCGCCCCACGAGGGCGCGGTGGGCCCGGGCCAGTGCGTGCGCATCATGACGGGCGCAGTGCTGCCGGCAGGGGCCGACACCGTGGTCATGCAGGAACAGGCAGAGGTACTCGCCGAGGGCCGCATCCGGCTGACGGGCGAACATCGGGCCGGCGAGAACGTGCGCCGGGCCGGCGAGGACGTGGAACGCGGTCAGACCGTGCTCGAGTCGGGCCGGCGGTTGACACCGGCCGACATCGCCGTGATCGCCTCCCTGGGCATCGCCGAGGTCCAGGTGCACCGGCGGCCACGGGTGGCCTTCTTCTCCACCGGCGACGAACTCTGCGCGCCGGGGCAACCGCTGCAACCCGGGCAGATCTACGACAGCAACCGCTATGCCCTGTCCGGCATGCTGCGCCGGGCCGGCGTGGAATGCCTGGACCTGGGCGTCGTCCCCGACCGGCGCGAGGCGGTGGAACAGGCCTTCCGCGATGCCGCGACCATGGCCGATGCCGTGATCACCTCCGGCGGTGTCTCGGTGGGCGAGGCCGACTTCGTCAAGGAGACCCTGGAGCGCCTGGGGCAGGTGGACTTCTGGCGCATCCGCATGAAGCCGGGCAAGCCCCTGGCCTTCGGGCGTGTCGGCGATGCCCTGTTCTTCGGCCTGCCCGGCAATCCGGTCTCCACCATGGTGACCTTCTACCAGTTCGTCCAGCCGGCACTGCAGGCCCTGGCTGGCGCCCCGCCGACACCCCCCCTGCGCCTCCGCCTGCCCACCCGGGTCCCACTGCGCAACCGCTCGGGACGCACCGACTTCCAACGCGGCCGGCTGTGCCACGACGATCAGGGTCGCCCCTGTGTCACCATGGACCGCCAGCAGGGCTCGCACATCCTGACCTCCATGAGCCAGGCCGACTGCTTC
Organism: Thiohalobacter sp.; assembly: GCA_026993645.1. Taxonomy (GTDB): domain Bacteria; phylum Pseudomonadota; class Gammaproteobacteria; order Thiohalobacterales; family Thiohalobacteraceae; genus JALWSQ01. The sequence goes on from JALWSQ010000078.1 coordinate 19,812, forward strand.
ATCGTGCTGCCCCCGGATGCCGGGGAGATACCGGCCGGCACCGAGGTCGAGGTGGAACCCTTCGCCGGCCTGATCTGAACGGCCACCAGGAGAACGGAACATGGACACCAGTGACAAACCGGATGCGCCCGATGTCGAGATCCTCACCGGTGACCAGGCGTCCGCCCAGGAAAGGGGATCCGAACTGGCGCGGCCGGAGGACGTGCTGCCGGATCGGATCCACGTGCTCCCCCTGTCGGAACGGCCCTTCTTTCCGGCCCAGAACGTACCGGTGCTCATCGACGACGACCCCTGGCTGGACACGGTGCGTGCCATCGGTGAGACCGCCCATCACCTGGTGGGCCTGCTGCTGGTCCGTAACCACGAGGGCAAGCTGCCCGGACCGGGTGATTTCTACGCCACCGGGACCGTGGTGCGCATGCACCATCCCATGCACAACTCGGGCAAGATCCAGTTCATTGCCGAGGGGATCCGCCGCTTCCACATCGTCGACTGGATCTCCGGCGAACCCCCCTACATGGTGCGGGTCGACTACCCGGACGACGTGCTCGGACCGGTCGAGGACCTCAAGGCCTACGCGGTGGCCATCATCAACACCCTCAAGGAGCTGGTGCCCCTCAACCCGCTCTACAGCGAGGAACTCAAGTTCTTCCTGACCCGGTTCAACCCCAACGAACCCTCGGCCCTGGCCGACTTCGCGGCCAGCCTCACCACCGCCACCCGGGAGGAACTGCAGGAGATCCTGGAGACGGTCCCCGTCCTGGAGCGGATGAAGAAGGTGCTGGTGCTGATCAAGAAGGAGCTGGAGGTCGCCCGGCTGCAGCACAAGATCCGCGAGCAGGTCGAGGAGCGGATGAGCGAGCAGCAGCGCCAGTTCTTCCTGCGTGAACAGCTCAAGGCCATCCGCCAGGAACTGGGTATCGAGAAGGATGACAAGACCCTGGACCTGGAGCGGTTCCGGGAACGCCTTGACCGGCTCGAGGTCCCGGCGGCGGCCCGCCAGCGCATCGACGAGGAACTGGACAAGCTGTCGGTGCTGGAATCCGGCTCACCGGAATATGCCGTCAGCCGCAACTACCTGGAATGGCTCAGCAGCCTGCCCTGGGGGCTGTATTCGGAGGACCGGCTGGACCTGGCCCATGCACGCGCGGTGCTGGCCGAGGACCACGAGGGCATCGAGGACGTCAAGGACCGCATCATCGAATTCCTGGCCATCGGCAACCTCAAGGGCACGGTCAGCGGCTCCATCATCCTGCTGGTCGGCCCCCCGGGCGTGGGCAAGACCTCGGTGGGACGCTCCATCGCCCGCGCCCTGGGCCGCCGCTTCTACCGCTTCAGCCTGGGTGGCATTCGCGACGAGGCGGAGATCAAGGGTCACCGCCGTACCTATATCGGCGCCATGCCGGGCAAGTTCATCCAGGCCATCCGCGAGGCCGGCGTCTCCAATCCCCTGATCATGCTGGACGAGATCGACAAGGTGGGTGCGTCCTACCACGGCGATCCCGCCTCCGCCCTGCTCGAGGTGCTCGACCCGGAACAGAATGCGGACTTCCTCGACCACTACCTGGACGTCCGCTACGACCTGTCACGGGTGCTTTTCATCTGCACCGCCAACCAGCTGGACAGCATCCCCCACCCACTGCTGGACCGCATGGAGGTGATCCACCTGTCCGGCTATGTCACGCGGGAGAAGATCGCCATCGCCCGCAATCACCTCTGGCCCAAGCTGCTCGAACGGGCGGCAGTGCCCCCCGGGCGGCTGCGTATCAGCGAGGCCGCGCTGCGCCGGGTGATCGAGGGCTATGCGCGTGAGGCCGGGGTGCGCGGACTGGAGAAGCAACTGGCGCGGATCATCCGCAAGGCAGCGGTCCAGTTCGTGGAACAGGACGTGCAGCGGCTGAGCATCGGCGCCAGGCAGGTGGAGACCTACCTCGGCCGGCCGCTGTTCCGGCGCGAACGGCCCATGACCGGCGTCGGCATCGTCACCGGCCTGGCCTGGACCGCCATGGGCGGGGCGACCCTGAGCGTGGAGGCCACGCTGGTGCATACCGCCAACCGCGGTTTCAAGCTCACCGGCCAGCTGGGTGACGTCATGCGCGAGTCGGCGGAGATCGCCTACAGCTACATCAGCAGCCATCTCCGGTTGTTCAAGGCCAACCTGGAGTTCTTCGACAAGGCCTACGTCCACCTGCACGTGCCCGAGGGCGCCACCCCCAAGGATGGCCCCAGTGCCGGTATCACCATGGCCACCGCCCTGCTGTCACTGGCGCGCGGCGAGCGGGTCTCGCGGCCGCTGGCCATGACCGGTGAACTCACCCTCACCGGCCGGGTGCTGCCGGTGGGTGGCATCCGCGAAAAGGTGGTGGCGGCCCGCCGCGCCGGAATCGACGAACTGATCCTGCCGGAGAGCAACCGCGGGGACGTGGAGGAACTGCCGGACCACCTGCGCGAGGACCTGCAGGTGCACTTCGTGCGCCACTACCGGGACGTGGCGCGGCTGCTGTTCGAAATCTGAGCCTGCGACCCGTGCGGGTCGCGGGGCTCAGCCCTCCGACTTCTGCTCCGCCGCGATCTGCTCGCGCACCTTGTCCATGTCCAGGTCGCGTGCCTTCTGGATCAGCTCCTCCAGCGCGCTCTCGGGCAGCATGCCCGGTTGGGAGAAGATGATGATCTGTTCGCGGAAGATCATGAGGGTGGGGATGGAGCGGATCTGGAAGTGCATGGCCAGTTCCTGCTCCTCCTCGGTATTGACCTTGGCGAAGACGATGTCGGGGTGTTTCTCCGACACCGCCTCATAGATCGGCGCAAAGTTCTTGCAGGGCCCACACCACTCGGCCCAAAAATCGACAAAGACGAAGTCGTTCTTGTCGATGATCTCGCTGAAATTCTCTTTGGTCAGCTGGACAGTCGCCACGCCGTTTCTCCCTTCGGCTGCAATGTGTGGATGGCGCCATTATATCGGCCGCCCGGGGGCAATGACAGCGCCGGCCACGGCGGTACCGGGCCGGGCCGTCCGCAACCGGGGCAATGGATGGTAGTCAGTTGGCCAGCTTGGAAGGCCTCAGTCGGTGACCTCTTCCGCCGCCAGGGTCTCGTTCTCGTAGGTACGGTCCCACTCGATGCGGTCACGGCCTGCGCGCTTGGCGCGGTACAGTGCCTTGTCGACCCGCTCGATGAAGGTGTCCACGCTCTCCCCCGGCTTGTACAGGGCCAGCCCCGCCGAGAAGGTGGGCATGGGGTGGGTGTCCCCATTGATCTGCCAGCGGGTCTCCCGGCAGCGCTCGCGCACCTTGTTCAGGGCCCGTTGCGCACCTTCCTGGTCGGTATTGGGCAACAGCACCGCAAACTCCTCGCCCCCGTAGCGCGATACCACGTCGTGATGCCGGAACACCGCCATCACGCTGCGGGCAAAGACGCGCAGCACCTCGTCGCCGGCGGCATGACCGTAGCGGTCGTTCACCTGCTTGAAATGGTCCAGATCGATCAGGCCCAGGGACAGGGGCGCGCCATAACGCTGCACGCGCGACACCTCGTTCTCCAGGCGGTTGAGGAAAGCGCGGCGATTGGGCAGGGACGTCAGCTCGTCGGTCAGGCTGAGCAGGCGCACGCGACTGAGTTCGTCACTCAACTGGCGACTGTCGGATTCGATGGCCTGGAGATACTGGAAGGTGGCATCGAGCTGCCCCGCCAGCTCCCGGTGGGTGCCCAGCAGTCGCTCCACCTCACGCACCAGCAGCCAGCGGAAACCGTCCAGGTCCTCGGCACTGCGGGCGGTACGCAATTCGCCCAGCACCACCTCCAGCAGCACGCCGAATTCCTGGTTGCGGCTGATGGTCTCGGACAACCGTTCGGTCAGGTCCTCGTTCCAGGCCTCGGGCGGTGAACCCGTCTCCGCCCCCGACTCCGAAACGGGCGGCTGGTCCCGATGGATGCGGGCCGTCGCCGGCACCGGCGCGGCGGGTGCCTCGACGGCATCCCCTTCCGCCTCGGGGGGGGCGGTTGCCGCCTCTTCCGTCGCGGGCGCAGCCGGGGCGCCAGCATCCTTCTCCACGCCCGGCGGGACGATGCCATAGGCATCGAACAGGGGTCCCAACGCCTGCTCCAGCACGTCGGCCCGCGGCTGGCGGTCCGCCAGCTCCAGGGCATTCATGAGTTCGAGGATACCCTGCTCCATCCGCTGGCACTGGCGTGCATCCCAGGGCGGCTGCAGCCGGGTGCGCAGCAACCGCAGACGCAGCTCCAGCTGCGGCGTCATACCCACCGCGTGCAGGAAGACCCCCAGCAGGGCCTCGAGGATGCGGCCGCAGACGGCCTCGGTATCCCGCCGGGCCGCCACCAGTTCCTCGAGCATGGCCAGCACCTGGCCATAGAGCAACCGACCCGACGCGGATGTCCGTAGCGGGGCCAGGATCCCCATGACCCGCGCCACGGAATCCCGGTCCGCCAGATCCCCTGCCTTCTCTTGCGCCATCGGTCGCTCGTTCTCCCCAATCGGCGGCATCGGTCACCGCAGGCCGGGCCGCCGGACCCTCGCCTGCCGCCTGCCCTGGCGCCATCTTACACTGAAAGGGCAGCGGGGCGTCCCTGGGCTGCCTTGAGGGCGGAAATAAATCTTGTTATATGTCAAACGATTGCACAACAGCCACCGGGATGCCGGTGGGCGGCGAACCGTTCACTGTAAGGCCGGCTTTACACACTGCCTCCCGCCTGGCAGCCGCCGGACAACAGCCCTAGTTGTAGCAGATTTCCCCGCTGAGCGCCAGAAAACCGACGTAGCGCGCCGGCGCCAGGCCCTGGCAGCACACGGCGGGGTCCGCACCCCGGCCGCGCACCCCCCGGTTTCCGACCCCCGGGACCTTGGCGGAATCAGCCCAGCTGGGCGAAGATGCGGTCCCGCACCTCCTCCACACCACCGATACCGGACACCTTCACGTACCGCGGAGCGCCCGCCTCCCCGCTGCGCGCCCAGTCGGTGTAATAGGCGATCAGGGGCTCGGTCTGCTGGTGATAGACCTCCAGCCGCTTGCGCACCGTCTCCTCCCGGTCGTCGTCGCGCTGGATCAGGGGTTCGCCGGTGACATCGTCCTTGCCCTCCTCCCGCGGGGGATTGAAGACCAGGTGATAGGTGCGACCGGAGGCGGGGTGCACCCGGCGGCCGCTCATGCGCTTGATGATCTCCTCGTCGGGCACGTCGATCTCCACCACGTAGTCGATGGGGATGCCCTCCTGCTTCAGCGCCTCGGCCTGGGGAATGGTGCGGGGAAAACCATCCAGGAGATAACCTTTGGCACAATCCGGCTGGGCGATGCGTTCCTTCACCAGGCCGAGAATGATGTCGTCGGACACCAGCCCGCCGGCATCCATGACCTTCTTCGCCTCCAGGCCCAGGGGCGTGCCCGCCTTGACTGCGGCCCGCAGCATGTCGCCGGTGGAGATCTGGGGAATGCCGAACTTCTCGGTGATGTACTTGGCCTGGGTGCCCTTGCCCGCGCCGGGCCCGCCCAACAGAATGATTCTCATGGATCGTCTCCCACTGTGAAGGTGCGAAAAAACCGCCCTATTCTAGCGTGAAACGGGGGTGACGGTGAAAACCGGCGGCGGGCTCAGTTGAGCTGGATGCGCTGGCCCCAGGGCACCGCGGCCTTGCCCTTGACCAGCCAGATCACGGGAAACTCGGGCTCGCTCGCGGGGAAGGCCCCCTGGGCATCGGTGAAATAGATCAGCAGGTCGGGGCGCCGGTCCTGCGCCGCAACCCAGTCGAACACCGGGGTGAACCGGGTGCCACCGCCACCCTCGAAGGCACGCGGGAGGCTGAAGTTCTCCCAGGGCTCGAAGGTCCAGGGACCGTCCGCCGCCAGTTCCGCGTCGCAGGCATGCAGGGTCAGTCGCGCCCGCACCTGTGCCTTGATGGCATCGATCTCCGCGACGAACTCGGCCATCTCCTCGGGCGAGATCGAACCACTGGTATCCAGCGCCACCACCACCTCCACCTCGGTGCTGCGCAGGCTGGGCAGGATGGCATCGCCCTCGCGGCGGGAGGGCCGGGCGTAGTTGTAGTCGTCCCGGGCGATGGCGGTCATGTAGCGCGCCAGCAGCATCCGCCAGGGCAGCCGGGGCTGCAGCAGGTGGTCCACCAGCCGTGCCATGGCACCACCCAGCTTGCCCGCCTGCATGGCCTGCTGCGCCGCCCCCGCCAGCCGCTGTTGCCACTGCACGCTGAGCTGT
>JALWSQ010000079.1 GCA_026993645.1 Thiohalobacter sp.
TGGCGGACTTCCGCCGTACCAGGGAGCGGGAGCGCAAGCTGAGCGAGCAGCAGAAGGCCCGCCTGGACAACTTCTTCAACCGGGTCCAGGAAGGCGAGGTCCAGGAACTGCGCATCGTGCTCAAGGCGGACGTGCAGGGCAGCCTGGAGGCACTGCAGGACGCCCTCGCCAAGCTGTCCACCGACGAGGTGCGGGTGGTGGTGGTGGCCGGTGGCGTCGGCGGCATCACCGAGTCGGACATCAACCTGGCCCAGGCCTCCGGCGCCGTGGTGATCGGGTTCAACGTGCGCGCGGATGCCACCGCCCGGCGGCTGGTGGAAGAGAACAAGATCGACCTGCGGTACTACAGCGTCATCTACGACGTCATCGACGATGTCAGGAAGGCGCTGGGCGGCCTGCTGTCGCCGGAGATCAAGGAAGAGATCATCGGCCTGGCCGAGGTTCGCGACGTGTTCCGCTCCTCCAAGCTCGGTGCCATCGCCGGCTGCATGGTGGTGGAGGGGGTGGTCAAGCGCAATGCCCCCATCCGGGTCCTGCGCGACAACACGGTCATCTTCGAAGGGTCGCTGGAGTCCCTGCGCCGCCTCAAGGAGGATGTCAGCGAGGTGCGGGCCGGCATCGAGTGTGGCATTGGGGTCAAGCAGTACAACGACATCAAGCCGGGTGACCAGATCGAGGTGTTCGAGCGCAAGGAAGTGGCGCGCGAGGTCTGATCGTCGGCTGCAGTGCGACGAGGCCGACGCGGTCGGCAGGAGGTGACAGCGATGCCGCGGGGATTCGCCCGGACCGACCGGGTCGGGGACCAGATCCAACGTGAACTGTCGGCACTGATCCGGGACGAGCTCAAGGATCCGCGGGTGGGCATGGTCACCCTCACGGGGGTCGAGGTGTCGCGCGACCTGGCCCATGCCCGGGTCTATGTCACCGCCCTGGGCGAGGCACAGGCGGTGCAGGCGGCCATTGCGGCGCTCAACGGCGCCGCCGGTTTTCTACGGCGCGGGCTGGGCCAGCGCATGGTGTTGCGCAGCGTGCCGCGGCTGCGTTTCATTCACGATGAATCCATCGACCGCGGTATCCGGCTGAGCCAGCTGATCGAGGAGGCGGTGGCGGAAGACGAACGCCGCCACCGGGATGAACACTGATCCGGCGCGCCGGACCGATCATTACGAGGTGATGAGGACAGATGGGACGCCGCCGTCGCCCTAAGGGCAGAAATGTCCACGGGATCCTGTTGCTGGACAAGCCCGTGGGCCTGACATCGAACGAGGCCCTGCAGGCGGTCAAGCGCCTGTACCAGGCGCGCAAGGCCGGTCATACCGGCAGTCTGGATCCCCTGGCCAGCGGCCTGCTGCCGATCTGCTTCGGCGAGGCCACCAAGGTATCGGGCTTCCTGCTGGACGCGGACAAGCACTACTGGGTCCGCTGCCGGTTGGGGGAGCGGACCACCACCGGCGACGCGGAGGGGGATCGTATTGCCAAGGCTCCGGTGCCGGCACTGGATGCCGCGGCCGTGGAGCGGGCCCTGGTTCCGTTCCGGGGCGCCATCGAGCAGGTCCCGCCCATGTACTCGGCGGTCAAGCACAAGGGCGAGCGGCTCTACAAGCTGGCGCGCGAGGGCGTCGAGGTGGAACGCAAGCCGCGCCCCGTGATCATCCGCGAGCTGCGCCTGCTGGCTCTGGACCCCCCCTGGCTGGAACTCGAGATCCGCTGCACCAAGGGCACCTATGTCCGCACCCTGGTGGACGACCTGGGGCAGGCATTGGGGTGCGGCGCCCACGTGGCCGCGTTGCGGCGGCTGGGGGTGGGGGCCTACGACGACGAGGCCATGGTGACCCTGGACCAGGTGGAGGTGCGCGCGGGTGAGGGTTTCGCGGCCCTGGATGCCCTGCTGCTGCCGGTGGAGAGTGCGCTGATGCAGTGGCCCAGCGTAGACCTGAAGGGGGATGCCGCCTTCTACCTGCGCCAGGGACAGCCGGTGCTGGTGCCCCATGCCCCCACCAGTGGCTGGGTGCGGCTGTACGAGGACGGGGACCACTTCCTGGGCATGGGCTGCATCCTGGACGATGGCCGGGTGGCGCCCAAGCGGCTGATGGCCACGGGCCGCCCGCGGGCCTCCTGAGCGCTTGTCCCCCGCGGTGGCAAAAGTTAGAATAGGCGGCTTCCGGAATTCCGGGCCAGATTCAGACAACAGAACCTTTGGAGCAAGTTTATGGCTTTGACGGCTGAGGAGAAAAGCCAGATCATCGCGGATTACCAGCGGGTCCCTGGCGATACGGGTTCGGCCGAGGTGCAGGTGGCGCTGCTGTCCGCGCGCATTCGGTATCTGACGGATCATTTCGCGACCCACAAGCAGGATGTCCATTCCCGTCGCGGGTTGCTCAAGCTGGTCAACCAGCGGCGCAAGCTGCTGGACTACCTCAAGCGCGAGGACAGCCAGCGCTACCAGGACCTGATCGGGCGTCTCGGGCTGCGCCGCTGAGCGTACCCGGCACCGGTCCCTCCACCCCCATCCCGATTCCAGAAGGCCATCATGTCAGAACCGATTCGCAAGACGTTCGAGTACGGCGCGCACCGCGTCACCCTGGAGACCGGCGAGATCGCCCGCCAGGCCAGTGGCGCCGTACTGGTGAGAATGGACGAGACCGCGGTACTGGTCACCGTCGTGGGCAACAAGAAGCCGGTGGAAGGGCGCGATTTCTTCCCCCTCACCGTGGACTATCAGGAACGCACCTATTCCGCAGGCAAGATCCCGGGCGGCTTCTTCCGGCGTGAGGGCCGGCCGAGCGAGAACGAGATCCTGGTGTCGCGGCTGATCGACCGCCCGACCCGCCCCCTGTTTCCCAAGGGCTTCACCAACGAGGTCCAGATCATCGCCACCGTGCTGTCGCTGGATCCTGAGATCGATCCGGACATCCCCTCGCTGATCGGTGCCTCGGCGGCCGTGGCCCTCTCCGGCATGCCCTTCAACGGCCCCTTTGGCGCGGCCCGAGTCGGTTACATCGACGGCGAATACGTGCTCAATCCCACGGCCAGCCAGCTGCAGAATTCGGACCTGGACCTGGTGGCCGCGGGTACCCGCAACGCCGTGCTCATGGTGGAATCGGAGGCCAACATCCTGCCCGAGGAGGTCATGCTCGGCGCGGTCATGTATGGCCACGAGCAGATGCAGGTGGCCATCGAGGCCATCGAGGCGCTGAAGGCCGAGGCCGGTGCCGAGCCCTGGGACTGGAAGCCACCGGTGGAGGACGAGCGCCTCGAGGCGGCCGTGGCCCAGGTGGGCGAGGCCCCGCTGGCGGAGGCCTATCGTATTCCGGAGAAGCTCAAGCGCTACGGCCGCCTGGACGAGGTGCGCGCGGAGATCGTCGCCGCCCTCACCGCCGAGGATGCCGATCCCCGGTTCGAGGAGGAGGCCGTGCGGCAGGCGGTGGAGAAACTGGAAAAGGCCATCGTGCGCGGGCGTATCCTCGCTGGCGAGGCCCGGATCGATGGCCGCGACCGGCGCACGGTCCGTCCCATCAGCATCCGCACCGGTTTGCTGCCACGGGCCCATGGTTCGGCCCTCTTCACCCGGGGCGAGACCCAGGCCCTGGTGGTGACCACCCTGGGTACCCAGCGCGATGCCCAGATCATCGACGCCATCCAGGGTGAGCGGCGCGAGCCTTTCATGCTGCACTACAATTTCCCACCGTTCTGCGTTGGCGAGACCGGGCGCGTGGGCAGTCCCAAGCGGCGTGAGATCGGCCACGGGCGCCTGGCGAAGCGCGGCATCCGCGCCGTCATGCCCGACCTCGACGAGTTCCCCTACAGCCTGCGCGTGGTGTCCGAGATCACGGAATCCAACGGTTCCAGCTCCATGGCCACCGTCTGTGGCACCAGCCTGTCGTTGATGGATGCCGGTGTGCCGCTCAAGGCGCCGGTGTCCGGTGTGGCCATGGGCCTCATCAAGGAGGGTGACCGCTTCGCCGTGTTGACCGACATCATGGGCGACGAGGATCACCTGGGTGACATGGACTTCAAGGTGGCGGGGACGGCCGAGGGCGTGACCGCCCTACAGATGGACATCAAGATCGATGGCATCACGCGCGAGATCATGCAGACCGCCCTGGAGCAGGCCCACGAGGCCCGTCTCCACATCCTGGGCAAGATGAACGAGGTGATCTCCGAGCCCCGGCAGGAGATGTCGGAGTTCGCGCCCCGATTCATCACCTTCAAGATCAACCCGGACCGCATCCGGGACGTGATCGGCAAGGGCGGTGCCACCATCCGCTCCATCACCGAGGAGACCGGAACCAGCATCGATATCGACGACTCGGGCAAGGTCACCATCGCCTCGGTGGACAACGCAGCGGGCCAGGCGGCGCGCAAGCGTATCGAGGAGCTGACCGCCGATGTCGAGGTGGGCAAGGTCTACGAGGGTCGGGTGGCCAAGCTGATGGACTTTGGGGCCTTCGTCACCATCCTGCCGGGCAAGGACGGGCTGGTGCACATCTCGCAGATCTCCGAGGAGCGGGTACAGAACGTCAGCGACAAGCTGTCGGAGGGCGATGTCGTGCGGGTCAAGGTGCTGGAGGTCGACAAGCAGGGTCGCATCCGCCTCAGCATGAAGGCCGTGGGCGATTGAACCAGAGTGAGGGGTGAGGAGAACCCCGTAGGATGCGCAAAGGCGCGCAGCGCCGTGCCCATCATCCCCCTGCGCCACGGAATCACGCGGAAGCACACGGAAAACACTGCTGCCATTGCCGGAGGGTGGCTTCCATTGTTGGGCACGCTCGCTGTGCTCGCTTTGCCCAACCTACGTCTGCTCGGCTGCGTCCGAGCCGCCGCCGGCAGGATCCCGCTGTCTCCCCTTGACCGCCCTGGCTGAATTTGATCCCGTCATTCCCGCGCAGGTGGGAATTCATCCTTCACGTGAGGGGTGAGGGGTGAGGAGAACCCCGTAGGATGCGCAAAGGCGCGCAGCGCCGTGCGCATCATCGCCCTGCGTGATTCAGAAGTCCGCCCGGTAACCGATGTTCATGAAGTAGGCCGAGCTGTTGTCCCGCCCGGTGGTGAGCTTCTGGCTCGACCATTCGCTGCCTGCCTCCAGCTCGAACTCCAGCCGCCGCCGCATGCGGTAGTTCAGGCGCAGGGTGGGGGCCAGGGTCCATTGGGTGGAGTTGTCGCGGTCGTTCTTGCGGTAGTCGAGCCGTACCCGCGGGTTGATGCGCCAGGCATCGTTGAAAGGATAGCGGGAATCCAGCGTGAGCGAGGTGGTCTTGCTGGTACTGGCGTCCGAGAAACGCAGCCCCAGGATGCCCACGTCACCGGCCTTGAGCAGGTCGTTTCCAATCAGCTGCGCCGAATAGAAATACTCGTTCCCAGTGCCCGGTATACCCTGGACCCCGCCCGAGGTAACCGTACTGGAGACGTTACTGACGGTAAAGTCTCCGTTCACCTGGTAACGGTGGGTGATCGGGTGGGAGAAGCCGAGGGTGACGCTGCGGCTCTTGGCGGTGCGGTCCAGCGCCAGCTGCCGGATCTGGCTCTCGCTGTAGCTCTGTTTCAGGGTGTCCAGGCTCGTGGTCGTCTGCCCCTGCAGGGCATTGCTGGTCGTGAGCAATGGGCTGCGACGGATGTCCACCGTGGCATTGAGGCTGGTGCCGTCCTGCAGGGTCCAGTTGCCCAGGGCGAAGAAACTGTTGAGCTCGTTGTAGGAGACGTCGTAGTCCACCGAGGTCAGCAGTGAACGCTTGGTATCGAAGTAACGCACCTCGCCACCGGTGGCACGCCGGTCCAGGAGGCCGAAGGCGTGCTGTTCGATGTAGAACAGGACGAAGTCCAGGCGATCCCAGAAACTGCCCAGATCGGTACTGATGCCATAGAAGTAACGGTTGGTGTCGATTCCGTCCTTGGTGGACTGCACCGGGGATCCGAAGACCCCGTTGAAGCGGACCTGTGGCAGCCAGCGATAGCTCGCCAGGAAACCGTCGAAACGGCCGAGGACGCCACCGGTACTGCGGGTCTGGCGGCCAGCACGCAGGCTGTAGCGGGTCGAGGGATCCGCGATGTCGAGGTAGAGGCTGGCCAGCCGGGTCCGGCTGCCGTTGCCGTTGTTCAGGAAGTCGTGATCGTAGCCACCAGTGAAGCGGGTGCGCAGGTCGTAGCGGCCGGCGCGATGGCGACCGGTGAGGTCCAGGTCTGTGCTCAGCAGTGACTGGGTGGTAGTCGTACCGGTGACATCGGTGACCGAGATGTCACGCCGGTAATACTGGGACAGGCCGCCAAACACCTCCCAGGGGGACTTACGTCGGCTGGGCCTGGTTCTTTCCACTAGGCGAGCCTTGGGTGTCGCCCGCACCGTGATGACACCCAACAGACGCTGTTTCACCCGTTGCGCATCCCGTCCCTTGGGGTACAGGTCCAGGTATTCCTCGTAGATGGCCTTGGCCTGGGCATACTGCTGGCGGCGTTCCCGGGCCATGCCCAATCGTTCGAGGGCTTGCTTGCGATAGGCAGCGCTGCCCCGCTCCACCAACTCGGTGTAGAGCTGCACGGCGCGCCGGTAGTTGCCGCTGGTGAAGGCGGCATCGGCCTCGCGGCGGATACGGGCGGCTCGTCGCGTTGGTAGTGCTGGCACGTCGGTGCGATGGGCCACCGCGTATTCTCGGTGCCGGCGCCGGGGCAGGTTGGGCTGGTTGCGGACCACGCGCGTCTTTTCTCCCGCTGTGACCCGGGTGACCCAGGCCTTGGGATAACGTCTGGCGAGTTTGCGCCGCATGGTCTCCGCCTCGGCCTTGGTACGGAAGAAGCCGAGTCTCAGCCGGTACCAGACCCCACCTTCCAGGGCGGCATCCGTGACATAGAGATAGTAGGACAGGCGCCGCAGATCCACCGGGATGTCACGGCGCCTGAATGGGCGTGTGGAGGACGCCAGGTTGACCACGTACCGGCCGGGCAGGACCGCGCGGGCAGGCGCGGTCGGCTTGTGTGGTGCCGGGGCAGCTCCTGTTGCTGCGGCAGTACCTGCCCGGGCCGTCGGTACCAGGTCGATGATCAGCACGCGGGCATCTCCGGACATGTGGATACGCCGGTAGCCCATGATGCGGCGGAAGCGCACCAGTAGCCGGGCCTGGCCGGCGACGTCCGGTTCGAAGCGAACCTCGGTCAGAGGGATGCGCTGGGTGGGGGTCCACTGCAACAGTTCATTGCGCTGCGGCAGGATCTCGGTGTTGGAGCGGTCGAACGCCGATATCGTTCGCATTCGGATCTGGATCTCCGAACCGCGGTGCGCGGGACTGTGGCTGATGTATTGGACTGGGGTACGGAAGTGGATGCGCACCTGGGGCGTGGCACCGGCCGGGCTGACGTCGATGCTTTCCAGGATGGCCTCGGCCCGGGCCAGCAGGGGCAGCAGAAGGCCGATCAGCAGTATCAGGGTGGAAATGCCGGCGCGAGGGGGCTGTCTCATTGTTGGT
>JALWSQ010000080.1 GCA_026993645.1 Thiohalobacter sp.
GCCATGATGCGCACGGCCCTTCGGGCCTTTGCGCATCCTACACATCATCATGCGCATGGTGGGCAACCGTAGGTTGGGCAAAGCGAGCACAGCGAGCGTGCCCAACAACGGGATGCCACCACCCACGGCGGCGGCACCCCACGATGCGCACGGCGCTGCGCGCCTTTGCGCATCCTACACATCATCATGCGCATGGTGGGCAACCGTAGGTTGGGCAAAGCGAGCGCAGCGAGCGTGCCCAACAACAACGGCGCACCACCACCCGCGGTGGCGGCACCCCATGATGCGCACGGCGCTGCGGGCCTTTGCGCATCCTACACACTCCTGGGCCCCGGTGCCAACGTGACGATGGATTCCCGCCTGCGCGGGAATGGCGGGGGGATGCGGGAATGACGCGGGGGTCAAGGCCGGCGACAGGCAGCCGCTATCCGGAATGCCGCCCGCGGGCCGGGTTCCCATCGCCATGCCCGGGCGGCAGGTATGGGGGGACCATGGAAGGGAGAAGACCTGGATGTCCACGGAAGAACGCCTGAGCATCGTCCTCGAATCCATCGACGAGGAACGACGGCTCGAACTCATCGTCATTCTGTCCCGGTTGTCGGGCAAGTCATTCGAAGAGATCACGCCCCGGCTCGACCGGCTGCCATGGCGGCTCGCCTCTTCCCTGCCCGCGGACAAGGCGCGCAAGCTGGCCGACCGGTTGCAGGCCGAGGGGGCGAAGGTCCGGCTGGCACCGGTGGAAGCGCCCCCCGTCGACCGTGATGCCGCCAGCCCGCCGTCCGCCGCCAGCGGCACGGGCACGCCGCCCCCGGATGACACCGCCGGTGGTCCACCGCCGCAACCACCACGACCGCTGGGCCTGCTGCGGCGGCTGCGCTGGACGCTGCGCATCGCCTTCGGCACCAAGCTCACCCAGATCGGCCTGGTGCTGGTGTCCCTGCTGGGCACCCTGGTGGCCAGCCTGATCGATGGGCTGGTGGTCGGTGGTGGTATGGGCCCGGGGATGGCCATGCCGGTGGCCAGCATGCACGCCGATCCGGCGGCCATGCTGGCCAAGCTGTTGTCACCGGCATTCCTGCTGGCGGCCGGTATCCAGATGCTGGGGATGATGCTGTTCTGGGGGTTGTACACCGGCGCCCTCATGCGGCTGGCGCCGGACTATTTCCGTCATGGCCGACGCCCCCCGTTCCGTGCCCTGCTGCGCCATGCCCTGGCCCGGGTGCCGGATTTGCTGTCGACGGTGGCCATCCTCTTCCTGCCGGTGTTGTTACTGCCGCTCGGTGCCCTGCTGCTGGCCGATCCCTCGCAGCCACAGCAGATGGCGCTGGCCAGCACGGGGGGCATGCTGCTGGCGGTGGGGGTCGGGCTGGCGCTGTTCCTGGTGCTGCCAGTGGCCGTCAACGAGCGCCTCGGTCCCTGGCAGGCCATCGCGCGCGGCTGGCGGCTCGCGGCCGGCTACCGGCTGTCCTTTTTCGGTGCCCTGGTGGTGCTGGTGCTGCTCATGCTGTTGACCATGGGGGTGGCCGCGGCGGTTCTCACCGCGGCGGGCGCCCTGTTCGCGCACTTCGGTCCCCGCCTGGCGGTGGGGGTCGTCACCCTGGGTTATATCGGCGAGCTGCTGTTGATGCTCTTTCTGTCCAGCGCCTTCTCGGTGTTGCCCACGGTCTTCTACCTGGAGGCACGGGCGCGCAAGGAAGGAACCCGTTTCGACTGGGACCTGCTGCCGGCGGACGACTGGCCCCGGGGCGAGGAGACCCTGGCGGCCCAGGGCCGGGGGTGGCGGGCCTGGGCCGCCAGGGTC
>JALWSQ010000081.1 GCA_026993645.1 Thiohalobacter sp.
CCGGCCGGCGCGGGCGCTGCAACGGCGGGCCCTGGCCCTGCTGGCCGCCACCCTGGCGCGGGATGGCGGGCGGGCCTGGCGGCGCGGGGGCACGCCCCGGAGCCGACGCTACCTGGCGGCGCTGGCACCCTTCACCGGCGCCGAGACCATCGCCCCCGGCCTGCGGCGGGTGGCGGCGGGGGCGGCCGGGGATGCGGACCGCGCCGCCTGGGTGCTGACCCGCCTGCTGGCATGGGACCAGCGGCCCCTGGCCCGGCGGGTGGTGGTGCGCGCGGCCCGCCGCCGGCTGGCGCTGCCGGCCTGGCAACGCCTGGCCGTGGCCCTGTGGGCAGGGGACGGCGATTGCATCGATCGGATCCTGCGGGCGCCCGGTCGGCTGGCCCCCTCGGACCGGGTCACTGGGCTCGCGGCGCTCGGGTGGAAGGATCGGGCCCTGCGCGTGGCGGGCAGCGGTCTGGCGCACAGCAGCGACCGGGTGGAGCTGCGCCGGCTGCGGGCCCATGCCGTGTCGCTGGCCGCCGAGGTGCCCAATGGCCTGGCCCTGGCCTGGCGTGCGCACAACCTGGGGAACCTGGACCTGGACGACCGGACCCTCGCCACCGCCCTCAGCCGGGGCCCCTGGACCCTGCACCTGGCGCTGCGCCACAGCCGGCTCGATAGCGCCGGCGGCGGCCTGCGGCTGGGGCGGCGGCGCTCGGAGCGGGACCTGGACCTGTCCCTGCGGCGCCGCACCCGGCGCGGTGCCTGGCGGGCCGAGGCCGGTATCGACCTGCGTGCCGACGACGACCGGCCGCGGTTCGGTTTGCAGGGCCGTTACGCTTTGCTGGGGCCCTTCAGCCTGGAGGGTGCCTGGCACTGGGGCGAGGCGGGGTCGGAGAGCGGGGCCGCCCGGGCCCTGTCCTGGCGCAACCGGCTGGATCTCTCCCTGGCCGCCGATCCCACGCCGCGCATCTTTGCCGACCTGGGGCTCCGGCGCAGCTGGCACCGGGCCCGGGGCGGTGGGGCGCTGGGCCGTGGCTGGCAGGTGCAGGCCCATGCCGGCTACCGCCTCTGGGTGGAACGCCCGGAGTGGCGGGTCTCCCTCTACGGCCTGAGCAGCCGCACCCGCCTGGCCGGCCGGCTGCCGGCCGCCATCGCCGATGCCCTGCCGGCGGCGGCCACCCCGGCCGCCATCCTGCCTGCCAGCTACCACGAGCTGGGCATCACCACGGCGGTGCAGCGGTTCAGCGAGCGGCCCTGGGGCGACGTGGTGGGGCGGGTGCACTACCTGGCCGAGGCCAGCCTGTACCACAGCGGGCCCCACGGCAGCCTGGGCCTGGGGGCCCGCCTGGGGGTGGGGACCCGCGTCCTGGGCCGGGACGACCTGTCGCTGTCGTTGTCCTGGAGCGATGCCCGGGGGGGCGTGGACAGCCGGGCCTGGAAGCGCATCGGCTTGCGCTACAGCTTGCGCTTCTGGTGACGACATAGAGAACAGGGGCAGGTGCCCGGAACCCCGCTGGCGCCGGAACGGGCCGGCGGGGGCCATGGTGCCCGCCCCCTGGCATGGAGGTGAGACAGATGGAGATGGAGACGACCGGGAAGGTCATGCAGGGAACGCTCTGCGCGATCGCCCTGCTGGCCCTGGCGGCCTGCAGCGTGGTCGGGGTCAGGCCCTCGCCGCTGCTGGACGGGGGCGCCCGCTGGGCCGTGGTGCCCTTTTCCAACCAGGCGGATGCCCCGGATGCCGGTGCCCGGGCGGCGGCCATCGCCGCGGCGCGCTTGCGGCTGCGCGGCCTGGCGGTGACCGAGTACAGCCC
>JALWSQ010000082.1 GCA_026993645.1 Thiohalobacter sp.
GCAGTGCCGCCACCCCGGCCAGGGCGAGCAGGACCAGGGCCAGGACGACGGGCAGGGGGTGCTGGAGGAGTCGCTGCATCATGGCGGGAACCGGTGCCCTAGTCCACGAACTCGATCAGGTCCTTGAGATCGCGGTAGAGCAGCTCGTAGGCGCCGCGGGTGACCACCTCGGTGCCTGCCGACAGCCCGGACAGGATGGGGATCCTGCCGTCCTGCGGCGGTCCGACCACCACCGCCACGGGCTCGAAGCCCCGGCCGTGGCGGACCAGGCACCAGTCCTTGCCGTTGCGCGAAACCACGGCCGCGGCCGGCACCCAGGCCACCTGCCGCCTGGCACCCAGGTGCGTGACCTCCACCCAGGCCCCGTCCCGCAGCACCAGCCCGGGGTTCTCGGCCTGGTACCGCAGCAGCCAGAGCCCGGTACCGGGATCGTAGAGGGGCGCTCCATCCAATGGCTGCAGGGGGCCCTGGCGGCCGGCGGCCTGCCAGCGGGCACGGCCGCCGGACCAGTCGGCCAGCTCGGACCGGGGCACACCGACATCCAGGTAGACCTGCTGCAGCGCCTCCAGCTCGAACAGGGGGGTGCCCTGGCTGACCTGCTCGCCCAGCGCCACCTGGCGCCGCGTCACCAGTCCGGCGAAGGGCGCACGCAGCCGGCCGAGATCCCGCGCCACCCGGGCCAGGTCCTGGTGGCGGAGGCGCCGGGCCAGGGTGTCCGGTGTGGCGCCGACGTGCAGCAGGTCGAGGTCGGCGGCCAGGGTCTCCCAGGCCATGCGTTCACTGCCCTCGGCCTGGGCCAGGTGTTGCTGGCCGGTCAGCAGGTCACGGTGGGTGACCGTGTGGCGGGCCAGGTCCTGGCGCAGGGTGGCGAGCCGCTTGCGTGCCAGTGCGACCTCGCGCCGGGCCTGTTGCCAGGCCGCCAGGTGCTGGCGCAGGCGCGGGGCGTCGAACTGGGCCAGCAGGTCACCGGCCGCCACCCGCGCCCCCGGTTCCACGGCGAGGCGCAGGATGCGGGCCGCGAACGGCAGGCTGAGGACGGCCTGCTGGCGGGCGCTGACCCGGGCCAGAGCCCGCTGGCGGGGCTGCCAGGGGCCGGCCTCGGCCCGGTCGGTGGCCGGACTGGTGGCGGAGGCGGGGATCGTCATGGCGGCCAGTCCCGCCAGGATCAGGAAGGTGCACAGCCATCGGGGCATCATCGGTGCGTCCTCGTCGCCGGCCAGGCCAGCAGGGTATCCAGGGCGATGTGGATGCGGCGCAGGGACTGGTCGAGATCGACCTGTTCCAGGCGCCGGTCCAGCAGGCTCGTCTCCAGGTTGAGCAGGTCCAGGGCCGGCAGGTTGCCGCGGGCGCGCGCCTGGCGGGCATCCTCCACCAGCGCCTCCAGCTGGGGGAGGCGCCGACGCAGCACGGCGCGCTGTTGCCGCAGCAGCCGGTCGCGGGCCTGGAGCAGGGCGATGTCGTTACGGGTCCGGGTCAGCCGGGCCTGGTACTCGGCCCGCAGCCGCGCCCGGGTGGCGCGCGCCCGGGCGATGGGGCCACGGTTGCCGGAGAACAGGGGCAGGTCCAGACGCAGGCCCAGTCCGCTGGTATAGACCGCGTCCGTGTCCCGGCCGTGGGTGAGGCCCAGCTCGATGGCGGGAAAGCGGGCCAGGATCGCGCTGTGCAATCGGAGTTCCTGGCCCTGGTATCCCGCTTGGAGGGCGCGCAGGTCCGGGCGCCGGCGGGGCAGCTGGTTCCAGGTGGCCGGGGGGATCTCCACCGGCGGGGGAGTCTTGGCCAGGGGGGCC
>JALWSQ010000083.1 GCA_026993645.1 Thiohalobacter sp.
ACATGGAACTCGTGGGACAGGGCCCCGCCAATGGCGCCGCTGTCGGCCCGCACCGGGCGGAAGGCCAGGCCCAGCCGCTCGAAGATGCGGCTGTAGGCGTCGAACATCTGCTGGTAGGTCTGGTCCAGGGAGGCCTGGTCCAGGTGGAAGGAGTAGGCGTCCTTCATCAGGAACTCGCGGGCGCGCATGACCCCGAACCGGGGGCGGATCTCGTCGCGGAACTTGGTCTGGATCTGGTAGAAGTTCACCGGCAGTTGCTTGTAGCTGCGCAGTTCGCGCCGCGCCAGGTCGGTGATGACCTCCTCGTGGGTGGGCCCGAAGCAGAACTCGCGCTGGTGGCGGTCGCGCAGGCGCAGCAGTTCCGGCCCATAGGCCTGCCAGCGGCCGGATTCCTGCCACAGCTCCGCCGGTTGCACCGCCGGCAGCAGCAACTCGATGGCCCCGGCCCGGTTCATCTCCTCGCGCACCACGGCCTCCACCTTGCGCAGCACCCGCAGGCCCAGCGGCAGCCAGTCGTAGACGCCGGCCGCCAGCTTGCGGATCATACCCGCCCGCAGCATGAGCTGGTGGCTGACGATCTCGGCGTCGGCGGGGACTTCCTTCAGGGTCCAGAGGGGAAAACGGGACGTGCGCATGGGCTCTCTCGTGGCCGGGGTGAATGGACGGTCGCTGCGGGGACGGCCGGTGGCGGGGTTTTCAGAAGGTGGCGCCGTTCCAGCCCCAGAGGTGGCGGGCGGCATCGGCGAACTCGATGTAGACCCGGTCCGGCGGAATATCCAACCGCTCCTGCAGCAGGGACGCCAGGCGGGCGGAGAAATCGGCGGTGGCCGATTCCGGCAGGCCGATGCTCTTGAGTTCCAGGTAGGCCAGGGGGGCCGCGCTGCCGCCGAACAGGGCGGTCTGTACCGGTTCCACCAGCACCATGACATAGGATTCCGGCTTGCCCAGCATCTCCGCCACCAGGGCCGAGGCGCGGGACGCCAGGGCCTCGCGGGCGGCGGGTTCCATGGGCTGGTTGGTCTGGATGCGCAGCAATGGCATGGTCTTCAGGGCTCCCTGCTGGATGGTTGGGACTCGGCCCCCGGGCAGAATTCCGCGATCTGCTTGCGGGCGATGGCGATACGACGGGCGCGCTGGGCCGCGGTCAGGTAGACCAGCGTCCCGCTGCGGGTGCGGAAGCGGCGGTGGCCGCCGCGTTGCAGCACCGCCAGGTTGTGCCGGGCGGCGCGGCAGTTGCGGGCGCGGACGGCGGCGGGGGGCGCCTTTTCCGGTGCCTCCTTGTGGGATCTCTCCGGTTCCCGGGTGGCCTGGGTGTCGGTCCACTTGAACATGGCCGCCGCCGCGGGGCCGGTGGCCAGGCAGCAGCACAGGGCCAGGGCGATGGTCTTCACGGGCCTGCTCCTCGTCGGTTCAGCCGGAAGTGTACGAATTCCCCGCCCCCGGGCACAAGGGCCGGGTTCGCATTCCGTTACCCGGGCCCGTTCCTTGACGTTGCAACAGAATATCAGTAGTTTTCCCTCCTTTGATCAAACTTAGGCGCGCAAACCCCGTCCTTCGAGGGCGGGGTCGAGCGCCGTCACCGGCAGGATAAACAAGTTTGCCTGCCTGAGATATGGAATTACAATGGAACCATGCTCATCCGCAGGGCCTACAAGTTTCGCCTCAAGCCGACATCGCCGCAGGAAGAACAACTGCGCCAGTTTTGCGGCTGCGCCCGGTTCGTCTGGAACAAGGTCTGGCGCCTGAACCGTGACCGGCTCGAACGCGGACAGCCCTTGCTGTGG
>JALWSQ010000084.1 GCA_026993645.1 Thiohalobacter sp.
ATCACAGCCATGGCATGGTCCGGGTGGAGGTGCTGTGTGCGGCCTGCGCGGCCCATCTGGGACACAGGTTCGAGGACGGGCCACCGCCCACTGGCCAGCGTTATTGCATCAATTCCCTGGCCTTGCGTTTCGAGCCGCGCAGCGGCGGGGCGGGTGCCGGGCCTGGATCATGAAGCGGGCCGGATTGCAAGGGTTGCGCCCCATCCGGCCTGGTGTTATGCACAATGACGGGTATGTGCCCGGGTCGGAGGGCGGTCCCCTACCCGACAGTCGTCAAGAATATTAGGAATTACCTCAACAGCATGTTTTTCAAGTCATTCTTCTGAATGGCCCGGTTTCCACGTGGGATCGGGTTTTTGCCGCCAAGGACCCGATTGCGGCCGCGGACCACCGGCTTTTCCACATAGTTATCCACAGGGGGTCGGTGGATCAATCGCTTGCGGTGCGTTTTTCGAGCGGGACGTAGTCACGCTGGGCCGGCCCGGTGTAGATCTGCCGGGGGCGCCCGATCTTCTGGTCCGGATCCGCCATCATCTCCAGCCAGTGAGCCACCCAGCCCACGGTGCGGGCGATGGCGAACATCACGGTGAACATGTTCACCGGCACCCCCAGGGCCCGATAGATGATGCCGGAGTAGAAGTCCACGTTGGGATAGAGCTTGCGCTCGATGAAGTACTCGTCGTTGAGGGCGATCTCCTCCAGCCGCAGCGCCAGTTCGAACAGCGGATCGCTGCCGCCGCGGCTCTCCAGCACCTCGTGGCAGATGCTGCGGATGATGCGGGCGCGCGGATCGTAGTTCTTGTACACCCGGTGGCCGAAGCCCATCAGCCGGTAGGGGTCGTCGCGGTCCTTGGCCCGGGCGATGTAGCGCGGAATGGCCCGCACGTCGCCGATCTCCTCCAGCATCTTCAGCACCGCCTCGTTGGCGCCCCCATGGGCGGGCCCCCAGAGCGAGGCGATGCCGGCGGCGATGCAGGCGAAGGGGTCGGCCCCCGAGCTGCCCGCCTGGCGCACCGTCGCGGTGCTGGCGTTCTGCTCGTGGTCGGCGTGCAGCATGAACAGGATGTCCAGGGCCCGCTCCGCCAGGGGATCCACCTCGTAGTCCTCGCAGGGCACGGCGAACATCATGTGCAGGAAGTTGCCGCAGTAGCTGAGGTGGTTCTGCGGGTACATCATGGGCTCGCCCATGTTGAGCTTGTAGCAGCCCGCGGCGATGGTCGGCACCTTGGCGATCAGCCGGTGGGCGCTGATCTCCCGGTGCTTGGGATTGGCGATGTCGGTTGAGTCGTGGTAGAAGGCCGACAGCGAGCCGACCACGCCGACCATGACCGCCATGGGATGGGCATCGTGGTAGAAACCCGTGAAGAAGCGCTTCAGGGTCTCGTTGATCATGGTGTGGTGCAGGATCAGCCGGCGGAAGTCCTCCAGTTGCGCGGCCGTGGGCAGCTCCCCGTACAGCAGCAGGTAGGCCACCTCGATGAAGGTACTCTGGGCCGCCAGCTGCTCGATGGGGTAGCCGCGGTAGAGCAGGATGCCCTGCTCGCCATCGATGTAGGTGATGTTGCTCTGGCAGCTCGCCGTGGACAGGAAGCCCGGGTCGTAGCTGAAGGCGCCCAGCTCGCGGTAGATGTGACCGACGCCGATGCCGGGCGGGCCCAGGGTGCCCTTCACCAGCGGCAGGTCGATGGTCTTGCCGCTGCGCTGATCCGTCAGTTTCAGGGTGCGGTCGGACATGGCAGGATCCTCAGCCGGCCTGCTCCACCGCGCCGGCCGGCGGCATGG
>JALWSQ010000085.1 GCA_026993645.1 Thiohalobacter sp.
CGGCGATGGTCACCAGGCTGAAATAGATGTTGAAGGCACGGATGACCCGGGACAGGACGGGGGGCGCCAGGCGCCGGATGAGACGGATCATGCGTTGCCGCAGCAACGGGTCGTCCACCTTGCGCAGGCGGATGTAGCCCTTGCGCAGGGTCTCGACGGCGGCGAACACGTCGCCCGTCTCCTGCTCCTTGAGCACCTCGCCCACCAGGGTGCCGAACAGGCGGACGCGGGCACGGAGTTCCTTGTCCCTGGGTTGAGTGATCATCGCTGGTCGCCTGTGTGTCGGGGATGCCGGCCGCGGCCGCGGCCGCGGGCAAAGGCGGGCATTATACCGGACCGGCGCTGCCGGCGGGCGCCGGCTCAGCCGTGCCGCCGTTCCGCCACCGCCTCCGGGGTGGTCAGGGTGCGGTAGAGTTCGGCGTAGCGGCCGGCGCTGCGCTTCCAGCTGAAGTCCTGGCGCATGCCGGTGGTGACCAGCTGGCGCCAGAGGTCCGGGCGGGCCCAGGCCTGGAGCGCGCGGTCGATGGCCTGGACCAGGTTGGCCAGGCTGGCGCCGTGGAACTGGAACCCGGTGGCGCGCTGCTCGCGCAGGGCGGTGGGACTGGCATCGACCACGGTGTCGGCCAGACCGCCCACGGCGTGCACCACCGGCACGGTGCCGTAGCGCAGGCTGTAGATCTGGTTGAGGCCGCAGGGTTCGAACCGCGACGGCATGAGAAAACCGTCGCAGCCGGCCTCGATGAGGTGGGCCAGGGCCTCGTCGTAGGCCACCTCCACGCCCACCTGGCCCGGTGTCGCGGCCTGCAGCTGGCGCAGGGCCGCCTCGAAGCGGGCCTCGCCGCTGCCCAGCACCACCAGCTGGACCTGCCGTTCCAGCAGCTGGGGCACCGCGGCCAGGATGAGATCGATGCCCTTCTGCTCCACCAGGCGCCCGATGTGGCCGAACAGGGGCCGGTCGGGACGCACGTCGAGGCCGAACCGGCGCTGCAGGGCCGCCTTGCAGGCCGCCTTGCCCGCCAGCGAGCGCCGGTTGTAGTGTTGCGGCAGCAGCGGGTCGCGGCCGGGGTTCCACTGGTCGTAGTCGGCGCCATTGAGGATGCCGCTCAGCCGGTCGCGGCGGCTGGCCAGCAGGCCGTCCAATCCGAAGCCGAATTCCGGGCTGCAGATCTCGTCCGCATAGGTCGGGCTCACGGTGCTCAGCCAGTCGGCGAACACCAGTCCGCCCTTGATGAACGACAGCCGGCCGTGGAACTCCAGGGCATGCATGGACCACCATTCCGGCGGCAGCCCCAGGCGGCCGAGGGTGGCCCCGTCGAACAGGCCCTGGTAGGCCAGGTTGTGGATGGTGAACAGGGTGGCGGGGCGATCCGGCTCCAGGCTGAGCAGCGCCGGCACCAGGCCGGTCTGCCAGTCGTTGCAGTGCACCAGATCCGGTTGCCAGTCCAGCCCGCAGCGATCGCGGGCCAGTTCCACCAGCACCCGGGCGAACAGGGCGAAGCGGTCGGCATTGTCCGGCCAGTCCTGGCCGTCGGGACCCAGGTAGGGGTTGCCGGGGCGGTCGAAGGCCGGGGGATGGTCCACCAGGTAGGTCGTCACCCGGGTGCCCGGCAGCAGGGTACGCAGCAGACGCACCGTCTGGCCACCGCCCAGGGTCAGCCGGGCCACCGGGACCGGATTGGGGACCCGCTCCAGCAGGCTGCGGTAGGCCGGGAGTACCAGCCGGATGTCCTCGCCCAGGTTGCGCAGGGTCCGGGGCAGGGCGCCACTGACGTCGGCCAGGCCGCCGGTCTTCACCAGGGGGTGGGCTTCACTGCTGGCGAACAGGATCTTCATGGCCTTCCCGGCGGTCCTCATGCTGTCCCTGGCGGCGCCCGGGTGGAACCCGGGCGAGCGCATTGTACTCCAACCGGCGGGCGACAGGACCCCGGGGGATGCGCCATACTCGCTCCCACCGGGCCGGGCCGGCATCAGCCGGCATTGAATATGCATGGATTTTTCGCCACGACGCCGGCTCGCCCGGGCACGGAGGCGAATCGAACCGAGGAGGACGCGACAGATGAAGATGGCATTGATCGGGCTGGGACGCATGGGCGCCAACATGGCACGGCGATTGTCGGCCAAGGGCCTGGAGGTGGTGGGCTACAACCGCAGCCCCGCCATCGTGCAGCAACTGGCTGAGGAGTCCTGCATCACCGCCGCGGATTCCCTGGAGGATGCCGTCGACCGGTTGACGGCACCCAGGGTGGTCTGGCTCATGCTGCCCGCCGGGGCGCCGACGGAAGACCATGTGGTACGACTCATGGACCTGCTGGCCGCCGGCGACGTGGTGGTGGACGGCGGCAACTCCAATTACCACGACAGCCAGCGTCGTGGTGCCATGCTGGCGGAGAAGGGCATCGGCTTCGTGGATGCCGGCACCTCGGGCGGGGTCTGGGGCCTGAAGGAGGGCTACTGCATGATGGTGGGCGGCAGCGACGAGGCGGTGGAACTGATCACGCCGGCGCTCAAGGCGCTGGCGCCGGCGCCGGATCGCGGCTGGGCCCACGTCGGGCCGGTGGGCGCGGGCCACTTCACCAAGATGGTCCACAACGGCATCGAGTACGGCATGATGCAGGCGCTGGCCGAGGGCCTGGCACTGATCCGCGGCAAGGCGGAATTCCAGGTGGACCTGGCCCAGCTGACCGAGATCTGGCGCCATGGCTCGGTGGTCAGGAGCTGGCTGCTGGATCTCACCGCCGAGGCCCTGGCGGCGGACCAGCGACTGGACGACATCGCCCCGGTGGTGGCGGATTCCGGCGAGGGTCGCTGGACCGCCATCGAGGCCATCGAGCAGGGCGTGGCCGCCCCGGTCATGACCCTGGCCCTGACCATGCGGTTTGCCAGCCAGGACCAGGAGGGCTATACCAACAAGCTGCTGTCCATCATGCGCAACGCCTTCGGCGGCCACAAGATGGAGCACAAGGGCTAGCCCGGGACGGATCCCGGCAATCCATCCGTATTCAAGGACGAGACCATGATCGAACCCTGCACCTTCGTGACCTTCGGCGCCACCGGCAACCTGTCGCGCAACAAGCTGCTGCCGGCGCTCTATCACCTGGAACAGGCCGGCCGGCTGCCGGAGAAGATGGCCGTGGTGGGCATCGGCCGCCGCGACTGGGACGACGAGGCCTGGCGCCGGGAGGTGGAACAGGACCTCGCCTCCCGGGCGCGGGGCGGGCTGGACCCCGAGGTGTTCCAGCGCTTCCGCCAGCGGTTGCGCTTCTTCCGCGGCGACCTGTCCGATGCCGACATGTACCGCCAGCTGCACGACCACCTGGAACAGGATCCCGCGCTGCCCGACAACATCGCCTTCTACATGGCCATCAAGCCGGCGGACTTCGCCGCCGTCAGCAACCACCTGGCGGAGGTGGGACTGAACCAGGAGACCAACGGCTGGCGCCGCCTGGTGATCGAGAAGCCCTTCGGCTACGACCTGGAGAGCGCCGAGATCCTCAACGAGCGCCTGCACCGCCATTACGGCGAGCACCAGCTCTATCGCATCGATCACTACCTCGGCAAGGGCACCATCCAGAACGTGCTGGTGTTCCGCTTCGCCAACCTGATGCTGGAACCCCTGTGGAACCGCAACTATATCGACCACATCCAGATCATCCACTCCGAGTCCCGTGGCATCGAGTCCCGCGCCGGTTATTACGACACCGCCGGCGCGCTGCGCGACATGATCCAGAGTCACCTGTTGCAGATGCTGACCCTGGTGGCCATGGAACCCCCGGCCAACCTGGATGCGGAGTCGCTGCGCGACGAGAAGGTGAAGGTCCTGCGTTCCATCCGCCCCATCCCCCAGAGCGCGGTGCACGCCCATGCCTTCCGGGGCCAGTATGCGCGCGGCGTGGTGAACGGCGAGAAGGTCAACGGTTACCTGGACGAGCCCGGGGTGGCGGAGAACAGCACCACCGAAACCTTCTGCGCCCTGCGCCTGTTCATCGACAACTGGCGCTGGCGCAACGTGCCCTTCTACCTGCGTACCGGCAAGCGGCTGGCCCGGGACAATTCGCTGATCAGCATCCGGTTCAAGCATCCGCCCCAGCAGCTGTTCCGGGAGACGCCCATCGACCGCATCGAGCCCAACTGGCTGTTGATGAACATCCAGCCCAACGAGTGCCTGCGCATGGAGCTGCAGGTCAAGGAACCGGGACTGGAGCTGCGGGCCCAGACCCAGCGCCTGGATGCCAGCACCTGCCGGGTGGGCCAGTACGACCTGGATGCCTACGAGGCCTTGCTGCTGGATGTCATCGACGGCGACAGTTCCCTGTTCCTGCGCTACGACGAGGTGAGCTGGGCCTGGAAGGTGGTGGATCCCATCCTCAAGGTCTGGTCCATGGAGCGCGATTACATCCACACCTACCCGGCCGGGACCTGGGGCCCGCAGGAGGCCAACCGGCTGTTCGTGCGCGACGACCAGAACTGGCGCAATACCCTGGACGACGAGGACTGAGGCGCGAGGAGGAGACCGGCCCATGAGCGAGCTGACCCGGAGCCCCGCCTGGCGGGCACTCACCGACCACTACCAGGAGATCCGCGACCAGCACATGCGTGACTGGTTCGCCACCGATCCCGACCGCTTCCAGCGCTTCTCGGCGCGGTTCGAGGACATGCTGGTGGACTATTCCAAGAACCGCATCACCGCCGAGACCCTGGCGCTGCTGTTCGACCTGGCGCGGGAGCGCCGCCTGGAGGACTGGATCCGGCGCATGTTCGCCGGTGAGCGCATCAATGTCACCGAGGGCCGGGCGGTGCTGCACGTGGCCCTGCGCAACCGTTCCGGCCGCCCCATCCGGGTGGACGGCGAGGACGTGATGCCGGCGGTGCAGCGGGTGCTGGCACGTATGCGCGATTTCAGCGAGCGGGTGCGCAACGGTGACTGGAAGGGCCACACCGGACGCCGCATCACCGACGTGGTCAACATCGGCATCGGGGGCTCCGACCTGGGGCCCTACATGGTGACCGAGGCGCTGAAGCCCTATGGCGCGCCCGGGCTGGCGGTCCACTTCGTGTCCAACGTCGATGCCACCCACCTGGTGGAGACCCTGCGCCGGCTGGATCCCGCCACCACCCTGTTCGTGGTGGCGTCCAAGACCTTCACCACCCAGGAGACCCTGACCAATGCCCGCAGCGCGCGGGCCTGGCTGCTGGAGGCGCTGGGCGACGAGGCGGCGGTGGCCCGGCACTTCGTCGCCGTGTCCACCAATGCCGAGGCGGTGCGGCGGTTCGGCATCGATACCGACAACATGTTCGAGTTCTGGGACTGGGTCGGCGGACGCTATTCGCTGTGGTCCGCCATCGGGCTGTCCATCGTGCTCTACCTGGGCATGGACCGGTTCGAGGAGCTGCTGGCGGGCGCCCATGCCATGGACGAGCACTTCCGCACCACGCCCCTGGAACACAACATCCCGGTCATCCTGGGCCTCATCGGGCTCTGGTACATCGACTTCTTCGGTGCCGAGACCCAGGCCATCCTGCCTTACGACCAGTACCTGCACCGCTTCCCGGCCTACTTCCAGCAGGGCGACATGGAGAGCAATGGCAAGCGGGTGACCCGCGACGGCCGGCCCGTGGGCTGTCACACCGGACCGGTGATCTGGGGCGAGCCCGGCACCAATGGCCAGCACGCCTTCTACCAGCTCATCCACCAGGGCACCCGGCTGATCCCGGCGGACTTCATCGCCGCGGCACGCAGCCACAATCCCCTGGGCCAGCACCACGAGATCCTGCTGTCCAATTTCTTCGCCCAGACCGAGGCCCTGATGCGCGGCCGCACCGAGGACGAGGCGCGCCGGGAACTGGCCGCCGCCGGCCTGTCCGGGGAGGCGCTGGAGCGGCTGGTGCCACACAAGGTCTTCCCCGGCAACCGCCCGACCAACTCCATCCTCTACCGCCAGCTCACCCCGCGCACCCTGGGCAGCCTCATCGCCCTGTACGAGCACAAGATCTTCGTCCAGGGCGTGATCTGGGGCATCAACTCCTTCGACCAGTGGGGGGTGGAGCTGGGCAAACAGCTGGCCAGCGCCATCCTGCCGGAGCTGGCCGGAACGGGCGCGGGCGGTGCCGGTGCCCACGATGCCTCCACCGCCGGCCTCATCGAGCACTACAAGGCCCTGCGCTGAGCGGGGGCCGGGGGCGGCCGGGGCGCATGGTATAATGCCTTCCGGAGCTGGCCGGACAGCCGCTGCGGCATGGGCCGTGGAGGAAAGTCCGGGCTCCACAGGGCAGGGTGCCAGGTAACGCCTGGGGGGCGCGAGCCCACGGAAAGTGCCACAGAGAACAGACCGCCTACCCCCGGGCCCAGGTCCGGGGCGGCAAGGGTGAAAAGGTGCGGTAAGAGCGCACCGCGCGGGTGGTAACACGCCGCGGCAGGGTAAACCCCACCCGGAGCAAGACCAAATAGGGGAACAGGCGCATGCGCCGGACTGTGGCCCGCAGTCGTTCCCGGGTAGGTCGCTCGAGGTGCATGGCGACATGCATCCCAGATGAATGGCTGTCCACGACAGAACCCGGCTTACAGGCCAGCTCCTCCGGATGCCTGCGGTCGCTGCCCGGCAGGGTGGCGGCCGCGGCCTTTTGTGATCACTGCAGGCAGCGCATCGCCATGGCGGGAACCGTCTATATCAGGACCTTCGGTTGCCAGATGAACGAGTACGACTCGGCGCGCATCGCCGACGTGCTGGCGGCCGCGCACGGCCTGGTGCCGGTGGCGACACCGGAGGCGGCGGACGTCCTCATTCTCAACACCTGTTCCATCCGGGAGAAGGCCCAGGAGAAGGTGTTTTCCCTGCTCGGGCAATGGCGGGCGCTGAAGGAACGGCGGCCGGAGCTGGTGATCGGGGTGGGGGGCTGCGTGGCCAGCCAGGAGGGGGAGGCCCTGCGCCGGCGGGCGCCCTTCGTCGACCTGGTGTTCGGGCCCCAGACCCTGCACCGGCTGCCGGCCATGCTGGCCGATGTCCGGGCCTCGCGCCGGCCCCAGGTGGACGTCTCCTTCCCCGAGATCGAGAAGTTCGATGCCCTGCCCGAACCCCGGGCCGAGGGACCCTGTGCCTTCGTCTCGGTCATGGAGGGCTGCAGCAAGTACTGCAGCTTCTGCGTCGTGCCCTATACCCGCGGCGAGGAGGTCAGCCGGCCGTTCGACGACGTCATCGCGGAGGTGGCGGAACTGGC
>JALWSQ010000086.1 GCA_026993645.1 Thiohalobacter sp.
CCTGGACCAGACCTACCAGCAGATGTTCGACGCCTACAGCCGCATCTTCGAGCGGCTGGGCCTGGCCTTCCGCCCGGTGCGGGCCGACAGCGGCGCCATTGGCGGGGCCCTGTCCCACGAGTTCCACGTCCTGGCCGACTCCGGCGAGGATGCCATCGCCTTCTCCACCGAGAGTGACTACGCCGCCAACGTCGAGCTGGCGGAGGCGCTGCCCCCGGCCGGCGGGCGACCGGCACCGGGGGCCGAGCTGGAACGGGTGGCCACCCCTGGCGTACACAGCATCGAGCAGGTCGCCGACTTCCTGGAACTACCGACCGGCCAGTGCCTCAAGACCCTCATCGTCGAGGGCGCCGAGGGCGGGGTGGTCGCCCTGGTGCTGCGCGGCGATCACGCGCTGAACGAGGTCAAGGCGGCCAAACATCCCGCGGTGGCCGCCCCCCTCGCCTTCGCCAGCGACGAGGCGGTGCGCGCCGCCACCGGCGCGGGACCCGGCTCGGTGGGTCCCCGGGGCCTGTCCATCCCGGTGATCGCCGACCATGCCGCCGCCGCGGCGGCGGATTTCGTCTGCGGCGCCAACGAGGATGGCTGGCATCTGCGGGGCGTCAACTGGGGACGGGACCTGCCGGAACCCGAGACCGCCGACCTGCGCAACGTGGTCGAGGGGGATCCCAGCCCGGATGGCAGGGGCCGGCTGCGCATCGCGCGCGGCATCGAGGTGGGCCACATCTTCCAGCTGGGCGACAAGTACTCGGCCGCGCTCAAGGCCACGGTGCTGGACGAACGGGGCCGCGAGGTGCCCATGATCATGGGCTGCTACGGCATCGGGGTCTCCCGCGTGGTGGCCGCCGCCATCGAGCAGAACCACGACGACCGGGGCATCCTCTGGCCGGAACCCATCGCCCCCTTCCGGGTCGCCCTGCTGCCCATGAACATGCGCAAGTCGGCGCGGGTGCGGGAGGCGGCGGAGCGACTGTACGCGGATTTCCTGGATGCCGGCATCGAGGTGCTGTTCGACGACCGTGACGTGCGCGCCGGGGTCATGTTCGCGGACATGGAACTGATCGGCATCCCCCACCGGGTGATCCTGGGCGAGCGCAACCTGGACCAGGGGCTGGTCGAGTACAAGCGCGGCCACGAACGCGACGCCGAGCGGGTCCCCATCGACGAGATCCTGGCCCGGTTCAAGGACTGAGACGGCCGGGGCGATACCCTGGGGGTATGGCCCTTCCGCGCACAACCCCCTCCCGGTCCGCGGCCCTGCTGCTCGGCCTGGCCCTCGCCTGCACCCTGCCGACCGCCCCGGCCGGCACCCAGGCCCGGCCCGACCCCGAGCTGCGCCGGCTGCTCGCCGCCGCCATCGCCCGGGCGGACAGCTTCCAGGACCGCTTCGATGCCGAGGTCTGGCTCACCGACATGGCCCATCGGCTGCAACGCTGGCGACGGATCCCGGCGGCGGAACGACTGACCATCCTGCGCACGGTGCACCAGGAAGCGACCCGGGCCGGCCTGCCGCCGGAACTGGTGCTGGCCATCATCGAGGTGGAAAGCGATTTCGACCGCTTCGCCATCTCCGACAGTGGCGCCCGCGGCCTGATGCAGGTCATGCCCTTCTGGGTGCGGGCGATCGGCCGTCCCGACGACGACCTGTTCGACATCCGCACCAACATCCGCTATGGCTGCGCCATCCTCCGCCTCTACCTGGACCGGGCAGGTGGCGACTACCAGCGGGCACTGGC
>JALWSQ010000087.1 GCA_026993645.1 Thiohalobacter sp.
CGGCCCGCGACGGGGCCGTGCTGCCGGTACTGCACCTCAATGGCTACAAGATCGCCAACCCCACCGTGCTGGCGCGGATCGAGGAACAGGATCTGCTGCGCCTGTTCGAGGGTTATGGCTACCGGCCACGTATCGTCGCCGGCGACGATCCCATGCGGGTCCATCAGCAGCTGGCCGCCGCACTCGATGCCAGTATCGAGGAAATCCGTGACATCCAGCGTCGGGCCCGGGAACAGGGCCAGCGCGGCCTGCCACGCTGGCCCATGGTCGTCCTGCGCACACCCAAGGGCTGGACCGGTCCCAAAGAGGTGGACGGGCTCAAGGTCGAAGGCTACTGGCGGGCGCACCAGGTGCCCATCCCCGATGCCACCACGCCCGAGCACCTGCGCCTCCTGGAACAGTGGATGAAAAGTTACGAGCCGGAGACCCTGTTCGACGAACAGGGCCGGCTGCGCCCGGAAATCGCGGCCCTGGCGCCCGCAGGCGACCGCCGCATGGGCGCCAACCCCCATGCCAACGGCGGGCTGCTGTTGAAACCCCTGAGCCTGCCCGACTACCGTGACTTCGCGCTGCCGGTGGCGTCACCGGGCGCCGTTCTGGGCGAGGCCACCCGGCGCCTCGGCGACTACCTGGCGGCGGTCATGCGGCTCAACCTGGACAGCGCCAACTTCCGGGTCTTCGGCCCCGACGAGACGGCCTCCAACCGGCTGTCCGCCCTGTTCGAAGTGACGGACCGGACCTGGATGGCCGAGAAGCGGGACGACGACGACCACCTGGCACCGGATGGGCGGGTGATGGAGATCCTGTCCGAACACACCTGCCAGGGCTGGCTGGAGGGCTACCTGCTCACCGGCCGCCACGGGCTGTTCTCCTGCTACGAGGCCTTCATCCACATCGTGGACTCCATGTTCAACCAGCATGCCAAGTGGCTGAAGGTGTGCAACGAGATCCCCTGGCGGGCAGACATCGCCTCGCTCAACATCCTGCTCACCTCGCATGTCTGGCGCCAGGACCACAATGGTTTCTCCCACCAGGATCCGGGCTTCATCGACCACGTGGTCAACAAGAAGGCCGACATCGTGCGCGTCTACCTGCCGCCCGACGCCAACTGCCTGCTGTACGTGGCCCACGAGTGCCTGAACTCGCGCAACCTGGTCAACGTGATCGTCGCCGGCAAGCAACCGGAACCCCAGTGGTTGGACATGGATGCCGCCATCCGGCACTGCAGCGCCGGCATCGGCATCTGGGAGTGGGCCAGCAACGACCAGGACGACAAGCCGGACGTGGTCATGGCCTGTTGCGGCGACGTGCCCACCATCGAGACCCTGGCCGCGGTGGACATTCTCCACCGGCATGCACCGGAATTGCGGATCCGGGTGGTCAATGTCGTGGACCTGATGACCCTGCAGCCGCACGAGGAACACCCCCATGGGCTGCCGGATGCCGACTTCGATGCCCTGTTCGGCACGGACATCCCCGTGATCTTCGCCTTCCACGGCTATCCCTGGCTGATCCACCGGCTCACCTACCGGCGTGCCTTCCACGAACATCTGCACGTACGCGGTTACAAGGAGGAAGGCACCACCACCACGCCGTTCGACATGGTGGTGCGCAACGATCTGGATCGTTTCCACCTGGTGATGGACGTGGCCGACCGGGTGCCGCTATTGAAGGACCGGGCCGGTCACCTGCATCAGGCCATGCACGATCGCCTGGTGGAACACCGGGAATACATCACCCGACACGGTGAGGACATGCCGGAAATCCGCGACTGGCAGTGGCCCGGCCAGCATCCGGCCCCCTGAGGGCGGCCCAAGGAACGCCCCCACGGGGCGGGTCGCGCCGGCAACCGAATGTCCGGCTTCAGTCCTCGCGCCGCAGGCGCAGGACGTTGGGCGGCGGGGGCTGGGATTCGAGCTTGCGGGGATCCATGGTGAGGGCCTCGAGCAGGCCGCGCGGGCCGGTGATGCGTTCCCACATCAGGCGCTGCATCTGCAGGCAGGCGGCCATGGGGGTGCCGGAGGTGGCGCGGATCTGGTCCAGCTTCCACTGCAGGCGCCGCAGGCGGGCCTGGGCGTGGGCCGGGGCCCGGGCGATGGCCCGTTCCACCACGGCCCGGCGCTGGGCCTCGAAATCCTCCGGGTCTTCCTTGGCCAGGCGGGACCAGTGATCGAAATCGAATGCGGGACGTTCGGCCATGGGTCGTCTCCCCTCGGTTGCGGGGGCCTCGAGCCACCGGCCCCTCGTTGTGATCCAGGGACGTCTCGCGTCCCTTGTTGTTCTGACCCCTTCACTCTACCACGACGGGGCACGGGTGTCATCTATTTGACGCGCACGGCCGCCTGCCCGGCGGCATGGGCCGCAAGCTATTGTTTATGAACAATCGACAGGAGGGAGGGCCGGGGCAGGCAGGGGGCTCCCTGCCCGCCCCGACGGCGGCACCTCAGCACTCGAAGATGCGCTCGATGGCCTCCAGCCCCTGGTCCACGACCTCCTGCAGATCCTCGGGATCGTCGTCGTGGTCGTAGGCCAGGCTCGAGTAGGCCGCGAGGGACTTGAGGCCCAGGGCGATGCGCGCGACGTCGGCGGGATCGATCTGGGTGTTCTCACGCAGCTGGCATTCCAGGAGTTCGGTCGTCATGGCAGTTCCTCCAACGTGGCTGAGCTTGTACGGCTTGTCTCGTTAATTAAGCATACAACGATATACTTATACGATACCAGCGGGAATGGCCAGCGCCATTGCATGGAAACCTGCGCTGGATCAAGAAATGCGGCCCATGACCCCCGGATCGCATCTGTGAGCGATGTCGTACGCGCGGGACTGCGGCTGCTCGAGGAATTGGTAGGATGGGCAAAAGCCCGAAGGGCCGTGCCCATCATGACAGTCGTGGGGTGCTGATGGGCACGTCGCTGCGCTCCTTTGCCCATCCTACGAAATCACAGGACTTCCGTATTCAGCCAATTCGGCCATGCCCTGATCGAGGGCGATGGTTGCCCGAGAGCGGGCTTTGGCGTATGATTTCGCGCCTTCCGGCCCCCGCGGGCGGGCCGCGGTCGCAACCAGCAGGACACAGAAGATGAAACAGGGCATCCATCCCGAATACGCGGAAATCACGGTCACCTGCAGCTGTGGCAACAGCTTCCAGACCCGTTCCACGGCCGGTCACGACCTCCAGGTGGAGGTCTGCTCCAAGTGTCACCCCTTCTTCACCGGCAAGCAGAAGATCGTGGATACCGGCGGCCGGGTCGACAAGTTCCGGCGCAAGTACGGCCTGAAATAAGCCGGCGCCCCATGGGCGGCCGGGTCATCGAGGCAGGGGCGCGCCCGCGGGGGTGCGCCCCTGCTGCGTCTGGGAACGGTCGGCGCGCCCGGCGGGGACCGGCGCTGCTGGCGTTCCTGCTGCTGGTGGGGCTGCCTGCCCGCCTGCCGGCGGCCGCCCTCTGCCCGCCCGACCACCTGGATGCCCAGGTACGGGTGGACTATGTCTACGACGGCGATACCCTGACCCTGACCGACGGGCGCCGGGTGCGGTTGATCGGCATGGACGCCCCGGAGATGGGACGCGACGGCCACGCCACCCAGCCGGGGGCGGTGGCGGCCCGGGACCGGCTGCGCGCCCTGGTGCGCCGGGCCGGGCGGCGTCTCGGCCTGCGCTACGATCTGGACCGCCACGACCGCTATGGCCGGCTGCTGGCACACCTGTTCCTGCCGGACGGCGACAGCGTCACGGCCCGGCTGTTGCGCGAGGGGCGGGGCGTGCCCCTGGTGATCCCACCCAACGTCTGGCATGCCGGCTGTTACGGCAAGGCGGCCGCGGCGGCGCGGCGCGAACGGCGCGGCATCTGGCGCTACCCGCGCTACCGGCCGGTGGCGGCCCGCGCCCTGCCCGCCCGGGCGCATGGATTCCACATCGTGCGCGGCCGGGTGCGCCACCTCGGCCGGGGCCGGCACCGCCTGTGGCTGGATCTTCCGGGCAAGGTGGCGCTCTACATCCAGCAACAGGACCTGCGCTGGTTCCGAAGCTACGACCCGACCCGGCTGCAGGGCCGGCGGGTGGAGGCCATGGGCTGGATCCACCGGCGCCACGGCGAGCGCCGCATGCGCATCCGCCACCCCTCCGCCCTGCGGGTGCTGGACTGAACCCCCGCTGCAAACCGCTGCAAGCGCCATGACCGCTTGGCAAGGCGCCCGGGTGCTTCGACAATAGGGCACATGAACCGGCCATCCCTCGACCCGACCCCCCTGTACCTGGCCCGCTGGGCCGCCTGGCTGCTGCTCGTCCTGATCCTGCCCGGCTGCGCCACCAACCCGGTGAGCGGCCAGAAGGACCTGGTGCTGATGTCGGAGGATGCCGAGATCATGCTGGGCCGGGATCTCAACCGCCAGGTGCTGAAACAACAGCCGGCCTACGATGATCCGCGCCTGCAGCGCTACATCCAGAACGTCGGCGATGCCGTGGCCCGGCACAGCGACCGCGCCAACCTGGTCTATCATTTCACCCTGCTGGATTCGCCCCAGGTGAACGCCTTCGCCCTGCCCGGGGGTTACATCTACATCGAACGCGGGCTGCTGGCGTACCTGAACACCGAGGCCGAGCTGGCGGCGGTGCTGGGCCACGAGATCGGCCACGTGGCGGCCCGCCACGCCGTGCGCCAGTACACGGCCGCCACCCTCACCGGGCTGGTGGGGGCGGTGCTCGCCGGCACCACCGGGATCCAGGCCACGGGGGACCTGACGCGGATCCTGGGGACGGCGGTGATCCGCGGCTACGGCCGCGAACACGAGCTGGAGGCCGACCGCCTGGGGGCCAAGTACCTGGCCCGCACCGGCTACGATCCCCACGCCATGATCCGCGTCATCCGGCTGCTCAAGGCACAGGAAGGGTTCGAGAAGGCCCGTGCCAAGGCCGAACACCGCGAGGCCCACGTCTACCACGGCCTGTTCGCCACCCACCCGGACAACGACCGCCGGCTGCAGGCCGTGGTGGCGGAGGCGGCCCGCCTGGGCCGGAAACACTGGTTACCGGACAAGCCTTCGCACTTCCTCCACCACCTCGACGGCCTGGTGTATGGTGACCGGGCCGCGGACGGCATCCGCCGCGGCAACCGCTTCTACCACCAGGGGCTGGACTTCGCGATCTTCTTCCCCCGCGGCTGGCGGCTGGAGAACCACCCGGACCGGGTGGTGGCCATCGCCCCCGCCAGCGACGGCATGATCAGCTTCCACATGGCGGACCGCAACCTGCGCATGCCGCCACGGGCCTTCCTGCGCCGCCGCCTCCATCTCCACGACCTGAGCCACGGCCAGTCCATCCGCCTGCACGGCATGCCGGGCTACACCGCCATCGCCCCGGCCAAGACCTCGTTCGGGCGTCGCCCGGTGCGCTTCGTGATCTTCTACCGGGCCCGCAAGGTGCTGGTTTTCGAGGGGGTTTCCAAGGATGCGGGGGACCCCTACCGCTACGACGAGGAAACCCTGGCGACCGCCCGCAGCTTCCACCGGCTGCGGCCGGAGGAGAGGGCACTGGCCCAACCCATGCGTATCCGCCTGATGTACGCCGGCCCCCACACCCGGTTCGAGGATCTGGCCCGGCACTCGCCGCTGGGCCGCTTCGCGGCCACCCGCCTGCGCCTGCTCAACGCCCTCTACCCCGACGGGGAACCCCGGCCGGGGCAGATCATCAAGATCGTCCGCTAGCGGCAGGCGACGGCTCCGCCGTCCGGACAGCCGCTCGGCCGGTCTGGTATGATGGGCGTTTCACCAGGGACCTTCCACACCGCCATCATGACCGAGAAACTCAAGCAGGCCAGCCTCGAGTACCACGCCCATCCCACCCCGGGCAAGACCGCCACGCGTCTGACCAAGCCCTGTGACACCCAGTGGGACCTGTCGCTGGCCTACACCCCCGGGGTGGCGGAACCGGTGCGGCGCATCGCCGAGAACCCGGACGAGATCTTCCGCTACACCAACAAGGGCAACCTGGTGGCGGTCGTCACCGACGGCACCGCGGTGCTGGGCCTGGGGGATGTGGGCCCCCGCGCCGGCAAGCCGGTGATGGAGGGCAAGGCGGTACTGTTCAAGCGGTTCGCCGACATCGACGTGTTCGACATCGAGGTGGAGGCCGAGAGCCCGGAGGATTTCGTCGAAACGGTGGCCCGCATCGCCGGCGGCTTCGGTGGCATCAACCTGGAGGACATCGCGGCGCCCCACTGCTTCGGCATCGAACAGGCCCTGATCGAACGCCTGGACGTCCCGGTGTTCCACGACGACCAGCACGGCACCGCCATCATCATCGCCGCCGGGCTGCTCAACGCCCTGGAACTGCAGGGCAAGCGGCTGGAGGACGCGCGCATCGTCTGTCTCGGCGCCGGCGCCGCCGGGACCGCCTCCAGCCAGCTGCTGGTGGAACTGGGCGCACGGCGGGAGAACATCCTCATGGTGGACCGCAAGGGCGTGATCCATTGCGGGCGCCCGGGACTCAACGCCTTCAAGGCCAGCCTGGCGGTGGAGACCGACCGCCGCACCCTGGCCGATGCCATGCGCGGCGCCGACGTCTTCATCGGGGTGTCCGGCCCCAACCTGGTCACACCGGAGATGCTGGCCTCCATGGCCGACCGACCGGTGGTGTTCGCCCTGTCCAACCCGGATCCGGAGATCGCCCACGACACCGCCCTGGCGGTGCGCTCGGATCTGATCATGGCCACGGGTCGCTCGGACTACCCCAACCAGGTCAACAACGTGCTCGGCTTCCCCTTCATCTTCCGCGGCACCCTGGACGTGCGCGCGCGCAGCATCAACGTGCCCATGAAGATCGCCGCGGTGCACGCGCTGCGGCTGCTGGCCCAGGCCCCGGTGGTGCCCGAGGTGCTGGCCGCCTACGACCTGGATCACCTGGAATTCGGGCCGGACTACATCATTCCCAAGCCCACGGACCCGCGCCTCATCGACTGGGTCCCGCCGGCCATCGCCCGGGCGGCGGTGGACTCGGGCGCGGCGCGGGCGGACTATCCCGCCCACTATCCCCCCATGCCGCCGGCCGGCGCGGTGGAGCAGGCCGGCTGAGGATCCTGCCATGTCCGACCGCACCCTGAAACTGACGGATCAGCGCAGCGGCAAGACCATCGACCTGCCGCTGGTGAAGGGCACCCTGG
>JALWSQ010000088.1 GCA_026993645.1 Thiohalobacter sp.
CCTGGATTTACCGCCTGGCCATGGCCATAATCGTTGGCCGTGAAGGTCGCCAGGGGATCGTTGCTGGTGCTCGAGTAGGCCAGGTAGATGGTGGTGGACTTGTCCAGGGCATAGTCCACACCCAGGGCCCACATGTTCGCGTCCATGTTGGCCAGGTTCGCGTTGCTGGTGACGTACTGGGCCTTGACCGTGGTATTGCCGTTGAACCGGTAGCTGGCACCGAGGGTGTAGCCATCACGATCGTCGTTGCTCGCCCCTTTCACATTGGAATCCTTCTGGTAACCGGCGCCGACGGTGAAATCCCCCATGCTGTAGCTGCCGGTCAGGGCGAATGCGGTCTGGTCGTTCGTTCCAACGAAGTTTGGGTTGCCGCTGCCGACGCTGGCATAGGCCAGGCCGAGCTTGATGCCCCGGTCGTCGCCGTAGTTGACCTTGATGACATAGTCGTCGGCGTTGTTGGTACCGCTCTCGGGATGGTAGGCGAAAAGACCATCCACCACGTCGGCGATCTTGGGCGTGGCATAGGCCACCGTGCCATTCAACCTGCCGGGGATGCCGGTGCCACCCCAGATGTTGCCCAGGTCACCGACCTGGTCGGCGAACAGGTTGTAGTCGTACACCCACTGGTTGAGCACACCCAGGCGCCCCGCCATCACCGTGCCGAAGGGGCCGGCCAGGCCGACGAAGGCATCGCGTGACGTGCTGAACAGGTTGTTGCTGCTGCCGCCGCCATTGCCATCATTGGTGCCGCGGCCGGTGAGATCGACTCCGGCCTCGTACTGGAACACGGCCTTGAACCCGGAGGCCAAGGGCTGGTTGCCACGAAAACCGAGCCGTGAGGAGTTGCTGGCCACGTACACCTGGCTGGTGTTGCCGTCGTCGTTGCTGTCCACCGAGAGGTGGGCGACGCCGTAGAGATCGACTTCCAGGGCGTCCGCGTTGCCCGTCGCGAGCAGGGCGGCGGCCATGGCCGCCACGAGGGTCTTGATGCGATGAGATCCTTGCATGAGTGTCCTCTCCACCGAAGATGTTTATGGATTCTTGCTACCGCCGAACCCCGGGGCACCGGGGCTGGTGCGGGGGTTCGGGATGCCCTGGTGCAAGGAGCAGGCCAGAACCGGACCTTCATCAAGCCATGCCAGGTTTCCCTTTGTTTCTCGGATCTTTTTTTATAGTCATTCGAACCGGACCCAGGCGGGAGACGGGCCATGGCAGGCCATCACCTCCCACCGAGGTTACCCGTGGGTAACGCCCGTGCGGGCCGGGGTTACCCGGCCGCCACCGCGCCGTGGATCCGGCGCTCGAAACACTGAAAAATCCGGCGTTTACCTCCAGCGACCGGGGTTGTAAAGTGGGCGGTGCTCGGCTAAGAATAGGCAAGGGATCCAGGAGAATCACGCCATGCAGCATGACAACGAGAACGACCCCGTCCTGGTCGATGCCTTCCACCGGCGGATCGAATACCTGCGCCTCTCGGTCACGGACCGCTGCGACCTGCGCTGCGCCTACTGCCTGCCCAAGGGCTACCGCAACAAGGGTTCGGCGGACCACTGGCTGCACCCGGAGGAGATCGAGCGTTTCGTCTCGGCCATGGTCGGGCTGGGTGTGCGGCGTGTGCGGCTGACCGGTGGTGAGCCCCTGACCCGACCCCAGATCGTCGACATCGCGGACCGGCTGGGACGGATCGCGGGGCTGCAGGATCTCTCGCTGTCCACCAATGCCACCCAGCTCACCCGCCTGGCCGAACCCCTGCGCCGGACCGGCATCCGCCGGCTCAATGTCAGCCTGGACAGCCTGCGCCACGACCGCTTCCATGCCATCACCGGTGGCCGGCTGGAGCGGGTGCTGGACGGGCTGGCGGCGGCCCGCGCCGCGGGCTTCCGCCCCATCAAGATCAACATGGTGGTCATGCGTGGCATCAACGACGACGAACTCGACGCCATGATCGAGTTCTGCTCGGCCCAGGACTTCGTCCTGCGGCTGATCGAGACCATGCCCATGGGAACGACCGGCCAGGCGGCGCGGGCGCGCTACGTGGACCTGAACCGGGTCAAGGAGGCCCTGGCCGACCGCTATACGCTGGTGCCGGAGATGATCGACGGCGGGGGCCCCGCCCGCAACTACCGCATCGCCGAGACCGGGCTCAACATCGGCTTCATCACGCCCATCTCCCAGCACTTCTGCGCCACCTGCAACCGGGTACGCCTCAGCGCCGCGGGCACCCTCTACCTCTGTCTCGGCCAGGATCACGCCGTTCCCTTCCGGCCCCTGCTGCGCCAGGGCGCCGACCGGGCCACCCTGCAGGATGCGATCCGCCGGGCCATCGCCGAGAAACCGGAACGCCACGAGTTTCGCGAGCACCCCGGGCAGATCGTCCGCTTCATGGCCCAGACCGGCGGCTAGGCCAGGGCCGGCAGCCCCATGGACCACCGCCGTCGCCGACTGCTGCGCCTCCTGGCCAGCCTGCCCCTGGCCGCCGCCCTGCCAGCCCCGGCCCGCGACGGCATGGCGTTCGGCCTGACGCCGGTGATCCTCGACGATCAGCTGGGTTTCCTCAACCAGTGGAAGCAATGGTTCGAGGCCCGGCTGCACACCCGGCTCACCTTCGTCCAGCGACTCAAGTACCGCGACATCACCGACGCCCTGCTCGACGAGCAGCTCGATGCCGCCTGGGTCTGCGGTTATCCCTATGTCCGCAACCGGCCGTACATGGAACTGGTCGCGGTCCCCGTCTACGGGGGCAAGCCCACCTACCATTCGTTCATCATCCGCAACCACCGGCTGGAGGGTATCCAACGCATCCAGCAGCTCAAGGGCCGCGTGTTCGCCTACTCGGACCCGGACTCCAACTCCGGCTACCTCTATCCGACCTACCGTTTCTACCAGCTCGGGATCCGACCACAGCGGTTCTTCCGTAAGACCTTCTTCACCTGGGCCCACCGGAACACGGTGGATGCCGTGGCCAGCGGGCTGGCGGATGCTGGCGCGGTGGACAGCTACATCTGGGAACAGTACCGCGTCCACCATCCCGAGGTGGTCAGGAACACGGTCGTCATCGAACGTTCACCGGCATTCGCCTTCCCCCCCATCGTCGTCCGCAATACCCTGCCCCAGTCGAAGAAGCAGCAGCTGCAGCGGATCCTCACCGGCATGACCGGGGACCTCCAGGGTCGCCTGCTGTTGCGGGAGCTGGGCCTCGATGGTTTCACCCCGGGCAGCGACGCCCTGTTCGCCGGCATCGAGGGCATGTGGAAGACCCTGAGCGCCCACCTGGGCTGGCTGCGGCAGACATGACGACCCTGAGCTACAAGATCCGCATCCCTCTCAGCCTGGTCGCCGCCTCCCTGGTGACGGTGGTGGTGCTGGGCATCGCCCTCAGCTTCGAGGCCTATCGCAACATCGTCCAGGACCGCATCGCCGAGGGCAAGCGCCTGGCCCTGGCCCTGACACCGGTACTCAGCCAGGCACTCAAGCATGACGACGTCTGGCTCGCCTACAGCCTGCTGCGGGGCCCGGGTCCCGGCCAAGCCCTGCCCGGGACGCAGGACCGGCTGCTGATGGTGCTGACCGACGCCGGGGGCACCATCTTCGCCAGCAGCCACCCGGATGGCTTCCACACCGGCGATCGCCTGATGGATGGCTTCTACACCCGGCTGGTGCAACGACTGGCCCGTGCCGGGCACCAGACCCTGACCGCGGAGAGCCGCAACCACCTGGTACTGGCGCGCGGGCTGTACTCGGAGAACACCTACCAGGGGGCACTGATCATCTCCTATCCCGTGCGAACCTTCTGGGCGAGGTTCACCCAGATCCTTCGCAGCGGCACCTGGCCGGTCGTCCTGGTGCTGCTGCCCCTGTCCCTGCTGGGCTGGTACTGGGGCAGCTACATCATCCGGCCACTGGTGGAACTGGCCCACTGCATGCGCAAGCTGCGCACCGCCGACATCGCCACCCTGGAATGCAAGGTCTACGAAGGCAAGGACGAGATCGGCGAGCTCGGGCAGCAGTTCCACAAGATGCTCCAGGGCCTGCGCGAGAAACAGGCCCTGGAGCGCCAGGTCATGGCGCAGGAACGGCTGGCCGCCATCGGCCGCCTGGCGGCCGGCGTCGCCCACGAGATCAACAACCCGGTGGGCGGCATGCTGGTCGCCCTCGACACCTGGCGTACCCGGCTGGCCCGGGGCGAGAATCCACGGCCCTTCCTCGACCTGCTGGAACGGGGCCTGTACCATATCCGGGACACGGTGTCCGCCCTGCTCATCGAGAGCAGGATCGAGAACCGGCCCCTGCGCCAGAGCGACATCGACGACGTGCGCACCCTGGTGGAGAGCCAGCGTGGCCATGTCGCGGACCGGGTCCACTGGCAGGGCCTGCTCCACGGCGAACTGGATGTGCCGGCCACGGCGGTGAGGCAGGTCCTCATGAACCTGGTCACCAATGCCATGACCGCGGTGGAGGACGGGGGCGAGGTCCGGGTGCGGGTGGCACAGCGCGACGGCAGCCTGCTCATCGACGTGAGCAACACCGGGCCGCCCATCCCGGCCGACCAGCGGGCGCACATCTTCGAGCCTTTCCACAGCCTTCAGCCGGGGGGCACCGGCCTGGGGCTGTGGATCACCTACCAGATCGTGACTCAGCTGAAGGGACGGATCGAGGTTGACAGCAACCGGCAGAGAACCGGTTTCACCATCACCCTGCCGATCGGGACGGGACACCCGGCCAAGGCAGCGGAGGAG
Organism: Thiohalobacter sp.; assembly: GCA_026993645.1. GTDB lineage: Bacteria > Pseudomonadota > Gammaproteobacteria > Thiohalobacterales > Thiohalobacteraceae > JALWSQ01. The sequence goes on from JALWSQ010000088.1 coordinate 4,737, forward strand.
GATGAGGATGCAGACACCAGGATTTCATATCGCGCTGGTGGAGGATGACCCCATCATGGGGGAGTCCCTGGCGGAACGGCTCCAGATCGAGGGCTACGGGGTGGACTGGTACCGCACCCTCGGCCAGGCCCGCCAGGGGCTCGCCGATGGGCCGCATCACGCCATCATCAGCGACATCCGCCTGCCCGACGGGGACGGCGCCAGCATCATGTCCTTGCTGCACCGGGACGATGGGTTCCGGGTACCGGTCATCTTCATCACCGGTTACGGGACCATCGACCAGGCCGTCGCCCTGCTCAAGCAGGGCGCCGAGGACTATCTCACCAAGCCGCTGGACATCCGCGAGCTGCTGCAACGGCTGGACCAGGTGCTGGTACGGGCCCGGGCCGTGGATCCCCGCTCCGGCAGCCGCGCCCTGGGGGTGTCCGACGCCATGCGCCGGGTGGAGGAACAACTGGTGTGCCTGGCGGCCCATCCGGACGTCCCGGTCCTGTTTCACGGCGAATCGGGCGTGGGCAAGGAGGTGGCCGCCCGTTACCTGCACGACCTGCAGGGTCACCAGGGTCCGTTCGAGGCCGTCAACTGCGCCGCCATCCCCCCGACCCTCATGGCAGCGGAGCTGTTCGGCCACGAGAAGGGGGCCTTCACCGGCGCCGAACGACGCCACCTGGGGCTGTTCGAACGGGCCGCCGGGGGAACCGCGTTTCTCGACGAGATCGGCGACATGCCCATCGAACTGCAGCCCACGCTGCTGCGCATCCTGCAGGAGCGCCGTTTCAACCGCCTCGGCGGCAAGACCAGCTGCCCGGTGCACAGCCGCATCCTGCTGGCGACACACCAGGACCTGGACCGGCTCGTGGCCGAACACCGCTTCCGCGAGGATCTCTACTACCGCATCAATGTCGTCCAGGTGGAGATCCCGCCGTTGCGCCAGCGCCGGGGGGACATCGCCTGGCTGGCGGAACGCTTCGTGCACCGCTACAACCAGGCCCATCCCGAGCGGACCCGGCGGCTTTCCCCGGCGGCCACCGCCTGGCTGGCGCGCCAGGACTGGCCGGGCAATGCGCGGGAACTGGAGAACAGGATCCAGCGGGCCTGCATCCTGGGGCAGGGTGAAACCCTCTTCCCCGAGGACTTCCAGCACCAGGCCCACGGACCCGAACCGGACGGCGGCACCGACCTCAACGATTACCTGCAGCGGAACGAGGCCGAATACATCGTCGCCACACTGCGCGACCACGATCTCCGGATCAAGGAGACCGCCGCCGCCCTGGGCATCAGCCGCAAGACCCTGTGGCAGAAGATGAAGAAGTACGGCATCGACCGCAGCGGGCTGTGAGCCCCCGCGGTCCGCGCGGCCCTGGATTCCACACTGGAGATCGGCATGACCCTGGAAAACGTCACCCCCGGCGACCGGCTGCCGGACGAGATCAACGTCATCATCGAGATCCCGGCCCATGGGGAACCGGTCAAGTACGAGGTGGACAAGGCCACCGGCGCCATGTTCGTGGACCGTTTCATGAGCACGGCCATGCACTACCCCTGCAACTATGGCTACCTGCCGCACAGCCTGTCCACCGATGGCGACCCGGCGGACGTCCTGGTGGTCACCCCGGTCCCGCTGATCACCGGCTCGGTGGTGCGCTGCCGCCCGGTCGGCGTGCTGAAGATGACCGACGAATCGGGTGACGACGCCAAGGTGCTGGCGGTGCCCATCGACCGGCTGTGCAGCATGTTCCGTGGTATCCGCGATTGCCACGACCTGCCCCCGCTGCTGCTGGACCAGATCGCCCATTTCTTCGAGCACTACAAGGATCTGGACGAGGGCAAGTGGGTGCGGGTGGAAGGCTGGGGCGACATCGACGAGGCCCGGGCCGAGATCATGGACAGCATCGAACGCTACCGCCAGGCCCCGGAGAAACCCCACTTCTGACCGGGCGCCACCGCCCTTCTCAGGCCCCGCCGCGATCCGGGCCGCGGCCGGTATCCGGCACCCAGAGCGGCGGTGATTCCCCGCCCAGGGCGCGCAACGGCTGCTGGTACAGGCGGCCGAGGCGTTCGGTGGTCAGCAGCGCCGCGCAGCGGCCATGCTCGGCCCGCCCCTCCCCCGCCAGCAGCAGGCAGCCGTCGGCCCAGCGGGCGGCCAGGTTGGGATCGTGCAGCACCATGATCACCAGGCTACCGGCGTCCGCCCGTTCCCGCAGCCGCTGCATGACCTGCACCTCGTGCCGCAGGTCCAGGTAATGGGTGGGTTCGTCCAGCAGCATCACCGCCGGATCCTGCGCGAACAGGGTGGCGATGGCCAGGCGCTGGCGCTCACCGCCGGACAGCCGGTGGACCTCCCGCTCGCGCAGGGCGAGCAGGTCGAAGGCGGCCAGCGCGGCCTCGGCC
>JALWSQ010000089.1 GCA_026993645.1 Thiohalobacter sp.
CTCGTTGGAGGCCAGCTTGATCGCATCCCGGATGCCGTATTCCCGCGCCAGTTCCTCCAGCGGCTTGCCCGGCTCGTAGGGCCGCAGGCCGAGGATGCCGGGCATGGCGCGCTTGACCGGGGGCCGGGCCGCCATGGCTCAGTCCCCCGCCCGCGGGTAGGAACCCAGCACCCGCAGCAGGCTGGCCCGCTCCTCCAGTTCCTGCAGCACGCGGCGCACCTCCACGTCCGCCTCGTGACCCTCGATGTCGACGAAGAAGACGTAGTCCCACAGGGCCTGGCGCGAGGGGCGGGATTCGATGCGGGTCATGCTGATGCCGTGCCGGGCCATGGGCTCCAGCAGGCCGTGCAGGGCACCGGGGCGGTTGCGCACCGACACCAGCAGGGTGGTCTTGTCACGCCCGCTGGGCGGCACCGGCTCGCGGCCGATGACCAGGAAGCGGGTGCTGTTGCCGGGCTCGTCCTCGACGTTGCGCGCCAGCGGCCGCAGGTCGTAGCGCTCGGCAGCCGCCAGGCTGGCCAGGGCGGCGGCATCGGGCACGCCGTGTACCTGGCGCGCCGCCTCGGCGTTGCTGGCCGCCGGCAGGCGCTCGGCCCGGGGCAGGTGCGCATCCAGCCAGCCGCGGCACTGGGCCAGGGCCTGGGGATGGGCCAGGATGCGCCGCACGTCCTCCAGGCGTTCCGCGCCCCCCAGCAGGTTGAGTTCCACCCGCAGCAGCACCTCGCCACAGATGCGCACCGGCGCGCGCAGGAACATGTCCAGGGTGTGGCTGACCACGCCCTCGGTGGAGTTCTCCACCGGCACCACGCCGTAGTCGGCGGTCCCCGCCTCCACCTCGCGGAACACGGCGTCGATGGCATCGAGGGCGGTGGTGGTCACCGACTGGCCGAAGTGCTTGAGCGCGGCGGCGTGGGTGAAGGTGCCCTCAGGGCCCAGGTAGGCGATGCGCAGGGGCTGTTCCAGGGCCAGGCAGGCGGACATGATCTCGCGGAACAGCAGGGCGACGGTGTCGTCGGACAGCGGCCCGGGGTTCTGCTCGCGGATACGGCGCAGGATGCGGGCCTCCCGGTCCGGCCGATAGAAGGTCGGCTCGGGCTCGGCCCCGCTCTTGACCTCGGCCACGGCCTGGGCGCACTCCGCCCGCTGGCTGATCAGCGCCAGCAGCTGGTCGTCGATCTCGTCGATGCGACGGCGGATGGCCTGCAGGCGATCCTCGTGGCTCATGCGCTCCGGTCGTTCCTCGGACATGGGCGGTCAGGGCAGCGCGCGCACCGAGAGGACGCCCTCGATGGCACTGAGCTGGTCGATGCAGTGCCCCAGGCGGTCCTCCACGTCCACCAGGGTGTAGGCGATGTCGCCCCGCGACTTGTTCACCATGTCGAGGATGTTGTGGCCGGCGGCGCCGAGCACGCTGGAGATCTGCCCCAGCATGTTGGGCACGTTGGCGTTGACCACCGCCAGCCGGTGACCGCCGTTGCGCGGCACCTGCACCGTGGGGAAGTTGACCGAATGGCTGACGTTGCCGTTCTCCAGGTACTCGCGCACCTCGTCCGCCACCATGATGGCGCAGTTCTCCTCCGCCTCCCGGGTGGAGGCGCCCAGATGCGGCAGGGCGATGACCCGGGGATGATGGCGGATGAGATTGTTGGGGAAGTCGCACACGTAGGCGCCGATCCGGCCCGCGTCCAGGGCCTCGCACACCGCCGCGTCGTCGACGATGCCGTCGCGGGAGAAGTTGAGGATGGTGGCGCCCTCGCGCATGCTGCGCAGCCGCTCGCTGTCGATCATGTGGCGGGTGGATTCCACCAGGGGCACGTGGAAGCTCACCACGTCCACCCGGCTCAGCAGGTCGTCCACGCTGGCCGCCTGCTTCACCTCCGACGACAGCTGCCAGGCGCGCTCCACCGTGATGTCCGGGTCATAGCCGTAGACCTCCATGCCCAGCTTGAGGGCCGCGTTGCACACCTTGACGCCGATGGCGCCGAGGCCGATGACCCCCAGGGTGCGGCCGGGCAGCTCGAAGCCCACGAACTGCTTCTTGCCCGCCTCCACCTGGCGCCGGATGGCCTCGTCGTCCCCCTCCAGGCCCTTGACGAAGTCCCAGGCCTGGCACAGGTTGCGCGCCGCCAGCAGCATGCCCGCCAGCACCAGTTCCTTGACCGCGTTGGCGTTGGCGCCGGGGGCGTTGAACACGGCGATGCCGCGCTGGCTCAACTCCGCCACCGGGATGTTGTTGACACCGGCGCCGGCCCGGCCCACCGCCTTGAGCGAGGGCGGGATCTCCATGCCATGCATGTTGAACGAGCGCAGCAGGATGGCATCGGGGTGCTGGATCTCCGAGGCGATCTCGTAGCGGTCGCGCGGGAAGCGTTCCAGCCCCACCACCGAGATGTTGTTCAGGGTGAGGATCTTGAAGCTGGGCGCATCGTCGGCGCCGGTCGTGGTGGTTACCGGTTCAGCCATGGCGTCTCTCGAAATCCTGCATGAATGCGATCAGGGCATCGACCCCGGCCTGGGGCATGGCATTGTAGATGCTGGCGCGCATGCCGCCCACCGACCGGTGCCCCTTGAGGGTGCTGAGCCCGGCCGCCTCGGCCTCCTGCAGGAAGGTGGCGTCCAGCGCGGGGTCGGCCAGGGTGAAGGGGACGTTCATCCAGGACCGGGAGGCCGGCTCCACCGGGTTGTGGTAGAAGTCGGAACCGTCGATGGCGGCGTAGAGCCGCTCGGCCTTGGTCCGGTTGTGGCGGGCCATGGCCTCCAGCCCCCCCTGCTCCAGGATCCATTCGAACACCAGCCCCGCCACGTACCAGGCATAGGTCGGCGGGGTGTTGTACATGGAGCCGCTCTTGGCATGGGTGGCATAGTCGAACATGGTCGGCGTGCCCTCCCGGGCATGGCCGATGAGGTCCTCGCGCACGATGACCAGGGTGAGGCCGGCCGGGCCGACGTTCTTCTGCGCCCCGGCGTAGATGACGCCGAAGCGGCTCACGTCCACCGGCCGCGACAGGATGGTGGACGACATGTCCGCCACCAGGGGCACGTCGCCGGTGTCCGGGATCCAGTGGAACTCGACCCCGCCGATGGTCTCGTTGGGGGTGTAATGGACGTAGGCCGCCTCCGGATCCAGCGACCACTCGGACTGGGGCGGCGCCCGGTGGAAACCGTCGTCCTCGCTGCTGGCGGCCAGGTTGATCTCGGCATAGCGCCGGGCCTCGGCGATGGCCTTCTTCGACCAGGCGCCGGTGTTGACATAGTCGGCCCGGTTGCGGCCACGCAGCAGGTTGAGCGGCACCATGGCGAACTGGCTGCTGGCACCCCCCTGCAGGAACAGCACCCGGTAGTCGTCGGGGATCGCCAGCAGCCGCCGCAGGTCGGCCTCGGCCTTCTCCGCGATGGCGCCGAAGGCCTTGCCGCGATGGCTCATCTCCATCACCGACATGCCGCTGTCGCGCCATTCCATCATCTCGTCCCGGGCCCGCTGCAACACGGCCTCCGGCAGCATGGCCGGCCCGGCGCTGAAGTTGTATACCCTCGACATTCAGGTCTCCTGCTTGGACTGCGTTCGGTTCCAGGGGTGGCCCGGCGGCAACCGGGCCGCATTCACTCGCCCGGGTCCTCGTCCTCCTCGGCGATGCGCGCGAGGCCCACCAGGCGCTCGTCCTCGCCCAGGCGGATGAGACGCACCCCCTGGGTGTTGCGCCCCAGCCGCGGGATCTCGTCGACGCGGGTGCGCACCAGGGTGCCGGCGTTGCTGATGAGCATGATCTCGTCCTCCTCGCCCACCAGGGTCGCGCCCACCACCTCGCCATTGCGTTCATTGGCCTGGATGGAGATCACGCCCTGGCCGCCGCGGCCCTGCAGCGGATACTCTCCCACCCGGGTGCGCTTGCCGTAACCGTGGGCGGTCGCCGTGAGCACGTCGCCGCCATCGGCCAGGATCATGGCCACCACCCGCTGCCCCGCCGCCAGGCGGATACCGCGCACGCCGGTGGCGGTGCGGCCCATGGCCCGCACCTCGCGTTCGTGGAAGCGGATGGCCTTGCCGCCGCTGCTGAACAGCATCACCTCGGCCTCGCCGTCGGTCAGGGTGACGTCCACCAGCTGGTCGCCGGGGCGCAGCTCCAGGGCGATGATGCCCGCGCTGCGCGGTCGCGAGAAGCGACTGAGGGCGGTCTTCTTGACGATACCGCTGGCGGTGGCCATGAAGACGTACTGGTCGGCCGCGAAATCCCGCACCGGCAGGATGGCATGGATACGTTCGCCCTCCTCCAGCGGCAGCAGGTTGACCACCGGCCGGCCGCGGGCATGGGGCCCCGCCTGCGGCACCTGGTAGACCTTGAGCCAGTACAGCTTGCCGCGGCTGGAGAAACACAGGATGGTGTCGTGGGTGCTGGCGATGAACAGCTTGTCGACGAAATCCTCTTCCTTCACCCGGGTGGCGGCGCGGCCGCGGCCGCCGCGGCGCTGGGCGCGGTACTCGTTCAGCGGCTGGGCCTTGACGTAACCGGCGTGGGACAGGGTGACCACCACGTCTTCCTCGGTGATCAGGTCCTCCAGGGTGAGATCCACCTGGGCGGTCCGGATCTCGGTGCGGCGGGCATCGCCGAACTGGTCGCGCACCGCCACCAGTTCCTCCCGGATGACCGCCATCAGCCGATTGGGATCGGCCAGGATCCCCAGCAGCTCGTCGATGGTCTCCAGCAGGCCACGGTACTCGTCCAGGATCTTGTCCTGTTCCAGCCCGGTGAGCTGGTGCAGGCGCAGGTCGAGGATGGCCTGGGCCTGGGCCTCAGACAGCCGATAGCCGTCCGCGCCCAGCCCCAGCCCCGGGTCCAGTCCCTCCGGCCGCGAGGCCGCGGCACCGGCCCGTTCCAGCATGCCGGTGACGGCACCCGGCGCCCAGGTGCGCTCCAGCAGCCCCTGGCGGGCGGCGGCCCGGTTGGGGGAGCCCTTGATCAGGGCGATGATCTCGTCGATGTTGGCCAGGGCGACGGCCAGGCCCTCGAGGATGTGGGCCCGCTCCCGCGCCTTGCGCAGCTCGTACACCGAGCGCCGGGTGACGACCTCGCGCCGATGGCGGATGAAGGCCTCCAGCAGGGCCTTGAGGTTCATCAGCCGCGGCCGGCCGTCGCTGAGGGCCACCATGTTGATGCCGAACACCGTCTGCAGCTGGGTGTGCAGGTACAGGTTGTTGAGCACCACCTCGGCCACCTCGCCCTTCTTCAGCTCGATGACCATGCGCATGCCGTCCTTGTCCGACTCGTCGCGCAGGCTGGCGATGCCCTCGATCTTCCGCTCCTTGACCAGTTCCGCGATCTTCTCCAGCAGCCGGGCCTTGTTGACCTGGTAGGGCAGCTCGGTGACCACGATGGTCTGGCGCCCGCTGCGGTCGTCGGTCTCCACCTCGGTGCGGGCCCGCACCTGAATGCGGCCACGGCCGGTGTGGTAGGCCTCGTGGATGCCGCGCACCCCGTTGACGATGGCGCCGGTGGGAAAGTCGGGCCCCGGCAGGATCTCCATCAGCGCCTTGATGTCGATGGCCGGGTCGTCGATCAGGGCCAGGCAGGCGTTCACCACCTCGGTGAGGTTGTGGGGCGGGATGTTGGTCGCCATGCCCACGGCGATGCCGGCGGAGCCGTTGACCAGCAGATTGGGGATGCGGGTGGGAAAGACCGCCGGTTCGCGCTCGGTCTCGTCATAATTGGGGACGAAGTCGACGGTTTCCTTGTCGATGTCCGCCAGCAGCTCGTGCGCGATGCGCGCCATGCGCACCTCGGTGTAACGCATGGCCGCCGGGGCATCGCCATCGACGGAGCCGAAGTTGCCCTGGCCGTCCACCAGCGGGTAGCGCAGGGAGAAGGGCTGGGCCATGCGCACGATGGTGTCGTACACCGCCGTGTCGCCGTGGGGGTGGTACTTGCCGATGACGTCGCCCACCACGCGAGCCGACTTCTTGTAGGGCTTGTTCCAGTCGTTGCCCAGCTCGCTCATGGCATAGAGCACGCGGCGATGCACGGGCTTGAGGCCGTCGCGGACGTCGGGCAGCGCCCGCCCCACGATCACGCTCATGGCGTAATCGAGGTAGGACTGCCGCATTTCGTCTTCGAGATTGACCGGCAGGACTTCTTTGGCAAATTCGCCCATCGGCGTGTCGGACCCTCGATCCTTGGGGGAGGTGGCGGGCAGGTCCGCCGGACGGCGACGACCCGGAGGCTGTCCGCAAAAACCCGCGCATCATACCATAGGGTATCCCGACCCTGCATCCGGGGCCGATCGCCCGGCACAGGGCAACTGGGAGGCGTTGGGGAAGGTTCTAGGAGGCGGGGTCGGCCTGCCCCATGAGGCGGGCCATGGCGGCGGTATCCGGCTGGTGGACCACGCCCCGTTCGGTCACCAGGGCATCCACCAGCCGGCCCGGCGTGACGTCGAACACCGGGTTCCAGGCATCGGCCCCGGCGGGGGCCAGCCGCTGGCCGCCACAGGCCAGCACCTCGGCCGGATCACGTTGCTCGATGGGGATCCCGTCACCATCGGGGCAGTCCATGTCGATGGTGGAACTGGGCGCCACCACCATGAACCGTACCCCGTGCTGGCGCGCCAGCACGGCCAGGGCATAGGTGCCGATCTTGTTGGCCAGGTCCCCGTTGGCCGCGATGCGGTCGGCCCCGACGATCACCCATGCCACCTCGCCGCTGCGCATCAGGCTGGCCGCGGCCCCCTCCACCAGGAGCCGCACCGGTATGCCGTCCTGCAACAGCTCCCAGGCGGTCAGGCGGGCGCCCTGCAGCCAGGGCCGGGTCTCGTCGGCATAGACGGCCCGCAGGTGCCGGGCCGCCCAGGCCGTGCGCACGACCCCCAGGGCGGTGCCGTAACCGCCAGTGGCGAGGGAGCCGGTGTTGCAGTGGGTCAGGACCGCCACCCCCTCGCCCAGCAGGGCGGCGCCCAGGGCCCCCATGGCCCGGTTGGCCGCCACGTCCTCACCGTGGATGCGGCGTGCCTCCGCCAGCAGGGCCGGTACCGGGTCGTCCCCGCACCCGGCCAGAACGGACTGCATCCGGTCCAGCGCCCAGGCCAGGTTGACCGCCGTGGGGCGGGCCGCGCGCAGCCGGTCCAGGTCCGCGGCCACCGCTGTCCGCCAATTGGCGGGGGTCCGGGCATGGTGCTGCATCACCGCCAGCACCACGCCGTAGGCGGCGGTGATGCCGATGGCCGGCGCCCCCCGCACCACCATGTCGCGGATCGCCGCCGCCACCTCGGCCGCCGTGCGCAATTCCAGCCAGACCGTCTCGGCCGGCAGCCGCCGCTGATCCAACATCCGCAGCAGGCCGGCCTCGGCATCCCAGGCCATGGCGCGCACGCGGTCGAACCTGGCCACGTCCGGCAGGATGTCAGTCGTCATCCCCGATCTTCTTCCCGCGCCGGGGGCTGCGCCGGCGGCGCGGCTTCTTGTCCGCTGCCTCGTCCCCGCCCACCCGTTCCAGGCGGTAGCCATGCTGGTAGACGGCGCTCAGCTTCCAGCCCTGATCGGGCACCAGGCCCAGCTTGTTGCGGATGCGGCTGATGTGGGTGTCCACGGTGCGGGTGTGGAGGTCCGCAGTGGTGCCCCAGACGCACTCCAGCAGGTATTCCCGCGACAACAGCCGGCCGGTATTGCGGAACAGGAACAGGGCCAGGTCGAATTCCTTGTGGGTCAGTTCCAGGGGCTCGCCGTCCTTCTCCAGCCGGCGGCGCAGGAGATCGACCCGGAAGCGGCCGAACTCGAGGATGTCGTGATGTTCCCGCGCCGGATGGCTGCGCCGCCCCAGGGCCGTGATGCGGGCGAGCATCTCCAGCGGCTTGACCGGCTTGACCATGTAGTCGTCGGCGCCGGCCTCGAGGGCCCCGACGACATCCTCCTCGCCGTCCCGCTGGGTGACGAAGATGATGGGGACGGGCCATTCGACATGGGTCCGGACCCATTTCAGCACCTCGAGCCCGGAACCGTCGGGCAGGATCCAGTCCAGGATGAGCAGCTCGTAGGGTTCCCGGCCCACGGCCTGCTGGAAACTCTTGCTATCGCGGAAGCAGTGGCAGACGTGGCCGGTAGCCTCGAGCCACACCTGCATCACCTCCGCCTGCTGCTTGTCGTCCTCCAGTAACGCGATACGCAAGACAGCTCTCCGATGTTTTCAGCACCCGCCCGGTACGGCTGGCGGCGGGTTCCGGTGACTCCCCACCATTGTAGCCCCGATTCCATGGTTGCTGTTCGGTCGTTTTCCACGCAGGCCGTGCATGTCATTCGGTGTGTGCCACGGAACCACACCGAAACACACGGAATTGCAGGATGCGCAAAGGCCGTAGGATGCGCAAAGGCCGTAGGATGCGTAAAGGCCCGAAGGGCCGTGCGCATCGATGGCCGTGCGCATCAATGGTCGTGCGCATCGATGGCCGTGCGCATCGTCGGGCACCACCCCTGCCCGCAGTGGCATCCCCGTTGTTGGGCACGCTCGCTCCGCTCGCTTTGCCCAACCTACGGGTGTCCGCCATACGCCTGACGATGTGTAGGATGCGCAAAGGCCCGAAGGGCCGTGCGCATCGATGGCCGTGCGCATCGTCGGGCGCCACCTAACCGTTCAATCCGATGTTTGGGAAGTTTGCCACAACGGCTGCCCAGGGGAAACCTTCTGTGCTCTCTGTTACACTCGGACCCGCCATCACGTGCCGGCAGGAAGAAGAATGGCACGGTATCGAGACCAACGCAGGAGTACTTCGAAATGAACACACACCGCTTCCCTGGCCGCAGCCTGCTGCTGGCGGCCGCCCTCGGCATCGCCTGGCTCCCCGCTCATGCCGGCCAGAGCTGTGGCTATGCCTACAGCAGCGACGGCAAGCCGGTCCGCGACAACTACGGCGAATGCGTCCGCAACAACTTCTGGACCCCGGCCAAGGCCATCGAGGCCTGCGACCCCGACCTGGTGGCCAAGCCCGCGCCCAAACCGGCCCCGGTGGCCGCCCCCACGCCACCGCCGGCGCCCAAACCCGCACCCAAGCCGGTGATGAAGACCATCACCCTGGGCGCCGGGGCCCTGTTCGACACCAACAGCGCCAGCCTCAAGGCGGCGGGACGGGCCCAGCTGGATGAGCTGGTGTCCCGCATCCACCAGCTGGCGTCGATTCGCGCCATTCACGTCGATGGCTACACCGACAGCCGGGGTTCGGCGGCCTACAATCAGAAGTTGTCCGAGCGACGGGCCGCGGCGGTGCGCGACTACCTGGTGAACCAGGGCATCGATCCGGCGCTGATCACCATCCAGGGCCACGGCGAGAACGACCCGGTGGCGGACAATGCCACGGCCGCGGGGCGGGCGAAGAACCGGCGGGTGGAGATCCATCTCGATGGCGTCGAGCAGGTGATGCCCGGCAGCCGCTGAGAACCGCGTCACGAGGCACGCTGAGCCGGCCCCGGCAGGCCCTGCGCCGCCGGGGCCGGCCTGTCGTGCCCGCCACCGGAGGAGGAAAACATCATGATGGAGTCCCTGGCCGGGCTGGACCTGGCCGCGCTGGTGCAGACCTATGCCCTGCCCTGGGGTATCCGCCTGCTGTCGGCCCTGGCCATCGTCATCGTCGGCCGCTGGGTCGCCGGCTGGCTGACCGGCCTGGCCCGCCGCCTGCTGGAACGCACCGGGCTGGACGAGATCCTGACCCGTTTCTTCACCAACATCCTGCACACCCTGCTCATCGTGGTGGTGGCCATCGCCGCCCTGGACCGGCTGGGGGTCCAGACCACCTCCCTGCTGGCCATCCTGGGCGCCGCCGGTCTGGCCGTGGGCCTGGCGCTCAAGGATTCCCTGTCCAACTTCGCTGCCGGCGTCATGCTGATCTTCTTCCGCCCCTTCCGCGCGGGTGACTTCATCGAGGCCGCCGGCACCAGCGGCCTGGTGGAATCCGTCAACATGTTCAACACCGTGCTGCTGACCGGCGACAACCGGCAGATCATCGTGCCCAACAGCCAGATCTATTCCGGAATCATCGTCAATGTGACGGCCCGTGACCGCCGCCGCATCGACCTGGTCATCGGGATCGGCTACGACGACGACATCGCCCAGGCCCGTGAGCTGCTGACGGAGATCCTGCGTGCCCATCCCAAGGTGATGGAAGACCCGGCCCCCACCGTGGCCCTGGCCGAGCTGGGCGCCAGCAGCATGGACTTCAACGTCCGCGGCTGGGTGAAGACCGGTGACTACTGGGGCGTGCGCAGCGAGTTGCTGGAAACCATCAAGCAGCGCTTCGATACGGCGGGCATCAACATCCCCTACCCGCAGCAGGACGTGCATCTGTACCGGGCCGGGGGGTCCTGAGACCCGCCCGAGCCATCCACCGTCGTATTTGCCGCTATAATGCGGCCCCATGGCACGGGCCGACCTTCTCATCCATGCCCGCTGGGTGGCCCCGGTGGATGGTACCGACCGCCTGCTCGACTGGCACAGCGTCGCGGTGGGCGACGGTCGCATCGAGGCGGTGCTGCCGAGCGATCAGGCGGTCAGGCGCTACCCGGCCGCCGCCGAGGTGTCCCTCGCCCGCCACCTGCTCATCCCCGGCCTGATCGACGCGCACACCCATGCCGCCATGACCCTGCTGCGCGGGCTGGCGGACGATCTGCCGCTGATGACCTGGCTGCAGGAGCACATCTGGCCGGCGGAACAGCGCTGGGTGAACGAGGCATTCGTGCGCGACGGCACCCTGCTGGCCGCCGCCGAGCTGTTGCGCGGTGGTGTCACCTGCTTCAACGACATGTATTTCCACCCGGAGGTCACGGCCCGGGTGGTGGACGAGACCGGCCTGCGGGCCGTGCTGGGACTGATCCTGATCGACTTCCCCACCACCTACGCCGCGGATCCGGACGAATACCTGGACAAGGGACTCCGCCTGCACGACGAATACCGTGATCACCCCCGGGTGCACACCGCCTTCGCACCCCATGCGCCCTACTCCGTCTCCGACCAACCCCTGCAGCGGGTGCGGATGCTGAGCGACGAGCTGGACATCCCCGTGCACATGCACGTGCACGAGACCCGCGACGAACTGCGCCAGGGCATGGAGGCCCAGGGCATCCGCCCCCTGGCGCGGCTGGAACGCCTCGGCCTGCTCAATCCCAACCTGGTGGCGGTGCACATGACCCAGCTGGAGGACGAGGAGATCGCCCAGGTGGCGGAGGCCGGGGTGCGCGTGGTGCATTGCCCGGAATCCAACCTCAAGCTGGCCAGCGGCTTCTGCCCCGTGGCCCGACTGCTGGATGCCGGCATCGAGGTGGCACTGGGCACCGACGGGGCGGCCAGCAACAACGATCTCGACATGATCGGCGAGATGCGCACCGCGGCACTGCTGGCCAAGGGCGTGGCCGGGGATGCCAGCGTGCTGCCCGCCTGGCGCGCCCTGGAGATGGCCACCCGGGACGGGGCCCGGGCCCTGGGCCTGGGCGAGATCACGGGCAGCATCGAACCGGGCAAGGCGGCGGACCTGTGCGCCCTGGACCTGGGCCGCCTGGAGACCTCGCCCCTGTACCACCCGGTCTCGCAACTGGTCTATGCTGGACAGCGCAGCCAGGTCACCGATGTCTGGGTCGCCGGCCGCCACCTGCTGCGCGAGGGCGAACTCACCACCATCGATACCGAGGCCGTGCAGGACCGGGCCCGGGTCTGGCAACGGCGACTGGCCGAGGACTGACCCTGGGGACTTTCAGGCTACGCAGGACATACCACCCATGATCGAACACCTGGACAACGTCGATGCCGGCGAGATCGAACGCTTCGAGCGCCTGGCGGCGCGCTGGTGGGATCCGGGCAGCGAGTTCAAGCCGCTGCACGACATCAACCCCCTGCGGCTGGACTACATCGAGGCCCAGGTCGGCAGCCTCGACGGCAAGACCGTGCTCGATGTCGGCTGTGGCGGCGGCATCCTGGCCGAGGGCATGGCCGCCCGCGGCGCCCGGGTGACGGGCATCGACGCCGCCGGCGCGGCCCTGTCCGTGGCGCGGCTGCACCTGCACGAATCCGGACTGGCGGTGGAATACCGCGAGGTCACGGCGGAACGCATGTCGGCGGAGAACCCCCACGGCTACGACCTGGTCACCTGCCTGGAGATGCTGGAGCACGTACCCGATCCCGGCTCCGTGATCCGCGCCTGCGCCACCCTCGTGCGCCCGGATGGGCGGGTGGTGTTCTCCACCATCAACCGCAATCCCAAGTCCTACCTGTTCGCCATCGTCGGCGCAGAGTACCTGTTGCGGTTGCTGCCCCGGGGGACCCACGACTACCGCAAGTTCATCCGCCCCTCGGAACTGCGACGCTGGGCCCATGCCGCCGGCCTGGAACCCCGCGACCTGACCGGCATGACCTACAATCCCCTGACCGGCCGCTACCGCCTCGGGCGGGACGTCGACGTCAACTATCTCGCCACCTTCGCGCCGGCCTGATGTGCGCCGCTCCCCACAGCGCCGGGCAACCGCGGACGGCAACCGGCCTGCGGACGGTCCTGTTCGACCTCGACGGAACCCTGGTGGACACGGCGCCGGACCTGGCCCGGGCCCTCAACCAGGCCCTGCGCGCCTTCGGCCACCCCGAGCTGCCCTTCGAGCGTATCCGGCCGGTGGTCTCCCATGGGGCCGGCGCCCTGATCCGGCTGGGCACCGGCCTGACGCCGGAGGATCCCGGCTACGAACCACGACGCCAGGCCCTGCTCGACCACTACGCCGCCCACATCGCCGACCACAGCCACCTGTTCCCGGGCATGGACCGGGTCCTGGCCCACCTGGAGGCGCGTGGACTGCGCTGGGGGGTGGTCACCAACAAGCCACGGCGGTTCAGCGAACCCCTGCTCGAGGCCCTGGATCTGCGGGCGCGGGCCGCCAGCCTGGTGTGCGGTGATACCCTGGCCCGCAACAAGCCCCACCCCGACCCCCTGCTGCTGGCCTGCCGGGACACCGGTGTCGGCGCCGCCGAGTGTCTCTACGTGGGGGATGCGGAACGGGACATCGAGGCCGGCCGCCGGGCCGGTATGCACACGGCGGTGGCCCTGTTCGGTTACCTGGAACCCGGGGCCCGGCCGGAGCACTGGGGGGCCGACCTGCTGCTGGCGGCACCCACCGACCTGCTGCACTGGCTCGGCCCGGCGGAGGCCCGCTGAATCATGGACACCGGCGCCCTGGTCGCCCTGCTCGCCGGCTTGCTGGGCATCCTGGCCGGAATCGCCCTCACCTGGCTGCGCCTGCACCCCCGTATCACGCGGCTGCGGGAGGAGAACATCCGGCTCCAGGCCCGGCTGGAGGCGGAACAGCGCACGGCGGAGGAGAAATACAGCGCCCTGCTCGCGGCGCGAAACCAGCTCAACGAGAGTTTCGGCCACCTCGCCGCCGAGGCCCTCAAGCACAACACCACCGAATTCCTCAAGCTGGCCCAGGAGAACCTGCAGCGGTTCCAGAACCAGGCCGCCTCCGAGCTGGACGAACGGCGCAAGTCGTTCGAAACCCTGGTGCGCCCCATCCGCGAGGCCCTGGACAAGACCGAGCAGCAGATCCGCCAGATGGAAAAGGAGCGCCGCGAGGCCTTCGGCTCCCTCACCCGGCACCTGGAGACCCTGACCAGCTCTGAGCACGAACTGCGCCAGGAGACCCAACGCCTGGTGAACGCCCTGCGCCGGCCCGAGGTACGGGGCCAGTGGGGCGAGATGACCCTCAAGCGGCTGGCGGAACTGGCCGGCATGGTGGAGCACTGCGACTTCGACACCCAGACGACCGTGAATGGAGACGAGGGCCGGCTGCGGCCGGACATGGTGGTGCGGCTGCCGGACCGGCGCGAGATCGTAGTGGACGCCAAGACGCCGCTCGATGCCTACCTGGCCGCCATGGAGGCACGCGACGACGAGGAACGCCGCCGGCAGCTGGCCCGCCACGCGCGCAAGGTGCGCGATCGCATCCGCGAGCTGGCGGACAAGGGCTACTGGCGCCAGTTCGACCACTCGCCCGAATTCGTCGTCCTGTTCGTGCCCGGCGACCAGTTCCTCAGCGCCGCCCTGGAACAGGCGCCGGATCTGCTCGAGGAGGCCCTGTCACGGCGCGTCATCCTCGCCACCCCCACCAGCTTCGTGGCACTGCTGCGGGCGGTGGCCTTCGGCTGGCGCCAGGAGGTGCTGGCGCAGAACGCGGAGAAGGTACGCCAGCTCGGCGAAGAACTCTACGGCCGGGTGACCGTGTTCGCCGAACACCTGGCCCAGCTGGGCCGCAGCCTGGACCGCAGCGTGGGCGCCTACAACAAGGCCGTGGGTTCCTTCGAGGGCCGGGTGTTGCCGAACCTGCGCCGATTCCCCGACATGGGTATCCGGGTGAAAAAGGACATTCCGGAACCGGAGATCCTGGAGCAGCGCACGCGGCCGGTGAGCAGCGATCCCGACGCGGAATGAAGCCATCGAGGCACACCATCGATGCGCCTCTCACTCACTGATGCGCACGGCCCTTCGGGCCTTTGCGCATCCTACACATCATCATGCATACGGTGGGCACCCGTAGGTTGGGCAAAGCGAGCGCAGCGAGCGTGCCCAACAAGGGGATGTCACCACCCACGACGGTGGTCCCCCATGATGCGCACGGCGCTACGCGCCTTTGCGCATCCTACTTGACCAGCGCGCGGCGGAGCGCGATGTACTCCAGTTCCCGTTCCAGGATGTCGGTGACCGCCAGCAGATCGTGCAGGGAATACAGGTGCCGGTCCGCGGCCGCCCTCAGCATCAGGTCGAAGCAATCCTCCGCCCCCAGGCACTCCGGATGATCCTCGTAGAACTCGTCGCTGAAATAGTGCATGCTCCATCCCCCTCTGGACCCAGCCCCCGGTGGTCGGCTACCGATCCTGCCGGATGGGTCACGCCGCGCAGGACCGGGACAGCATACAATGGACATCTCCCGACCGACCATACCGAAAGCGGCCGCAACCCTTTTCCCTGCATGACCCAGCTCACGATCATGGCAATTGTTCTCCTCGCCGGCGGACTGTGGCTGATCGTCCAGGCCTTGCGCCGCCTGCGCCAGGGCCGGCCCCTGGCCGTGGCCGGCCGGCTGCTGTCCGCGCTCGTGCTGGGGCTGGCCGGCAGCACCCTGATCCTGCTGGGGA
This sequence comes from Thiohalobacter sp., assembly GCA_026993645.1. Taxonomy (GTDB): domain Bacteria; phylum Pseudomonadota; class Gammaproteobacteria; order Thiohalobacterales; family Thiohalobacteraceae; genus JALWSQ01. The sequence goes on from JALWSQ010000089.1 coordinate 15,138, forward strand.
CGGCCATCCAGGGCTACCGCGCCCTCACCCGGGAGGAGACCATCGCCCTGGTCGAGATCGAGCCCCGGGGCCCGCAGTATTACCTGGCCCGGCTGCGTTTTCCTGACGGCCGCGAACAGCGCTTCGAACTGCAGGGCGACGAGATCCAGCTGGATGCCCACATCCTCAAGTGGCGGCCGCTGGCGGCCTGGTTCGGCCTCCACACCCTCTACCAGCTGGATCGCCTCGGCGGCCGCTACCGCGACATCGACGATGCCCGCCGTCGCCCGCGTACCCTCTATCCGCTGCACGACACCACCGGCCACTGGAACCTGTTCGACCTGCGCCGCCGCCACCCCTGGCTGGCCCCCCTGGTGGATGCCGAATACGGCTCCGCCACCTTCGTCGCCGCCGACCGGCCGCAGCGCTGGCAACTGCGCGTCTCGACCTCCGGGCTGCTGCTGCGGCCCGCCACCCGACCCGCTCCCTGACCATGGACGCGACCGACGACATCCAGGCCTATTGCCGCGACAAGGCCCCCGCCCCGGGCAGCAGCCGCTACTATGCCTACCGTTGGGTGCCGGCGGAGACCCGCCCCGGCCTGCTCGCCCTGCACGCGCTGTTGTCGGATCTGCTGGCCACCGGTGAGCCCGGCCGGGAACCCGGCGTGGCGGTGGCCCGGCTGCAATGGTGGCAGGAGGAGATCGGGCGCTGGCAGGCGGGCCACCCACGCCACCCGGCCACCCGGGCACTGGCGCCCTACCTGGAACGCTGCAACCTGCTAGCCGAATACTTCCAGGAACTGCTGGATGGCATCGCCATGGACCTGGGCCGCGATGCCATGGAGACCTGGTCCGACCTGGCGCTCTATGCCCACCGCACCGGCGGCATGACCCAGCTGCTGGTGGCGGAACTCCTGGGCATCGGCCACCGCGCCACCCGCCGCCATGCCACCGGGCTTGGCACCGCGCTGCGCCTGGCTGCTATCATCCGCAACCTGGGCCGCGACCTGCGCCAGGGGCGCCTGTACCTGCCGGCGGACGAGCTGGCGGCCCTGGGCCTGCGACGCCAGGACCTGGAGCGCCTCCGCACCCCGCCGGCGCTGGTGACACTGCTGCAGGGGCACGCGGAACGGGTGCGCCGGCAACTGGACCGCGCGCGCGGCGAGCTGGCCGCGGAGGACCGCGCGGCCCAGCGCCCCGGGCTGATCCTGGCGGCCCTGTGCGAGGCGACCCTGGTGGCGCTGGAACGGGACGGTTTCGCCGTGCTGGAGCGCCGCCTGAGCCTGACCCCGCTGCGCAAGCTGTGGATCGCCTGGCGCACGGAAGCCAGAGAGAGGCGGCTGTGCCGGCGGCTGGCGGCGGGCCGCAGCGACTGATCGACCATCGCCACTGAGGAATCACCGGATGCTGGACTGGGAACCCGCCGCCACCGAGCTGGCCGGCCGCAACATCCTGATCACCGGGGCCGGAACCGGCATCGGCCGCGCCCTGGCCAAGGCCGCCGCGGGGCTCGGCGCCACGGTCATCCTGGTGGGCCCGCCGGTGCCCGACCTCGAGGCCGTGTACGACGAGATCACCACCGCCGGCGGGCCGGAACCCATGATCCACCCCATGGATTTCAAGGAGGCCGAACCGCTGGATTTCGAAGCGGCGGCCGGGGGGCTGTACCAGGCCTTTGGTCCCATCCACGGCCTGGTGAACAATGCCGCCTACCTGGGTCCCCTCAGCCCGCTGCCCCACTACGAGCCGGAACTCTGGGACCTGGTGATGCGCATCGACCTGCGCGCGTCCTACCTGCTCACCCGCGCCTGCCTGCCCCTGCTCACGGCCGCGGAGGATGCCTCGATCGTCTTCCTCTCGGACCGGGTCGGACGCCATGGCCGGGCCTACTGGGGGGCCTACGGCGCGGCCAAGGCGGGGCTGGAAAACCTGATGCAGACCCTGGCCGACGAACTGGAGGCCAACACCGCTGTGCGGGTCAACAGCTACGATCCGGGACCGGTGCGCACGGCCCTGCGCTACAGTGCCTACCCGGCCGAGGACCGCGCAGTCCTGCCCGCCCCGGAGGACGTGGTCCGGCCCCTGCTCTACCTGCTATCCCCCGCCAGCCGGGGCATCACCGGCCGACAGTGGGGCCCGCCGGACCGGAACCCGGCCTGAGCACCCGCCTCAGCGGGTGATGTCCACCTCGATCCCACGGGCCCGCAGGGCATCGGCCCGCGCCTGGATGTAACGCTGGAAGCTGGGCTGGGTGCGGTAGGCACCCGACAGCACGTAATCCATCACCGACTGCACGTGGAAGGCATAGAGCTGGGCCTCGGCCCGGAACACCTCGCGCCCGTCGACGAAGAACACCAGGGTCGGGGTGTAGAGGATCTTGAGCTGTTCTGCCCAGTCCCGGGCCGGCAGGGTCCGGCCCGCCGGCGTCTGCAGCGGCTGCCGCGACCAGCTGTCCACCACCGCCACGTCCAGTCGCCGCAGCAGCGCCCGGCTCTCCGGCCGCTGCAGGATGTCCTGGTGCAGCCGGTCGCAGGCCCGGCAGTCCTTCTGCTCGAACAGCACCAGCAGCGGGCGCCGACGGCTGTAGGCCGCCAGCCGGTACGGCGGCTGCAGGAAATCCCGCTCGACGTGCAGCCGGCCACTGGCGGCATGGGGCGTGTGGGCGGCGAGGTAGTCGCGCAGGGACTGTCGCCGCTCCTGGTGACCGGCCACGTAGTCGAGCACGGCCTTGAACCGGTGGGGCGGGAAATAACCGTTGATGCGCGCCACCACCCGGCCCTGCTCGTCGAAGAACAGCAGCGTGGGGGTGAACATCACCCGCAGCGCTTCGGCCAGGTGCTTCTCGGTGGTCTGGCGCCCCGCCAGGTCGGTCACCTCCCGGTCGCCCCAGATGTTGATGGCCACCACGTCGAAGCCCTTGCGCATGGGATCGGCGATGGCACGCTGGCTCAGGTTCACCTCCAGCAGCTTCTTGCAGTAGGGACAGCCGTCCTGGTAGAAGTAGAGCACCAGCCGCCGGCCGGCCGCCGCGGCCTCGGCCACGTCCTCCCGGAGGTCCAGGAACGATTGCTTGAACCAAGCCGGCTGCTCGTGGTGGCCGGGGTTGACCATGCCCGCCGCCAGTTCCTCCCGCCCGGCCCCGGCGCCCGGTGGAACCAGCCCGAACAGCAACAGGCCGGACAACAGGATCCTCGTCCATATCCGCATCTCGTTCCCTCCCGTGCCAGGCCCCTGGCACCCTTGCCGGTCGCGCCGGCGGGGACGACGCCCGGAACGGAGCGCGCCACCGGCGTCGGTTTTCCGTCACATCCCGGTCTCCCGCAGCGGTTCCATCATCGCAAGACCCTGTTTCCGGCGCCACCCTGCCGACGGCGGGGGTTTTGGGGCGGTTTTTCGGCCACTTCCGCGATGCCCGTCACAGTTTGGCACGGATCTCGCATTCGTTTTGCCCGTACCGAAACACCAAGGACCGCGTGACATGGCGACTCCATTGCAGACCACCGAACCCGTGCAGCGTTCGGTCCCGCCGGCCCCCGTACCGGAGACCGAAGCGACGGCCGACGCCCTGTTGCAGCTGACCGAGCAACTGCACCACCGGCTGGAGATCGACGCCCTGCTCCAGGACTTCCATGCCCGCCTGGCGCAGGTGCTGGAACTGGACGGCCTCGGCTACGAGGACAGCGGCCGTGAGCTGCGCTGCGACATCGGCCGCAAGGCCCGTCACCGCTGCACCTACAACCTGCGGCTGGAGGACGAGTCCCTGGGCAACCTGGTACTCATGCGACGGCGCAAGTTCAGCGACGAGGAGACCAGGCAGCTGGAAAACCATATCTGCTGCCTGCTCTATCCCCTGCGCAACGCCCTGCGCTACCGGGACGCCGTGGCCCTGGCCCGCAAGGATCCCCTCACCGGCATCGGCAACCGCGCCGCCTTCGACGAGAGCCTGGCGGCCGAGATCGACTACGCCCGGCGCCACGATCTGCCGCTGACCCTGGTCATCATCGACATCGACCGCTTCAAGTCGGTCAACGACCAGTTCGGGCACCTGGCCGGCGACGAGGCCCTGCGGGCCGTGGTGCATGCCACCCAGCGCTGTATCCGCCGCTCCGACCTGGTGTTCCGTTACGGTGGCGAGGAATTCGCCCTGCTGCTGCGCAACACCGACAACAGCGGGGCCTGCATGCTGGCGGAACGCATCCGGCGCCGCATCGAGCACCAGGCCTGCAAGGTGGACAAGGCCGACATCCGCCTCACCGTGAGCGCCGGCGTCGCCACCCTGATTCCCGCCGACAGCGCCCAGAGCCTGTTCGAACGCGCCGACGAGGCCCTGTACCTGGCCAAGGAGAAGGGCCGCAACCGGGTGGTCTGCGCCTCCTCGGAGAAGGACATCGTCATGCGCGACCTGTCCGGGGACCATTGAGGTCCCGCGCCCGGCAGCCCCTCAGCGGGCAGTCCCCACACTGCGGCCGCGTGCGGCACAGCCGTTTGGCATGGCGTACGATCAGGGCGTGGTACTCGTTGTACAGCCGCGCATCGGCCCCCAGGGCCCGCTCGACGGCCGCCCGCAGGGTCTCGTAGTCCTCCTGCCCCTGGATCCAGCCCAGGCGCGCGAACAGCCGCCGGGTGTAGGCATCGATCACGAACACCGGACGGCCGAAGGCATAGAGCAGGATGTCGTCCGCCGTCTCCGGCCCGATCCCCGGCACCGCCAGCAGGGCCTGGCGCAACCGTGCCGTGGGCCAGTACCGCAGCCGGCGCTGGCCGCCCCGTTCCAGATACCAGCGGCAGAAGGCACGCAGGCGGCGTGCCTTGAGATTGAAGTAACCCGACGGTCGCAGACAGCGGGCCAGCTGCGCCTCCGGCAGGGCCAGCAGGCGCTCGGCATCCAGGGCATCCACGGCCATCAGGTTGGCGATGGCCCGCTCCACGTTGGTCCAGGCGGTGTTCTGGGTCAGGATGGCGCCGACCATGATCTCGAAGGGGCTGTCGCCGGGCCACCAGTGCTGGGGCCCGTGGGCGCGGTAGAGGCCCTGGAACAGCTGGCGCAGGCGGGTGCCGGAGAGCCGCAGGCTCATGGCCCCCGGCGCCGGCGTCGTCCGCCGGCCGGCCGGACCGGCGCCGGTGGCTCCAGGCCGGCGGCCGCCAGGAGGGACGCCATCTCCGCCGGTTCCAGGTCGCGCCAGTGCCCGGGACGCAGACCGCGCGGCAGCCGCACCGGGCCATAACCCACCCGCAGCAGGCGGCTGACCCGCAGGCCCTGGGATTCCCACAGGCGGCGCACCTCCCGGTTGCGGCCCTCGCGCAGGCTGACCTGGAACCAGTGATTGGAACCGCTGCCGCCGGCGTCGCGCAGCTGGTCGAAGGCGGCCGGCCCATCCTCCAGGGTCACCCCCTGGCGCAGGCGGCGCAGGATCTCCGGCGTCACCGGTCCCTGCACCCGGACCGCGTAACGGCGCTCGATGCCGGTGGCGGGATGCATCAGGCGGTGGGCGAGATCACCGTCGGTGGTCAGCAACAGGAGGCCGGCGGTGTTGAGGTCCAGGCGCCCCACGGCCACCCAGCGCCCGGTCTTGAGCGGCGGCAGCCGGTCGAACACGCTGGGCCGGCCACCGGGATCGCGCCGGCTGGTCACCTCGCCCACCGGCTTGTGGTAGGCGATGACCCGCCGCCGCGGCTCCAGGGCCAGGCGGAACTGCACCGGCCGGCCATCCAGTTCGATGCGATCGCCCCGGGCCGCGCGCGCACCCAGGACCGCGGTCCGGCCATTGAGCCGGATGCGGCCCTGGCGGATCCAGTCCTCGATCTGGCGCCGGGATCCGAGCCCCGCCCGCGCCAGCAGCTTTTGCAGGCGTTCACCCTCGGCCACGACGGGATCCACTCAGTGCAGGACGTCGGGCGCGGGCTCCGCCGCTTCGCCGGCCTCCACCTCGGCGGCGAGGGCGCCGGCCTCGTCCACCATCGCCACGGGCGTGGCCGTCGCCGCCGGCATCTCCGGCTCCAGCGGCAGGGGCGCGGTTTCCCCCTCCGCCAGCGCCTCCAGCTTGGCCAGGCTGGGCAACTCGTCCAGGGTGCGCAGGTTGAAGTAGTCGAGAAAGGCACGGGTGGTGCCGTACATGGCCGGGCGGCCCGGCACCTCGCGATGCCCCACCACGCGTACCCAGTCGCGTTCCAGCAGGGTGCGGATGATGGAACTGCTGACGCTGACCCCACGGATCTCCTCGATCTCGCCGCGGGTGATGGGCTGGCGGTAGGCGATCAGGGCCAGGGTCTCCAGCAGGGCGCGGGAATAGCGCGGCGGCTTCTCCTCCCACAGGCGCCCGATCCAAGGCGCCAGCGCCGGTCGGACCTGGATCCGGAAGCCGCCCGCCACCTCCTTGAGCTCGATGCCCCGGCCCTCGTAGTCGGCACGCAGGGCCTCCAGGGCCTGCTTCAGCTCGGCGGTCCCCGGCCGGTGATCCTCCCCCTCCCCGAACAGGGCCTGCAACCGGGCCAGGGACAGCGGTTCGCCGGCCGCCAGCAGGGCGGCCTCCAGGATGTTCTTGAGACTGCTCTCACTCATGGGGTCATCTCGTTCAGGCCAGGGCTTCGTCCACCATCGCCGTCTCCGCCTCGGATTCCGGCGCCGTCTCGCGGCCGGCCGCCTTGACGTGGATGGGGGCGAAGGGTTCCGCCTGGATCAACTCGATCAGGGATTCCCGCACCAGTTCCAGGATGGCCAGGAAGGTGACCACCACCCCGGTCCGCCCTTCATGACAGTCGAACAATTGCACGAAGGGTGTGAACTGGCGGCCGTCGAGCCGCGACAGCACCTCCGCCATCCGTTCCCGCACCGACAGCGGCTCGGCCTGGATGCGGTGGTGATGGTACAGGGCCGCCCGTTGCATCACTTCACGGAAGGCGGCCAGCACATCGTCCAGCGCCACCTGGGGCTGGGGCCGCCTTCGCTCCAGGGGCGGCGGCTCGGCCCGGGCGGGAAAGATGTCCCGCTCCAGGCGCGGCAGGTCGTCGAGATCCTGGGCCGCCTGCTTGAAGCGCTCGTACTCCTGCAGCCGGCGCACCAGCTCGGCGCGTGGATCCTCCTCCTCGCCCTCCGCCTCCTGCGGCCGCGGCAGCAGCATGCGCGACTTGATCTCCGCCAGCAGGGCCGCCATGACCAGGTAGTCGGCCGCCACCTCCAGCCGAAGCTCGGTCATGAGTTCGATGTAGTCCATGTACTGGCGGGTGATCTCCGCCACCGGGATGTCCAGGATGTCCAGGTTGTGGCGCCGGATGAGGTAGAGCAGCAGGTCCAGCGGCCCCTCGAAGCTTTCGAGGATGACCTCCAGGGCGTCCGGGGGGATATAGAGATCCTGGGGCAGCTCGGTGACCGCCCGGCCGCAGACCAGGGCGAGTGGCGACGCCTCCCCTGCGCCCTCTGCGGCAACCGGCTTGTCCATCACTGGCGTGGGGTCGGTCATGCGGCCCTGGTTCCCATCGCGGCCGGCGTCAGGTCGCGCCGTTGGGCGGATTGTAACCGAGTCCGCCGCGGTTGGACACCGGCGTGGTTTCAGCGGTAGTCCAGCCCCATGGCATAGCGCACCTCGTTCAGGGTCTCGCGCGCCACGTCCCGGGCCTGCTCGCAACCTTCCTCGATGATGTTGTGCACCAGGTTGGTGTTCTCCTCGTATTCCGCCGCCCGTTCGCGGATCGGTTGCAACTCGGCCAGCACCGCCTCGATCACCGGTTGCTTGCAGTCGATGCAGCCGATACCGGCGGTGGTGCAGCCCTCCTGTACCCAGCGCCGGGTGTGATCGTCCGAGTAGACCTCGTGCAGCTGCCACACCGGGCACTTGCGCGGGTCGCCGGGATCGTCACGCCGCACCCGCGCCGGGTCGGTGGGCATGGTACGCAGCTTGCGGGTCACCGCCTCGGGATCCTCGCGCAGGCCGATGGTGTTGCCGTAGGACTTGGACATCTTCTGGCCATCCAACCCGGGCATGCGCGAGGCCGGGGTCAGCAGGGCCTGGGGCTCGGGCAGGATGACGCGGCCGCTGCCCTCGAGGTAGCCCAGCAACCGCTCCCGGTCGGCGATGGCGAGATTCTGCTGGTCCTCCAGCAGGGCCTGGGCAACCGCCAGGGCCTCTTCATCACCTTTTTCCTGAAAACGTTTTCTCAAGTTCTTGTATAGTTTTGCGTTCTTCTTGCCCATCTTCTTCAGGGCCGCCTCGGCCTTCTGCTCGAAATCGGGCTCGCGGCCGTAGATGTGGTTGAAGCGACGGGCGATCTCCCGGGTCAGCTCCACGTGCGCGACCTGGTCCTCCCCCACCGGCACGCCTTCCGCCTTGTAGATGAGGATGTCGGCGCTCTGCAGCAGCGGATAGCCGAGAAACCCGTAGGTTGCAAGATCTTTCTCTTTCAGTTTCTCCTGCTGGTCCTTGTAGGTCGGCACCCGTTCCAGCCAGCCCAGGGGCGTGATCATGGACAGCAGCAGGTGCAGTTCCGCGTGCTCCGGGATGCGGGACTGGATGAACAGGCGCGCCAGCTTGGGATTGACCCCGGCGGCCAGCCAATCCACCACCATGTCCCAGACGTGCTGCTCCAGACCCGCCGTCTCGTCGTAGTGGGTGGTCAGGGCGTGCCAGTCCGCCACGAAGAAGAAACAGTCGTACTCGCTCTGCAGCTTGAGCCAGTTCTTCAACACGCCATGGTAGTGTCCCAGGTGCAGGCGGCCGGTGGGCCGCATGCCCGAGAGCACCCTGGCGTTCTGGGACAGGGAAGGTTCCACGCTCACTCCTCGATCGTCGTCGCTCGATTCGGCCACCCTCGGCACCGGCCGGGTCCGGCTACAACCCCACCAGGCCGTAGAACAGGCGCTCCAGGGCGAAGATCGGCGGCCCGATGATCTTGCCCAGCACACCGGTGAACAGCAGCGCCAGCAACAGGTACATGCCATAGGGCTCGACCCGGGCCAGGCCCAGGGCGGCCGCCCGCGGCAGCAGGCCCACCGCCACCCGGCCCCCGTCCAGCGGCGGCAGCGGCAGCAGGTTGAGCACCATGAGAATCAGGTTGAGAAAGATGCCCACCTTGCCCATGAGCACCAGGGGCACCGCGAACCAGTCGAAACTGCCCACCAGTGACAGGCCGATCTTGGCTGCCAGCGCCCAGAGGCAGGCCATGACGAAGTTGGAGAAGGGCCCGGCGAAGGCCACCAGCGCCATGTCACGGCGCGGATTGCGAAAATGGCGCGGGTCCACCGGGACCGGCTTGGCCCAGCCGAAGATGAACCCGCCCGCGAACAGCAACACCAGTGGAACCACGATGGTGCCCAGCAGATCGATATGACGCAGTGGGTTGAGCGTCAGGCGGCCGGCCCGCTCGGCGGTGGGATCGCCCATGTAACGCGCGGCCAGGCCATGGGAGGCCTCGTGCACGGTGACGGCGAACAGCAGCGGCAGGGCGGTCACCGCCAGGTTCTGGATGATCTCGGTGCTGTTCATGGGGGAGGCAGTATATCAGCAGGCCGTCACAGCAACCCGTCCACCGGCCCCAGGCCGGCCCGCAGGATCTCCGGCGTGGCGCCGGTCAGATCGATGACGGTGGTGGACTCGGCGCGACAGATGCCCCCGTCGATGACCAGGTCCAGTTGCCGTTCCAGGCGCTCGCGCACCTCGGCCGGATCGGTTTCCGGCAGCGGCCGCCCCGGCAGGTGCAGGGTGACGCTCATCAGCGGTTCGCCCAGGGTCTCCAGCAGACCCAGGGCGATGCGGTTGTCCGGCACCCGGATGCCCACCGTCTTGCGGCGCGGGTGCTGGAGCCGGCGCGGCACCTCGTGGGTGGCGCGCAGGATGAAGGTGTAGGGCCCGGGCGTGAGCTGCTTGAGCAGGCGGAAGGCGGGATTGTCCACCTTGGCATAGGTGGCCAGCTCCGACA
>JALWSQ010000090.1 GCA_026993645.1 Thiohalobacter sp.
GAACAGGACCGCCTGGCCCAGACCCTGGCCCACTCCAGCGTGCTGGTGAGCCTGATCACCTTCTTCGGCCTGGGGCTGCTGCTGGCCTTCACGCCCTGCGTCTTCCCCATGATCCCCATCCTGTCCGGCATCATCGTCGGCCAGGGCGAGAACATCAACACCCGGCGCGCCTTCGTCCTGTCCCTGGTCTACGTGCTGGCCATGGCCGTGACCTATACGGTGGCCGGGGTGGTGGCGGGGCTGTCCGGCGAGAACCTGCAGGCCGCCTTCCAGAACCCCTGGGTGCTGGGCACCTTCGCCGCCCTGTTCGTGTTGCTGGCGCTGTCCATGTTCGGTTTCTACGAACTCCAGCTGCCGGCGGCGCTCCAGACCCGGCTCAACGAGCTGAGTAACCGCCAGCGCAGCGGCAGCCTGCTGGGGGTGGCGGTGATGGGCTTCCTGTCGGCGCTCATCGTCGGCCCCTGCGTGGCGCCGCCGCTGGCCGGCGCGCTCATCTACATCAGCCACACCGGCGATCCGGTACTGGGCGGGCTGGCCCTGTTCGCCCTCAGCCTGGGCATGGGCGCGCCGCTGATCCTGGTGGGGACCGGGGCCGGCAAGCTGCTGCCCCGCGCCGGCGGCTGGATGAACAGCGTCAAGGCGGTGTTCGGCGTGCTGCTGCTGGCCGTGGCCATCTGGATGCTGGAACGCATCGTGCCCGCCGCGGTCACCATGGGCCTGTGGGCGGCGCTCATGATCGGCACCGCCGTCTATCTCGGCGCCTTCGACCACCTGCCGGCGGATGCCACCGGCTGGCGCCGGTTGTGGAAGGGGCTGGGGCTGATGCTCTTCATCTGGGGCGCGGCGGTACTGGTCGGTCTGGCCCTGGGCAACCGCGACGTGCTCCAGCCCCTGCGCGGGCCGGGCACCCTCGCCGGCGGCCCGGCCAGCGTGCAGCCGGCCGGCGAGCCGCGTTTCCGCATCATCAAGACCACCGCCGACCTGGATCGTGCCGTGGCGGCGGCCGCCCGCCAGGGCAAGGGCGTGATGCTGGACTTCTACGCCGACTGGTGCACCGAATGCCACCGCATGGACCGGTTCACCTTCGCCGCTCCGCAGGTGCGCCGGGCGCTGGCCGACGTCGTGCTCCTGCGGGCGGATGTCACCGCCAACGATGCCGCCGACAAGGCGTTACTCAAGCGCTTCGGGCTGCTCGGGCCGCCCACCATCCTGTTCTTCGGGCCCGACGGCCGGGAACGCAGCGCCTACCGGGTCATGGGGTACATGAGTCCGGACGATTTCGCCCGGCACGTGCGCCGCGCCCTGGGCGGGGGTTGAGGTCAGGAGCCACTCAGGTCGGGCAAGCCACGTAGCCGCGTAGGTTGGGCAAAGTCACGTAGGTTGGGCAAAGCGAGCGCAGCGAGCGTGCCCAACATGCAGCCGCCAGTGGTATCGTGGCAACCGCGGGTCGGGCAAGCCGCGTAGGTTGGGCAAAGCGAGCGCAGCGAGCGTGCCCAACAATGGCGTCGGCACCACCACCCGCGGTGGCGGCACCCCATGATGCGCACGGCGCTGCGCGCCTTTGCGCATCCTACGGGGATACAGGGCACCGCACCCGGCATATTCGCGACAACCGTGGCGACCGTGGCGACCGTGGCGACCGTGGCAACCGTGGCAACCGTAGGTTGGGCAAAGCGAGCGCAGCGAGCGTGCCCAACATGCAGCCGCCAGTGGTATCG
>JALWSQ010000091.1 GCA_026993645.1 Thiohalobacter sp.
GCCACAACCCCATCATCCGGGCGCTCTATCAGCGCCTCCTGGCACGGCGCAAACCCAAGAGGGTGGCCCTGGTAGCGTGTATGCGCAAGCTGCTGCACCTGTGCTTTGGCGTGTTCAAACACCGAACAGAGTTCCAGGCCATGCCGACTTCATAGCGGGGTGGCCTCGAACGGAGGGAGATGGTATCTACGGGGTATCACACATGGCGTATTCGTGGCACCCGTAGGTTGGGCAAAGCGAGCGCAGCGAGCGTGCCCAACAACGGGGTGCCATCACCTGCGACTGTGGCACCCCTTCCCATGATGCGCACGGCCATCGATGCGCACGGCGCTACGCGCCTTTGCGCATCCTACGCCTAACGCCTCACGCCTGCTGCTCTATCCGCGCCACCAGCACCGGCGGCCGATCCCGCCGTGAAAGCCGGTACAGCCCGGGTTCAGGCTCGGCCAGGTCCCATTCCGGTGCCCGCACCAGGCGCTCCAACAACCGCTCGAAGGTACAGCGTTCCGGGGCCGGCGAGGCCTCCGTGGTGGGTGCCGGCCCGGTCGCGATCTTCGCCGTTGTCGTCTCCGCCCCGGAGCCGGCCGGCCCGGGTGTCGCCGGCGCCACACCGCCCCCCGGCGACAGGAACACCTGCACCGAGCGCATACCTTCACCCTCGTCCTCCAGCACCAGGCAACCGTCCTGGCGCGTGGTGAGCCACAGCAGCCGCCCGTCCTCCAACTGGCGTACCGCGCAATCCACCAGCCCGCTGTTCTCCAGCACCTCGAAGATGATGCGGCGCGGGTTCGCCAGGTGATCGCAGGAGATGTCGATACGGGTATAGCGACCGGGTTGTAACCGGAAGGGATTGCCCTCGGGAACGTCCACCTGCTCCACGTCCACCGGCACGGGCACCGGCCCTTGTTCACGGTGCACGAAATGGGTCATGAGCTGCCCGGTCAGACGCCGCAGCTGCATGCCATCGAAATGACAGATCCGGGGGGCCCGTCGCACCTGGGCCGACCGGTCACCATTCCGGCGTTCGAGGCGCACGGTGAACCCTTGTCGCCGGCCTTGTTGTCGCCGGCCTTGTCGGTCGCCATTCCGGCGTTCGAGGCGCGCGGCGCCCGGCGGGCGCGGAACCGCCACCGGCCCCGTCACCCTTTGCTCCATCACCGGAGCCGACCCGGCATCGGCCGCCTCGCCGGTGGGGCGCGAGGGCGCGGTGAGGCCATCCAGGCGACGGGCGATGCGATCCAGCCGATCCAGCACCTCCGGGATCGGCGCCCCTTCACCGGAAGTGGACGGCGGCACGGCGGAGACCAGGAAGGGGTTGAGCAGCAGGGCGACGAAACGGGCCCAGAACACCCCCATGTCCCCCTCGCCGGTGCCCGGGGGACAGGCCTTTTCCACCGCCTCCCCCAGCGCCTCCAGCGCCTGCCCCACGGGGGAGACGGGGGCCCGGATGGCCACGGGTTCATGCAGCGCGCCGGCCTCGGGCACGGCGGGATCCCGTGGCAGTGTCCCCAGCAGGGTCAGGCTCGCATCCAGGTAACTGCGCGCCGCATCACGGATCTTCTCGAAGGCATGCTGGGCGATACCCACGGTATGGGCCTGGTTGATCACCAGAAACACCGGGGCATCGAAGCCGTTCAGGTACAGGGTGCGCAGCAGGCCATAACCGTCGGCCAGGGGCTGGGGTGCCACCGTGGTCGCCAGCAGAACGCTGCCGGCCGCCAGCGCCAGGGCGAACATGCTCTGTCCCGGCACCCGGCAGCAGTCCACCAGAACATAGTCGTAGCCCCGCAACCCGCACATGGGTGCCTGCAGGCGGATGATCTCGTCGGGGGCGATGGCCCCCAGGGGCTCCCCGCCCACCGTCATGGGGAGCAGGTCCACTCCGTAGAGGTGGCGCCGGAGCACCTGGTCCAGGGTGGCATCGGCGGCCAGCACGGCCCCCAGGTCCGGTCCCCGCACGTCCAGCAGGTCGCGCAGGGCGCCGGCCCCGGCATCCCCGTCCATGACCAGCACGCGCCGGCCCCGGCGCGCCAGCACGACCGCCAGATTGAGGGTCAGCACCGACTTGCCGATGCCGGCACCGCCACCGATGATGGGAAGGATACGCATCCGGAACCGCCCGATCTCCCGCAAGAGCCCTGCCCGCCTACCTTATCAGGAAAAGGGTTGCGACGAAATCCTGACGCTCTACCCAGTTTGGCCCGGACAAAGGTAAATTTCATGCAACGTCTTGCGGGTCGCCGTCCGAATCTTGTGACAACAACAGACTGTTTTCACTTATGAATTTCCGGATCCGCCCCAGGGGCCGGTTGCCGCTGAAGCGCCCCCGCTCCGCCCCCTGCTCGAACAGGATGACCGTGGGAAAGCCCCGCACCCGGTAGCGGCCGGCCAGCTTCATGTTGTCGCCACGATCCACCTCCAGCTTCGCCAGCCGCAGCCGGCCGCCATAGTCGCGCACCAGCTGCTCCAGGGTCGGCGCGATCAGGATGCAGGGGGCACACCATTCGGCCCAGAAATCCACCAGGACCGGCCGGCGCTGTGATGCCTCCAGCACGGCCGCCCGGAAATCGTGCAGGGACACCGGGTAGACCAGGGGGCCATCCACCGGGCCGGTCATGGCGCCTCCTCCTGCCCGGTCCCGCCACCGCCGAAGTGAAGGATCGCCTCCACCTGTGCCAGGGACAGCGCCAGCCCGAAATCCGCTGCCAGCCGGGTCTGCACCCGGCTCGCGGGCTGATCGGCCAGGCCCGCGGTCTGCACGAAGTGCCAGCCGTCCTCCACCAGGGCCCAGGGATAGAGGATCCAGCGCCAGCGCTCCACCCGCGCGGCACAGAAGTCGGGTTCGCCCTCCGCGCAGGACTTGTAATGGATCACCGCCGTGCGCAGCTCGCAGTCCGGTAGTGTCCGGCACAGGTGGCCGATCCCCAGGGCCAGGCTGCTGCCGCTGTCCATGACGTCGTCCACCAGCAGCACCCGCCGGGCATGGAGACCCGGTGGCAGTGGGTAACGCAGCCGGGTCTCGGCCTCCACCGCCGTCTCCCGGTAGTGGGTCACCTGGAAGCCCACCAGGTCCCTTGTGCCCAGCCGGTCACAGAGTACCCGTGCGGGCACGTACCCGCCGCGACCGATGGCCACCACCAGGTCCGGCCGGTAGCCGGCGGCGACGATGGCACGGGCCAGGTCGTCCATCAGCCGCTCGAACCGGGGCCAGTCGATGAATTCGACGCCCTGCTCGTCCGCCCGCGTCATCCTGGCCCCTCCGCCCCGACCACGACATATACCATATGGATTAGGGTGTTTTTACGCCGCTCCATGTGCCCATTCTATAGTCTTAGACAGGCAAGGACAGCTTGATCATTGTCAATCCGGGCCGCGGCCCTATGGGGCACCTGAGGAGGTGGCCCCCGCTGGCCCCCAGCAAAGGAGAACGGCCATGCGACGACTCTATTTCCTGTTACCCGATGTCGAGACGGCCCGACAGGTGGTGAACGACCTGCTCCTGGCACGGGTCGAAGAACGTCATATCCACGTCCTGGCCAAGGAGGGTGTCGAACTGGGTGATCTGCCGGAAGCCGAACTCCTGCAGCGCAGCGATTTCGTGCCCGCGGTGGAACGCGGCCTCGCGGTGGGCGGCGCCACCGGCATCCTGGCCGGCCTGGCCGCGGTCACCTTCCCCCCCGCGGGCCTGGTGCTGGGCGGCGGCGCCCTGCTGGGCATCGCCCTGGCCGGTGCCGGGTTCGGGGCCTGGCTGTCGGGCATGATCGGCGCCGATGCCCCCAACAGCCGCCTGACCCAGTTCCAGGAAGCCATAGAGAAAGGCGAGCTGCTGATGATGGTGGACGTGCCCAAGGCGCGGGTGGAGGAGATCGAAGCACTGATCAAGAACCGTCATCCCGAGAGCGAGATCGAGGGCACGGAACCGACCATACCGGCCTTTCCCTGAGGGTCCGTCCCGGCCCCGCAGGGGGCTCAGGGCAGGCAGCCGCAGGTTGGGCAAAGCGAGCGCAGTGAGCGTGCCCAACAAAGAAGGTGCCGGCGACGGCGACAGTGGTATCCGATGCGCACGGCGCTGCGCGCCTTTGCGCATCCTACGGGGTATCACACATGGCGTATTCGTGGCACCCGTAGGTTGGGCAAAGCGAGCGCAGTGAGCGTGCCCAACAATGGGGTGCCAGAACCTGCAACGGCGGTATCTGATGCGCACGGCGCTGCGCGCCTTTGCGCATCCTACGCCTCACCCCTTACCCCTCACGCCTCACCGGTACCGGTTGCATTCGCCTCCCATCGTACCCATGCTAAGGGGGCACCCTCAACCGACGGGAGACGACATGGCCAAGCAGCACTTCTCGCCCCGCCGAAAGAAGCCGGACATCGAGATCAACAAGCCCAGCGAGACCCGCTTCTGGCAATCGCCCGGATTCAACCTGATCTGGTACCTGTTCCTGGCCCTCAGCCTGCTCTACTTCTGGCAATCCTCGCTGGAGACGGCCCGCCGCGAGATCCCCTACAGCGAATTCCTCCAGGACGTCCAGCAGCACCGGGTCGACTCGGTGGTGTTGACCGGCAGGCTCATCAGCGGCACCTTCAAGGAAAAGGATCCCCGCACCGGCCGGCCGCGACACTTCATCACCGTGCCCCCGCCCGATGATCGGCTGGCGGACAAACTTACCCGGCAGGGCGTGAAGGTGGTGGCCCGTCCCAGCAACGACTGGCTGAGCAACTTCCTGTTCAACTGGCTGCTGCCCATCGGCTTCTTTGCCCTCATCTGGGTCTGGCTCTCGCGGCGCATGATGGGCGGCCGCAACTTCCTCAACCTGGGCCCCAACCGGGTGCACATCCACCCGGAAAGCGGCGAGAAGGTCACCTTCGAGGACGTCGCGGGGGCCTACGAGGCCAAGGAGGAACTCAAGGAGGTCATTGCCTTCCTGCGTGATCCGGCGCAGGTGCAACGCCTGGGTGGCCGCATGCCCAAGGGCGTCCTGCTGGTGGGGCCACCGGGTACCGGCAAGACCCTGCTGGCCCGGGCCGTGGCCGGCGAGGCCGCGGTGCCCTTCTTCAACATCTCCGGGTCCGAATTCATCGAGATGTTCGTCGGCGTGGGCGCCGCCCGGGTACGGGACCTGTTCGAGCAGGCGCGGCAGAAGGCACCCTGCATCATCTTCATCGACGAACTGGACGCCATCGGCCGCAGCCGCGGCGCCGGACCGGTGATGGGCGGCCACGACGAGCGTGAACAGACCCTCAACCAATTACTGGTGGAGATGGACGGCTTCGATCCCTCCAAGGGCGTGGTGGTCATGGCCGCCACCAACCGGCCCGAGATCCTGGACAAGGCACTGCTGCGCGCCGGGCGCTTCGACCGCCAGATCGTGGTGGACAAGCCCGACCTGGAGGAAAGGGTCGCCATTCTCGGTCTGCACGTGCGGCGGCTCAAGCTGGCGGACGACGTCGACCTGAACGTCATCGCCCAGCGGACACCGGGATTCGTGGGGGCCGATCTCGCCAACATCGCCAACGAGGCGGCCATCATCGCGGTGCGCAACCAGCACGATGCCGTGACCATGAGTGACTTCGAGGCCGCCATCGACCGGGTGATCGCCGGCCCGGAAAAGAAGCACCGGGCGCTGAACCCGGAAGAGAAACGCCGCGTCGCCTACCACGAGGCCGGTCATGCCCTGGTGGCGGAAATGGTGCCCACCGGCGAACCGGTGCACAAGGTGTCCATCATCCCGCGTGGCGTGGCCGCCCTGGGCTACACCCTGCAACTGCCGGTGGAGGAGAAATTCCTCTCCACCGAGCAGGAACTCCGTGACCAGATCGCCATCCTGCTCGGCGGGCGCGTGGCCGAGGAAATCGTGTTCCAGGATGTCTCCAGCGGGGCCCAGAACGACCTGGAACGGGCCACCGAGATCGCCCACGACATGGTGTGCCGGCTGGGCATGAGCCGCAAGCTGGGCAATGTCACCTATGGCAAGGCGCAGCAGTCGCTGTTCCTCGGGGTCGAGGGCCCCGAGGAACGCAACTTCAGCGAGGAGACCGCGCGCCAGATCGATGCCGAGGTGCGCAAGCTGGTGGAGGAAGGCCACGACCGGGCGTTCGCGATCCTCAACCGCCATCGCGCCGCCCACGAGGCCCTGGCGGCACGCCTGATGGAAAAGGAGGTGATCAGCGGGGAGGACGTCAAGGCGGTCATCGAGGCCCAGGAAGGCCGCCAGTCCGCCGCGGCCGAATGAGACCGCCGGTACCGGCGCCCCTTGTGTTGGCCTGCCGGTGTCACCATCTGCTATGCAGTGGGCAGGGGTGGACCTGCCCTGCGGGGACAGAGATCGGGGAGGGATCGAGCATGACCGACGAAGCGCTGCAACAGGAACTGGAGAAACTCAAGGCCGACATCGCGCAGTTGCGCAGCGACCTGGGGTCACTCAATGAAACCGTGCGCGAGGCCGGGCGTGAGCGCCTGGCGGAGGCCCGTGCCCGGGCGCGGGAGAAGGCCGAGGACACCCGGGAGGCACTGAAGACCAAGGTCGACGAGGCCCTGGCGACGGGACAGAAGGTGGTCGAGGACCTGGACGCCCGGGTCACCCAGAACCCCATGGGCAGCCTGCTGGCCGCCTTCGGCGTCGGTTTCGTCATTGCCCAACTCATGAACTGGAGCAGCCGGCGCTGAAGACACTGGGCGAATACATCGTCGCCATCGCCAACCTGGCGGAGGCGGAAGGCCGCAGCCTGCGGCGCGCCCTGATGCGCACCGGCATGGCGCTGGGGATCCTGTTCGTCGCCGCCCTGGTGGCCGTGACGGGCCTGGGGTTCTGTCTCTGGGGCCTGTTCCTGTGGCTGCAGCTGAGCCTGGGCACCCTGGCCGCGGCCACGGTGACGGGCGCCATCATGCTGCTGCTGGCCCTCGTCCTGGCCTGGCTCGGGTTACGCACTGGACGCTGAGACCGGTGACGAGCGCGGGCGGATCTCGATACGACGGGGTGCGGGGATGAAGGATGACAGGGCACAGGAGACCGAGGTCGAGCAGGCCAAGGCCGCGTTGCTGGCGGTGGCCGAACAGGCCAGCCCGCTGCACTGGGTGCGGGAACATCCCCTGCTCGCCCTGACCCTGGCGCTGGGGGCCGGCCTGGCCGCCGGTGCCGGCGACCGCAAGGGTGTCGCCGCCCGGATCGCGACCGCCCTGGCAATGAAACACCTCTGAGCAGGATGGGCGCGGCCCGGGCGTTTCGCTCAGTCCTCGCTCCCATACCAACGGATCCAGCTCGCCTCCAGGGGGATCCGCGCCTCCGGGTGATGGGGCACCAGCCGCGGCGTATAGTCCTGCGCCGGCCTGCGGGCCGGGATCTCCACCTGGTACAGGTAACCCTGCATGGCCCCCGGCAGCTCCCCGGCCCGGTTCATGGGCCAGCGCTCGGGGCCTTCCCCGTCCAGTGGCTCGGCATAGAGTTCCACGGCCACCGCGTCCGGAGTGAGGTCGTCCAGGTACACCTGCACGTGGAAGCGATGCACCTGGTCCTCCGTCTCCACCCCCAGGTTCATGAGGTGCAGCTTGTCCCAGTGCAGCTCGAACCGTTGCCACCAGCGCTCCAGCTCCATTGCCAGGGCGGCCCCCTCCGCCGCCCGCCGACGATAGTCCCTGGCCGCAGGCAAATAGTAGTCACGCAGGTATTCCTGCAGCATGCGGTTGGTGCTGAAGCGCGGCGCCAGTTGCGCCATGCTGGCCCGCATCATGGCCACCCAGCGACGCGGTATGCCACGCTCGTCGCGGTCGTAGAAGCGCGGCACCACCTCGCGTTCCAGCAGGCCGTACAGGGCCTCGGCGTCGGCCGCGTCGGTGGATGTCTCGGCGCCCGCCGGACCCACGGCCCAGCCGACCTCGGGGCTGTAGGCCTCGTCCCACCAGCCGTCCAGCACCGACAGGTTGAGACCGCCATTCACCAGCACCTTCATCCCCGAGGTGCCGCAGGCCTCCCAGGGACGGCGCGGCGTGTTGATCCAGACATCGACCCCCTCCACCAGCTGGCCCGCCAGGGCCATGTCGTAGTCGGCCAGAAAGATCACCCGCCCCTGCACCTCGGGCCGGCGGCTGAAACGCACGATCCGTGCCACCAGGTCGCGGCCGATACGGTCCTGGGGATGGGCCTTACCCGCGATCACCAGCTGGACCGGCCGGTCACGGTCGCGCAGCAGGCGCAGCAGCCGGTCCTCGTCCCGCAGCAGCAGGGTCGGCCGCTTGTACTCGGCGAAGCGCCGGGCGAAGCCCAGGGTGAGGGCATTGGGATCCAGCACCTGTTCCGCCGCGCGCACCGTCCGCTCGTCGGCCCCCTGCAGGGACACCTGGCGGCGGTAGCGGCGGCGGACGTACTCCACCAGGCGCTGCCGGCCCTCGGTGCGAAAGGCCCAGAGTTCGGTATCGGGCAGGGCATCGATGCTCTCGCGCAGGGACTCCAGTTCCCCCAGCCAGCGTGCCTTGCCGCAGCTCCGGGTCCAGAGCCGGTCCGCCGCCGGCGAATCCCAGGAGGCGACGTGAATGCCGTTGGTGACCTGGCCGATGGGCACCTCGGCCACCGGCCAACGTGGAAACCAGGGCTGGAACAGGGCGCGGCTGACCCGGCCGTGCAGGCGGCTGACCCCGTTGACGCTGCCGCACATGCGCAGCGCCAGGCAGGCCATGCTGAAGTTGTTGCCATGGGCCGGATCCTGGCCCAGCGCCAGCAGCTGCCGCATGGGCACCCCCAGCTCCTCCGAGTAGACCGCCAGGTAGCGGGCCACCAGGGCCGGCGGGAAGAAGTCGAACCCCGCCGACACCGGGGTGTGGGTGGTGAAGATGTTGCCAGGCCGGGTGGCCCAGCAGGCAGTGGCGAAATCCACGTCATGGTTGACCATGAAGGAACGCGCGCGCTCCAGGGTACAGAAGGCGGAATGACCCTCGTTGAGGTGACAGACGTCCACCGGCACCCGCAGCGCCTCCAGCACGCGCGCCCCGCCGATGCCGAGCACGATCTCCTGCAACAGCCGGGTCTCGGCGCCGGCGGCGTAGAGTTCCGAGGTGATGCCGCGGTCCACCGGGCTGTTCATGGGGTCGTTGCTGTCCAGCAGGTAGAGCGGGATCCGGCCCACCTGGGCCCGCCATACCCGCACCCGCAACCGCCGCCCCGGCAGGTGCAGCAGGATGTGCAGCCAGTCGCCGTTGGGCAGGTAGGCCGGTGTCACCGGCAGGCTGGTGGGATCGTTGAAGGGATAGAACGCCTCCTGGTTGCCCTCCTCGTCCAGCCACTGGCGGAAGTAGCCGCGATCGTACAGCAGCCCCACCCCCACCACTGGCATGTCGAGGTCGCTGGCGGTCTTGAGCAGGTCCCCCGCCAGCACCCCGAGGCCGCCGGCATAGATGGGCAGGGCCTCGCCGAGACCGAACTCCATGCTGAAATAGGCGATGGTGGAAAGATCCTGCTCCGGGTACTGGCGCCGGAACCAGCCGGTGGAGGAGAGGTAGGCCCGGCGTTCCTCCACCAGCCGCTGCAGCTCGGCGAGAAAGGCCGGGTCGGTGGCCAAGCGTTCCAGGCGCGTGGTGGGCACCGATTGCAGGATCACCCAGGGGTTCTCGGTGCGTTCCCAGATCTCCGGGTCCAGCATGCGCCACAGGGCATCGCTGGCGTGGCTCCAGGTCCAGCGCAGGTCCAGCGCCAGCTCGCGCAGGGGATCCAGCGCCTCGGGCAGGCGCCGGATGAGATGGCCGTTCTCGATCAAGGTTGCCGATGTCCCGGCATGGGTTCAGTCCATGTGGTGTTCACAGAGCGTCATCAACAGGCTGCGGGCGGCCTCGTTGGCCTCGTCGAACCAGATCCCGGCCCGTCCCCGGGGCCGAGTGCACCACCAGCCCGTCCACCTCGCGTTCGTCCCGGACCCCGGGCCCGGCGGGAAAATAGAGCTGGATGATGCGGCCCTCCGGCAGCTGCCGGTCGCCGGTGTCGAGCAGGATACCATCCTGGCTCAGGTTCTGGACCATGGCCACGCAGTTGCCGTACTGGCGGCAACGCACCTCCACCGGGAACCGGCACTGGATGCGCGGACTCAGGCGATGTTCCATCTCCCCCCTCCCATCGATCGAGGATCCATCTATGCGCGGCGGGCGTGCCGTGCTACCCTGCCGCCCCGGCATCCGACCATGTGACCAGGCACGGGGACAGTCCATCCATGATCGTCGTCTTCCTTCTGCTCTGGCTGGCCAATACCGCCGGCCTCTGGCTGCTGTCGCGCCTGCTCGAGGGCATCCACAGCGAACGCGCCTCACGCCTCTGGCTGGCGGGGCTGGTGCTCACCCTGGCCAACCTCACCATCCGCCCCCTGCTGGCGGCCCTGGCCCTTCCTCTGACCGTCGCCAGCTTCGGTTTGTTCAGCCTGGTCATCAATGCGCTGATGCTGGAGCTGGCCGCCGCCCTGGTGCGCGGGTTCGAGATCCGCGGTTTCGGCAGCGCCCTGCTCGGCGCCCTGTTGCTCTCCCTGTTCGGCCTGCTGGTCCGGCTGCTGCTGGTCATGCTGATGGGCCAGGGCAGCGTCTGGTTCGAGATGCACCGGGTGCCGGCCGCGGGTGGCACCTGGTTCTAGGCGCCTGGGCCCGCCTGCTCCAGGGCGGCGCGCACCGCGGCCACCACGGCGGCGGCATCGGGTATCGAGGCCGCCTCCAGCTCACCGTTGTAGGGGGTGGGCACGTCGGCCCCCGCCACCCGGCGGATGGGCCCCTCCAGGTCGAAGAAGGCGGCCTCGGTGAGGGCGGCGGCGATCTCCGCCCCGGCGCCCCCGAACAGGCAATCCTCCTCCACCACCAGGGCGCGGTGGGTCCTGCCCACGGATTCCCGCAACAGCGGCAGGTCGATGGGCCGCAGGCTGCGCAGGTCCACCACCTCCGCCTCGATCCCGTCCGCCGCCAGCCGGTCCGCCGCCTCCAGGCAGACCTGGACCATGCGATGCCAGGCGATCAGGGTGAAGTCCCGCCCGGGCCGGCGCACCACCGCTGCGTGCATGGGCGGCGGCGCGGCCTGCTCGTCGAAGGGACCGGATTCGAAGTACAGCAGCTCGTGCTCCAGCACGACGATGGGATCCTCGTCGCGGATCGCCTGGCGCAGTTGCCAGTAGGCATCCTGCGGCGTGCCGGGTGCCAGGACGCGCAACCCGGGCACGTTCACGAAACAATGCTCCAGGCGCTGCGAGTGCTGGGCGCCGAGCTGGTGCGCCACCCCCCCGGGCATGCGCACCACCAGGGGCACGGCCAGCCGGTTGCCGGACATGTATCGCAGCTTGGCCGCCATGTTGATGATGGCGTCGAGCGCCAGCAGGGCGAAGTTGACGGTCATGATCTCGACCACCGGCCGCCCGCCCACCAGGGCGGCACCCACCCCCAGGCCGGTGAAGCTGCCCTCCGAGATGGGGGTGTCGCGCACGCGCCATTCCCCGTAGCGGGCCCAGAGGCCCTGGGTCACCCGGTAGCTGCCCCCGTAGAGGCCCACGTCCTCGCCCAGCACGAAGACGGCATCGTCCTGGGCCATCTCCCGGTCCAGGGCCAGGTTGAGGGCCTCCCACAGGCGCAGCTCCGGGGCCGGCTCCGCCGGCGCGATGACCCCCAGGTTGCCGCTGCGGCGTCGGCGCTGGCTCATGGCGCGCCCCGGTACAGATCCAGCGGCCGGGCATAGACCCCGGCCTGCAGCTCGGTGGGCGGCGGACTCTGTTCGGCGAAGGCCACGGCGCCATCTACCGCAGCCGTCACCTCGGCCTCGATGGCGCGGCGCTCGTCCGCCGTCAT
Organism: Thiohalobacter sp.; assembly: GCA_026993645.1. GTDB lineage: Bacteria > Pseudomonadota > Gammaproteobacteria > Thiohalobacterales > Thiohalobacteraceae > JALWSQ01. Next base: position 11,795 of record JALWSQ010000091.1, read on the forward strand.
CCAGCCGGCGGCCTCCGCCTTCCGCCACAGGCTGGCGAGGGGATCCCGGGCCCGGAGTTCCTCCACCTCGATGGCGGAACGATAGGAGGCCGGATCGGCCATGGAGTGGCCGCGATAGCGGTAGGTCTCGCACTCCAGCAGGAAGGGACCGGCCCCGGAGCGCACCTGGGCCAGGGCCTCGCGGCTGGCCTCGTACACCGCCAGCACGTCCATGCCGTCCACCCGCCGGCCCAGCATGCCATAGGCGCAGGCACGACGATGCACCTCCGCCAGCGCGGAGTGGCGGTGGATCTCGGTGCCGATCTGGTAGTGGTTGTTCTCGCACACGAACAGGATGGGTAGCTTCCACAGCGACGCCATGTTGAGGGACTCGTGGAAGGTGCCCTGGTTCACGGCACCATCGCCGAAGTAGCAGAGCACGGCGTCGGCCGAATCGGTCATGCGCAGCCAGTAGCCGACCCCGGTGGCCACGGGGAAGGTCTCACCGACGATGGCATAGCCGCCGAGGAAACGGTGCTCGGGGCTGAACAGGTGCATGGAACCGCCATAGCCGCGGGAGCAGCCGCCGGCTCGGCCGAAGAGTTCGGCCATGACGGCCTCGGGCGGGATGCCGCGCACCATGGCGTGTACGTGTTCGCGGTAGGTGCTGACCACGTAGTCGCCCGGATCCGCCGCGCGCAACGTGCCCACGGCCACCGCCTCCTCGCCCGGATACAGGTGCAGGAAACCGGCGATCCGGCCCTGGCGATACTGCTCGGCGGCGGCCTCCTCGAACTGCCGTGCCAACAGCATGTCGCGGTAGAACTGACGTATGAGACTGCGCTGCATCACCCCTCCCTCGTGCTGGCAGATTAGGCGCCGCGCCGGTCGGGGGCAACCACCGAGCGGACACCTCGTTGATCCAGGTCAAGGGTTCATGGATTACGCGAAGCCAGCCGCAACCCTTCCGCCGGTACCTGGCGCGCACCGGACTCCAGCTGGATGGTGGCGTGCCCGATACCGAAGCGGCGGTGCAACTCCTGCTGGATGTGCAGCAGGAGATCGTCGTCCAACCGGCCATCCGGCTTCACCAGGTGCACCGTGAGCGCGGTCTCGGTGGTGCTCATGGCCCAGATGTGCAGGTGATGCACCCCGGCGATGCCCGGCACCGAGCGCAGCCAGGCCTCCACCGCGGCGGGGTCCAGGGATTCGGGCACCGCGTCCAGCATCAGGTCCATGGACTCCCGGAACAGCGACCAGGTGGCCAGGGCGATGACCAGGGCGATGAGCATGGACACGGCCGGATCCACCCAGCCCCAGCCGGTCCAGAGCACCAGGCCGCCCGCCACCACCACGCCCAGGGAGACGCCGGCGTCCGCCAGCATGTGCAGGTAGGCGCCGCGCACGTTGAGGTCGTGCCGGCGGTCGCGCATGAACAGCAGGGCGGTGCTGAGGTTGATGCCCACGCCGATGGCCGCCACCAGGACCACCACACGGCCGGAGAGGGGCTGGGGATGGAGCAGGCGCGCCGAGGCCTCCCACAGGATGGCGCCTGCCGCCATCAGCAACAGGATCCCGTTCAGCAACGCCGCGAAGATACTGGACCGGCGCAGGCCGTAGGTGCGGCGCCGGCTGGCCGGCGCCCGCGCCAGCAGGGCCCCGCCCCAGGCCAGGAACAGCCCCAGCACGTCGCCCAGGTTGTGTCCGGCGTCCGCCAGCAGCGCCAGGGAATCGGCATAGAACCCGGCCCCCACCTCGCACAGCACGAACAGGCTGTTGATGACGATGCCCAGCAGGAAAGCGCGGTCCGGCCGGGACGGCACCCGGTGGCCATGGCCGTGCCCATGGCCATGCCCGTGGCCGGCGCTCATGGCCCGTACCCGGGCGGACTACTTGCCGTCGATGTAGGTCTCGTCATCGAAGCTGCAGATCCACTTGGGCCGGAGGGCCGCCAGCATGGTGGTGATCATGCCGTTGAGGAAGGCCTCGGAGAAGAACAGGAGCAGCATGTACATCAGGTACTGCCGCACCAGCCAGGCCGGGCTGTGCCCGCCCAGCCAGAGCAGGCCCGCACCCAGCACCCCCACCGCCACCAGCGACAGGCCGGCGGCCAGGAAGCCGTTGACGTAGATGAAGACGAAGAAGTTGTGCGGCAGGCGCCGGCGGGCGAACCGCAGCAACACCTGGGTGATGAGGATGGGCACCCCGCCCATGAGCAGGGCGTTGAGGCCGAAGGCCTCCATGGAGGCGGCCCCGTTGAGGGTCACCCCCAGCAGCACCAGGCTCACCGCCAGGAAGGCCAGGCCCCAGCCGAACATGAGGCTGAGCACGGTCACCGCCAGCAGGTGGAAATGCAGGGTGTTGCCCACCCCCGCCCGGATGCTCCAGACCACCAGCACCCCCACCACGGCGGCGAAGAACAGGTGGGAGAAGCCGTTGTCGCGCAACCGCTCCAGGGGCGCCGCGCGCACTGCCAGCACCAGCAGGACGCAGTAGGCCAGGTTGCTCAGCAGGAACCACCAGGCGGGCAGGAACTGGGCTGGAAAATCCATGATCGTAATGGGAAATCTCGCGGAACCCTGGTTTCCACTCTAGCCGGAGATCGGCCCCGCCGCAAGCGCCGCGGTCAGGATCGCACCGGCCGCTTCTTGAGCTTGCGCTGCAGGGTGCGCCGGTGCATGCCCAGGGCGCGGGCGGCGGCGGAGATGTTGCCGTCGTGTTCCATGAGCACCTTCTGCAGGTGTTCCCATTCCAGCCGCCGCACCGACAGGGGCTGGGCGGCCGGTGGCACCGAGGGGTCGCCCGCGGGATCCCGGTCCAGGGCGGCGACGATCTCCTCCACCTCCGCCGGCTTGGTCAGATAATGGGTGGCGCCGAGCTTGATCGCCTCCACTGCCGTGGCGATGCTGGCATAGCCGGTGAGCACCAGGATGCGCGTGTCCGGGTCCCGCTCGTGCAGTACCTGCACCAGTTCCAGCCCCGAGGACTCGCCCATGCGCAGGTCCACCACGGCGCAGTCGAAGCGGCGGGCCTCGGCCAGTGCCCGGCCCTCCGCCACCGTGGCCGCCGCGCTCACGGCGAAGCCCTGGCGCGCCAGCGCCCGCGCCAGCAGGTCGCGGAAGATCTCGTCGTCGTCCGCCAGCAGCAGCCGGCGCGGATCCCGGCCCGGCGCAGCGCTCATGCCGCTGTCCCCGCCACCGCCGGCAGGCGGACGCGGGCGCAGACACCACCCCCCTCCCGGTCGAACAGGCGCAGGCTTCCCCCCATGCGCTCGATGGTCGCCTGGGCCAGGAACAGGCCCACGCCCAGCCCTTCCGCCTTGGTGGTCACCGGCCGCCGCCCCAGGGACAGGCGGATCTGGGGTTCCAGGCCGGGCCCGCGGTCGCAGACATCCATGACCACGCCCTCCGGGTCCCAGTCGGCCAGGAACTCCACCGCCTGGGGCGAGACCTGGGCCGCGTTGTCCAGCAGGTTGAACAGGGCCTGGGTCAGGGTCCGGTCCGCCACCAGGGCCGGGGCCCCGCCCCCCGCCCGCTCCAGCCGGACCCGGAGCCGCGCCTCGGGCCGGCGCCGGCGCCACTGGTCCAGGATCTCGCGCAGGTAGTCGTCCACCGGCCGCACGCGGCCGGCATCAGCGCGCAGGGCCCCGCTGGAGGCGGAGATGTCCGACAGCACGCCCTTGCAGCGGCGGATCTGCTCGCGCATGGCCGCCAGCCGCTGGCGCAGGGCCTCCGCCTCGCCACCGTCCGCCAGCTCCGCCACCTCGTCGCACAGGAGGGCCAGGCTGCCCAGGGGCGTGCCCAGCTCGTGGGCCGCCCCCGCTGCCAGGGTGCCCAGCGCCACCAGCCGTTCCTGGCGCAGCGCCCGTTCCCGCGCCTCCGCCAGCCGCCGGTCGCGGGCGCGGATGGCCACCACCATGCGGGTGATGACGAAGGTCATGAGCGCGGCGCTCAACACGAAGCCGAACCACATGCCGAACACGTGCAACCCGAAACCGCCGTGGCCCATGTCGCCGTAGGGCAGCGGCACGTAGTGCCGCATGAGCAGGCTGTAGCCGCTGACCGTGAGGGCGGTGAGGAGCCAGGCGAGTCGGGCCGGCAGCAGCATGGCGCCCAGGGTGACCGGCAGCAGGTAGAACCAGGCGAAGGGATTGGTGGCGCCACCGGTGTAATAGAGCACGCCGGTGAGGGCCCCGGCGTCGAGCACCAGCTCCAGCAGCAGCCGGCCGGTGCCCGCCTCCGGACGGCCGCAGGCCCGAACCGCGGCCACCAGGGTCCAGAGCCCCAGGGCGCCCAGCAGCAGGCCGATCTGGGCCAGGGGCAACCGCCAGCCCAGGCTGAAGCGTACCCCCAGCACCACCAGGGCCTGCAACAGGATGGACAGGGTCCGCAGCCACAGCAGGCGCCGCAGATCCCCGGTGCCGGCAGCTGCGTTCATCCGCCCCGCCCCGTCCCGGAACGGCCGTGACAGTCTGTCATGACAAACTGGCAGGACAATGCCCGACCCTGACAAAGCGTCAGCATGAGGCGGCTGGCCCGGCCCCGGCATTTTTCCAAAACTACCTCATGTTTAGGTGACATTACATTTGATATATAACGAAGTTTATTTCAGTTGCCCTTGTTTCACCGCTGGCTGGCACGGCGGTTGCAACGGGCTTGGCTGCACAGGCGCCGTCGCAAGGGTCCACCCCACAACAATAGCGAACGGCGGACAACCAACACAACCGGACGCCCTGGCGCGTCAGGGGGAGAGAGATGAAATCCATCGGCACACTGGCGGCCGCGGCCGTCCTGTTCACCGCGGCGGGCAGCGCGCAGGCCGCGCTCACGCCCACGACCTTCACCCTCGACAGCACCCTGTCCCAGGTCACGCTGCAGATCGTTCCATCACCGGGCCAGACCGGCCAGTCCACCAGCAATGCGGCCACCGTCCACTTCAGCGGCGACTTCACGCTGGGGCTCGCCGGCAGCCTGAACAATGGCCAGGTGAGCCTGCAAGGGATCCTGGCGGGCAGCACGGTAGCGAGCACGCCGGTCACCCTGAGCATTCCGGGCCTGACCCTGACCCTGGATTCCGTCGCGCTGGAAGACGTGGGGCAGTTCGGCAAGGTCAGTACCAACCTGGCGGGCGGCACCGGCACGCTCACCACGGATACCCTGTTCTCCGCCAGCGGCAGCAGTCAAGTCACATTCAATGGAGTCACTTTCCCAGCCCAACCACTCAGCATCCTGAGTTGGGCCCCGGCCAGTGCCTGGGACATCACCCTGGGCACGGCCCTGGGCGTGGGGCAGCCGGGCAACCTCCAGGGCCACCTCCATACCCAGGCCTCCCTCGATCTCTTTGCCGGCAATCCTTCGGGCGGCCAGATCCAGGTCACCGTCGACCTCTGGGGCGCGGCCAATTACACGCCGCCGGCGCCGGTACCGGCCCCGGGCGCCCTCTGGCTGTTCCTGTCCGGCCTGCCCGCCCTGCTGCGGCGGGGACGGCGCCGGGCCTGAACATGGGCCTCGAGGGGATTTGCACCCTGGGCGCGCCAGGCCCAGGATCCGACGGACCGAACAAAGGAGTGACATGGCTGTGAACAAGACCCTGTTGGCACTCGCACTGAGCGCGGCCCTGCTGCCCGTACCCGCCACCCAGGCCGCGCAACCGAAGACCCCCGCCGCGGCCATCGCCACCGCGGCCCCCCGGATCACCGAAACCGGCCTGCTCATGGAGGCGGCCCGCAAGGGGGACACCCACCTGGTGGAAGGCATGATCCAGGACGGGCTGGACGTGGACAGCCGCGACGACCAGGGCGCCACGGCCCTCATGTGGGCGGCCTGGGAAGGTCACCTGGATACGGTCAAGGCCCTGCTGGCCCTCGGGGCCGACATCGGCGCCACCGACAAGGACGGCGACACCCCGCTGATCGTCGCCGCCAAGCAGGGCCGGCTGGACATCGTGCGCTTCCTGCTGGACAAGGGCGCCGACATCGACGAGGTGGATCTGCGTGGCGGCGGGCCCCTGGCCTGGGCCGCCAACCAGGGACACACCGACGTGGTGCGGCTGCTGCTCGCGCGCGGGGCGCGGGTCAATGCCCGCGACGACAACGGGGCCACACCCCTGATCGCCGCGGCCGCGGCCGGCCAGACCGAGATCTGCAAGCTGCTGCTCGCCCATGGCGCCAAGCTGCACGTGACCGACGAGGCCGGCAGCACGGCCCTGATCTATGCCATCCAGAAGCATCACCTGGAAACCATGGACTACCTGCTTAAGGCCGGCGCCCACATCGACGCCCGGGATCACGATGGCAACCGCCCCCTGCTCTACGCCGTGTGGGAGGACAACCCGGACCTGGTCAGCCACCTGCTGGCCGCCGGCGCCAGGGTGGACGCCCACAACCAGTTCGGCGCCACCGCCCTGATGTCCGCCGCGGCGGGTGGCCGCAACGACATCGTCGACATCCTGCTCGCGCATGGCGCCCACATCGAGGCCACGGACAACGGCGGCAAGACCGCCATCATCTATGCGGCCGAGCGCGGCAAGACGGCCACGGTGAAGCACCTGCTGGCCAAGAAGGCGCGGATCGACGTGCAGGACAAGGCCGGCTTCACCGCCCTCATGCTGGCCGCCGCCCGGGGCCACCTCGACACGGTGGATGCCTTGATCGCCCACGGCGCCAAGCTCTGGCTCAAGGACCGCCAGGGCCGGACCGCCCTGCTGATCACCGCCGGCGAAGGTCACGTGGACGTGATCAACCACATCCTGGACAAGGACAAGAGCGGCATCGACGAAGGGGACCTCTACGGCAACACCCCGCTGCTGGTGGCCGTCATCCGTGGCTACGCCGATGCCGCCGAGACCCTCATCAAGCGCGGAGCCAAGATCGAACTGGGCAACTACGGCTCGGTACGGGCGCTGATGCTGGCCGCCTGGCACAACAAGCCGAACACCCTCAAACGCCTCATCAAGGCCGGAGCCAAGATCGACGCCCGTGACAAGATGGGACGCACCGCGCTCATGTATGCCGCAGCCAAGGGCAACATCGCCGTCATGAAGATCCTGTTCGACGAGGGCGCCGATATCCGCGCCAAGGACAACGAGGGCCGCAACGCCCTGTCCTATGCCCAGCAGAAGGCCCAGGCCAAGGCTGTCGCCTGGCTCGAGGCCCATGGCCTCAAGCCGGTCAAACAGGCCAGTGAAGCGACCGACGCCGGTGGCAAAAAGCCCGCCGCCCCGCCCGCCTCGGGCTGAGGCCAGTCCCGACCGTCAGGTTTCCTCCCAACCGACAACAATGACCCTTGCAATCCCCCATTTGACCGGCCCTTGCGCCGGTTCTTTTTTGCCTGTGGGTGGATCATCCCCGATGCTGCCCAGGGCCATCGATGCGCACGGCCATCGATGCGCACGGCGCTGCGCGCCTTTGCGCATCCTACACCCTCACCTGCATTCCGTGTGCTTCCGTGTGGGTCCGTGGCTCATACCGATGCGCACGGCCCTTCGGGCCTTTGCGCATCCTACACATCATCAGGCGTATCGCGGGCACCCGTAGCGCCGTAGGTTGGGCAAAGCGAGCGCAGCGAGCGTGCCCAACAACGGGATGTCACCACCCACGACGGTGGCCCCCCATGATGCGCACGGCCCTTCGGGCCTTTGCGCATCCTACACCTCACCCCTTACGCCTCACCCCTCACCCTTCAGGCGACGGCGGCGCCAGGCGAGGTAGGCGGCGGGTACGACGAACATGGACATGAGCGGCGCCGTGAGCATGCCGCCGATCATGGGCGCCGCGATGCGCTGCATCACCCCGGAACCGGCACCATGCCCCAGCATGATGGGCAACAGGCCGGCAACGATCACGGCCGCCGTCATGGCCTTGGGTCGCACCCGCTGCACCGCGCCCGCCATCACCGCCGCCACCAGCGCCGGCAACGTCTCCGGCCGCTGCCGCCGGCAGGCCTGGTCCAGGTACACCAGCATCACCACCCCGAACTCCGCCGCCACCCCGGCCAGGGCGATGAAACCCACGCCCACCGCCACCGAGAAATTGTAGTGCAGCAGATAGACCAGCCAGAGCCCCCCCACCAGGGCCAGTGGCAGCGTGCCCATGACGATCAGGGCCTCGACCATGTCGTGGAAGGTGAGATAGAGCAGCAGCAGAATCGCCAGCAGGGTCAGGGGCACGATGTACAACAGCCGCTGCTTGGCGCGGACCAGGTACTGGTACTGCCCCGACCAGGTCAGGGCATAGCCCGGTGGCAGCTTCACCTCCCGCTGCACCCGCTGCATGGCCTCGGCGACGTAGGAACCCAGGTCGCGGCCATGGATGTCGATGTACACCCAGCCGTTGAGGCGCGCGTTCTCGCTGCGGATCATGCCCGGTCCATCCTGCACGCCGATGCGCGCCACGTCCCCCAGCTGCACCTGCAGGTCACGGCTGGTGACGATGGGCAGGCGCTGGAGCTTTTCCGGCGAATCCCGGTATTCCCGCGGGTAGCGCAGGTTGACCGGGTAACGCTCGCGCCCCTCCACCGACTCGGTCACGTCCATTCCCCCGACGGCAGTCTGGATGATGTCCTGGATCTCCGCCACGCTGAGCCAGTTGTGGGCGGCCGCCGCGCGGTCGATGCGGATGTCCACGTAACGGGCGCCCTGCACCCGTTCCGCCAGCACCGAGGCCGTCCCCCGGATGCGCCCCACCACCGCCTCGATACGGCGCCCGATGCGCTCGATCTCCTTCAGATCGGACCCGGAGATCTTGATCCCCACCGGTGTCTTGATGCCCGTCGCCAGCATGTCGATCCGCGCCTCGATGGGCATCAGCCAGGCATTGGTCAGGCCCGGCACCCGGACGGTCCGGTCCAGGGCCTCGCGGATACGGGCCAGGGTCATGCCCGGACGCCATTCGGACTCCGGCTTCAGGCGAATGGTGGTCTCGATCATGTTCAGGGGTGCCGGGTCGGTGGCGGTATCCGCGCGTCCCACCTTGCCGAACACCTGCGCCACCTCGGGCACGGACATGATCAGGCGATCGGTCACCTCCAGCAACTGCCGCGCCTTGCCCACCGAGATACCCGGCAGGGTGGTGGGCATGTACAACAGGTCCCCCTCCTCCAGCGCCGGCATGAACTCGGACCCCATGTGGGTGGCCGGCCAGGCCAGGCTCGCGGCCAGCAGCACCGCCGCCGCCAGCACCGGCCCCGGGTGGCGCAGCACCCAGGCCAGGGCGGGCCGGTACCCGCCCACCAGGAGGCGGATGAGCGGATTGTCCTCTTCCCGCCGGATCCGGCCCCGTACCAGGTAGAACATCAACACCGGCACCAGGGTCACCGACAGCCCGGCCGCCGCCGCCATGGCATAGGTCTTGGTGAAGGCCAGGGGTGCGAACAGCCGTCCCTCCTGGGCCTGCAGGCTGAACACGGGCACGAAGCTCAGGGTGATGACCAGCAGCGAGAAGAACAGCGCCGGTCCCACCTCCGTGGCGGCCCGGCGCACCGCCGCCAGCCGGGCCGCGGCATCCCTTGCCCCCTGCTGCAGGTGCCGGTGCAGGTTCTCGATGAGCACGATGGCCGCATCCACCATGGCGCCCACGGCGATGGCGATGCCACCCAGGGACATGATGTTGGCATTGATGCCCTGCAACGCCATCACCCCGAAGGCGGCGAGGATGCCCAGCGGCAGGGTCAGCAGGATCACCAGGGCGGAACGCAGGTGGAACAGGAACAGGGCGCACACCGCGACCACCACCACGAACTCCTCCACCAGGCGATGGGTCAGGGTATGCACCGCGCGGTGGATCAGGCCGGAGCGGTCGTAGGTCTCCACCACCTCCACACCGGGCGGCAGGCTCTTGCGCAGGGTCGCCAGGCGCGCCTTGACCCGCTCGATCACCGCCAGGGCATTGGCCCCGGAACGCAGCACCACGATGCCGCCCACCACCTCCCCCTTGCCGTCGAGATCGGCCACCGAGCGCCGCTGGCGCGGGCCGATGCCGATGTGGCCCAGTTCCCCCAGGGTGGCCGGGGCGTTGCGGTAACCGATGGTGTCCTGCAGGTAGGTGATGTTCTTCAGGTCATTGATCCCGGTGATGAAGCCATGGCTGTGCACCATGTACTCCGCCTCGGCCATCTCGATGACCGAGCCGCCCACGTCCTGGTTGTTGTTGCGGATGGCGCGCTTGATGGAGGCCAGCGGGATGTTGAACCGCTGCAGCAGTCCCGGATCCACCTCCACCTGGTACTGCTTGACCATGCCGCCCACGCTGGCCACCTCCGCCACCCCGGGCAGCGCCTCCAGCTCATACTTGAGGAACCAATCCTGGATGCTGCGCAGCTGGCTCAGGTCGTGGCGGCCGGAACGGTCCACCAGCACGTACTCGTAGGCCCAGCCCACGCCGCTGGCATCCGGCCCCAGCTCCGGCCGCACCCCGGCCGGCAGCCGGCCGCTGACCTGGGACAGGTATTCCAGCACCCGCGAGCGGGCCCAGTAGGGATCGGTCCCATCGCGGAAGATGACATAGACATAGGAATCCCCGAAGAAGGAATAGCCGCGCACGCTGGTCGCCCCCGGCACCGCCAGCAAGGCGCTGGTGAGGGGATAGGTGACCTGGTCCTCGATGACCTGGGGCGCCTGGCCCGGATAGCTGGTCTTGATGATGACCTGGACGTCGGACAGGTCGGGGATGGCGTCCAAGGGGGTGATGCGCAGGGCATAGAGCCCCCCGGCCGCCAGCAGCACCGCCAGCAACAACACCAGCGGACGGTTGTCCAGCGACCAGTGGATGACGCGACGGATCATGCAGCCTCAACCATCACCGGCGGAACCGTCGTCCTCCAGCCGGCGCAGGCCGGCGCGCAGATTGCTCTCGGAGTCGATCAGGAACTGGGCCGCCACCACCACCCGTTCCCCGGGCTTCAACCCCTGGGTGATCTCCACGTAGTCGTCGTCCATCATCCCCACCTGCACCACCCGCGGCTGGAAGCGCCCATCCCCCAGGGCCGTCACCACCCGGATCTCGCTGCCGGTGCGGATCAGGGCATCGCGCGGCACCGCCAGCACCTTGCGCTTGGCGCCGCCGAGGATGGTCACCGCCCCGTACATGTCCGGCCAGGCGATACCCTCAGGCATGGGGAAGGCCATGAACACCCGGTAGGTCTTGCTGCGTGGGTTGAGATAGGTGCCCTGCTGGGCAACGTGGCCCTTCCAGACCCGGCCCGGCAGGTGGTCGAGTTGCATCTCGACCGGATCGCCCCGCTTCACCCAGACCGCCTCGTTGCGGAAGATGTCCGCCTCCACCACCGCTTCGCCCATGGGCTGCAGCTCGGCCAGCAGGTCGCCGGCCTGGACCGCCTTGCCCTCGGTGGCGGTGAACCGGACCAGGCGGGCCCGGCGCGGCACTCTGACCTCGAGCCGGGGCTCGAGCTGGCGGCTGGCGCGCAGGCGCTGGATGTCACGGCCGGTGAACCCCTGGTCCCGCAACTGGCGGATGGCGGTCTCCATACCGGCCGCGTCGTCCGCCGCCAGCGCCGCCAGGAAGGCCTTCTGGGCCGCCCGCCGGGCGGGCGAATCGATGGCGTACAGCAACTCGCCGGCCTCCACCCAGTCCCCCACGGCGTGCCGCCCCACCTCGACCAGCCGGCCCGCCACCAGGGCCCGGAACGGGCGCCGCCGGCCGGCCTCGTACTTGGTCACCCGGCCCGAGGTGCGCGCCCGGCGCCACAGGGTGCGCAGGCGTACCTGCTCGGTCCGCACCCCCAGGCTGCTGGCCACCGCCGGCGACACCGCCACCACCGGGTAGCGGCCGGCACCGGCCCGGCCCGCTGCGGCCGCATGCGCGTGGTGGTGATCCTCCACCAGGTTCATGCCGCAGATGGGGCAGGTGCCCGGATGATCGCTGACCACGTCCGGGTGCATGGGACAGACATATCGCTTCTGCCCGCCGGCCAGCTCGTCCAGGGGCTGCGCCGCGCCCGCCGCCGGTGTGGCCGGCCCGGTGCGGGGCAGCCCGTGGCCCAGCGCCAGGCCCAGCAGCAGGACCGGCAGTAGCCAGACGATGGATATCCTCACCTCTCACACCTCCTCGATCCCCGTACCAAACCGTCCCTCACTCCGGATCCGAGGGATCGTTGAACAGCACCGACAGCCGGATACTGCCATGGCCATACTGCGGAAAACCCGGTGCGCTGCGGTCGCCCGGGTCCAGGTTCGACGCCGTGTCGTCCGGCGGGAACAGGACCAGGCTGCGCAGAAAGGCCAGCACCGCCTCCTGCTGACCGGGCCGCAGATCCTCGTAGGCATCGCGGCTGGCGGCGGCCTCACCGCCATGGCGCAGGATGACCTCGTGCAGGGTCACGCTGCGGCCGTCATGGCCGTAGGGCGCGGTGGAGCCCACCCCCCACAGCGGTTCGGTCATGAAGGCCCGGGTCCAGCTGCCATCGAAGTTGCGCTCGTAGAAGGCCGGCCCCAGGTCGTGCCGCTTGAAGTCCGCATAGATGCCACGCACGACGAAACGCCGGCCCGCCGGCAACTTCAGCGGCGGCAGGCCGGGCACATCGCTGCGACTGACGAACCGCGCACTCACCGTGGCATACAGATGGTTGAAGATGCCACGTTGCTCATCGTAACGGGTGTCCACATCCGCCACCCGGCGGTCGTGTTCCACCACCAGGTTCTCGCGGTGGCAGTCCGCGCAGCCGATGCGCCGGAACAGCCGGTGGCCACGCCGGGTCAGCCGCGTCTGGCGGTATTCCGCCGGCCGGAAATAGTTGAGCAGGTAGAACTCCAGGTAGTCCACCACGGCGGGATCGATCTCTGCCACCACGCCATCACCGTCCCCATCCTCCTGCGGACCCGACACGGGCGGCATGGTCAGGTGATCCTGGCTGCCATCCAGTACCAGCCCGGAGGGCGTGACCACGCGCTGGCCCCGGGCCGCGGCGGCCAGGTCCGGGTCCCAGGCCTCCAGGCCCATCTCCGGCTTGAAGCCGAAGTTGACGATGAAATCGCGGATGGAGAACACGCTGCCCTCGGCCATGAAGGGCTTGACCCGCAGGTCGGGATCGATGCCGGACAGACCACTGTTGTCCAGGCTGCCGTCGGGATGCGCCACCAGGACACCGTAGTCGATACCCTTGCTGCGCAACCGCCGCCGGACGACCTTGCCGGTGGCCAGGGCCGCCTTGCGGGCCGCGTCCCGCTGCCGACGCAGGTCCCAGGTGATCTCGTCGGCCAGTTCCTCCACCAGGC
>JALWSQ010000092.1 GCA_026993645.1 Thiohalobacter sp.
GTTCGGTGTTTGAACACGCCAAAGCACAGGTGCAGCAGCTTGCGCATACACGCTACCAGGGCCACCCTCTTGGGTTTGCGCCGTGCCAGGAGGCGCTGATAGAGCGCCCGGATGATGGGGTTGTGGCGGGTGGCACTGACCGTGGCCATGTAGAGGCGTGACCGCAGCAGGCTATTTCCTGCCTTGCTGATGGTGCTGCGCTTCTCCTTCGTTCCCGACTGGTGGTGCATCGGGGCCAGGCCGGCATAGGCCCCCACCGCCTTTGCCGAGGCAAAGTCCCGGCTCCTCAGCAGTGCCACCATCATCCGGCTCATGACCTCACCGATGCCGGGAATGCTGGTCAGCAGATCGCGATCCTCCTGCAGTTGCGGGTGCCGGCGGATGTGCTTGTCGATCTCCTTGCGCAGGCGTTTGTGCTCGGCCGTCAGCTGCGTCAGCATCGTCTCGATCGAGGTGTGCACCGGGCCCTCCAGCCCGAGCACATCGGCCTTTTCCAGCCGATTACGCTCCCGCTGGATGTCCTTCTCCAACGCAATCAGTCGACCAATCAAGGCCTTGAGTGTCCTGACCTCGGGTGGCTCCGGCCGCCACGGGCGCAGCTGATGGGCGATACCATAGCGGGCCAGCACCACCGAGTCCCGCCGATCCGTCTTGCTGCGGGCCCCCTCGCTCTGGGCGAAGTGGTGCACCTGGGCCGGGTTGACCACGCTCACCCGGGCCCCGGCCTCGAACAGGGCATAGGCCAGGGCCTCGTGATAGACCCCGGTGGCCTCCAGCACGAAGTGCAATGCCTCCACTGGCTCGCCCGTCTGCTTGCAGGCCCAGGCCAGCAAGGCCTGGAACTCCGCCGGCCGGTTGCCGAATACCCGGGTCTTGACCTTGCCCCGCTGGGGGTCCCGAACCCAGGCACAGTCGAGCTTGCCCTTGCTGACATCCACGCCAATGACCATCATCTTCTCTACCTCCCCTTGTACATGCAGCCTCTGGCCCGCAGGGGCCGGGCTTGGATACCATTCAGGTTACCGAGAAGAGTTGACAGACAGGGGGCTGATCTACGTAACAGGCTCGTGGCCTAAGGATGCGCTCAGCCTCCCTGCCTGCCCTGATACCCTGTCGGCCAAACAGGATACCGAGAGAGACAGCACATACAAGGATGCGCAAAGGCGCGTAGCGCCGTGCGCATCGATGGCCGTGCGCATCATGGGAAGGGGTGCCGCAGTCGCAGGTGATGGCACCCCGTTGTTGGGCACGCTCGCTGCGCTCGCTTTGCCCAACCTACGGGTGCCACGAATACGCCATGTGTGATACCCCGTAGGATGCGCAAAGGCGCGCAGCGCCGTGCGCATCGATGGCCGTGCGCATCGGATACCACCGTCGCCGTCGACGACACCTTACTTTGTTGGGCACGCTCGCTGCGCTCGCTTTGCCCAACCTACGGGTGCCACGAATACGCCATGTGTGATACCCCGTAGGATGCGCAAAGGCGCGCAGCGCCGTGCGCATCGATGGCCGTGCGCATCATGGGAAGGGGTGCCGCAGTCGCAGGTGATGGCACCCCGTTGTTGGGCACGCTCGCTGCGCTCGCTTTGCCCAACCTACGGGTGCCACGAATACGCCATGTGTGATACCCCGTAGGATGCGCAAAGGCGTGCAGCGCCGTGCGCATCATCGGCCTTGCCATCGCCGGTTCTTCAACCGCTGCCTTTGAGCCCTGCCAGCAGGCCCTTGAGCAGGTTCAACGGGCTCGGCGGGCAGCCGGGGATCCTGATGTCCACCGGGATCAGGTTCTCCACCGCGCCCCGGCTGGCATAGGACACGCCGAACTCGCCGCCATCGCAGGCACAGTCACCGCAGGCGATCACCAGCTTGGGGTCGGGGGTCGCCGCGTAGGTGCGGAGCAGGGCCGCCTCCATGTGACGGGACAGGGGCCCGGTCACCAGCAGGGCGTCGGCGTGGCGCGGCGAGGCCACGAAGTGGATGCCGAAGCGCTCGATGTCGTAATAGGCATTGTTGAGGGCGTGGATCTCCAGCTCGCAGCCATTGCAGGAGCCGGCGTCCACCTCGCGGATCGCCAGGCTGCCACCGAGGCGGCGGTCGATCTGGCGCCGGACCTCGATGCCCAGGGTCTCCAGCGTCTCGGCATCGGCCCCCGTGGCCAGGGGTTCGGTGATGATGCCGGTCCGGCGTATTCTGTTCAGCAGGCGCAGCATGGTTCAGAGATCCTGTCCCGAGTAGGAACCGTTGACCGACTTGTTGCAGACGGGAAAGTCGGGGACGATGTTGTTGCGCACGATCCGTTCCAGGGCCGGCCAGTTGAGCCAGCTCGGGTCGCGGGCGAAGAAGCGGTCGATGGTGCCGTCGGCATGCAGCCGCACATGGGCCAGGATCTCGCCCCGCCAGCCCTCGACCAGGCCCAGGCCCTCGACGCCGGCCACGGCCGGTGCCAGGGGCTGGCGGATCTCCCCCGCCGGCAGCTCGGCCAGGAACCGCCGCATCAGGGCCAGTGAGACCCGGATCTCCTCGCGTCGCACGCGCACCCGGGCCAGCACGTCGCCCTGTTCCAGCACCGGGACCTCGACCTCCAGGGTGTCGTAGGGCGGATAGGGTGCCTGTGCCCTGAGATCGAACGCCAGGCCGCTGGCCCGCGCCACGTAACCCAGGGTTCCCAGCTGGCGCGCCGTCGCCTCGGTCAGACGGCCGGTGCCGCTCAGCCGGTCCTCCAACGAGGGATTGTCGTCCAGGATGGCGTAGAGTTCCGCCAGCTCGGCCTCCAGCCGGTCCAGCTCCGCCGCCATGGCCGCCAGTGCCGAGGGATCCGGGTCCCGGGCGATGCCGCCGGGCACGACCCAGTCCATGAGCAGGCGATGGCCGCAGAGGCGCTGGTTGCCGCGCAGCCAGTCCTCCCGCAGGCGGGAGAACTGATACTGGGCGAAGGCGAAGCCGACGTCGTTGCAGATGGCGCCGATGTCACCCAGGTGGTTGGCGATACGTTCGCGCTCGGCGGCCAGGGCACGCAGGAACAGGGCGCGTCCCGGCACAGGGGTGCGGGTGGCCCGTTCCAGGGCCATGCAGGCGGCCCAGGCGTGAGCCACGGTGGTGTCGCCGGAGATGCGGCCCGCCAGGCGCGCCAGGGCCTCCGGCGTGCGTCCTTCGGCGATCTTTTCGATGCCCTTGTGCACGTAGCCCAGGCGTTCCTCCAGGTTGAGGATGGTCTCGCCGACCGCCTGGAAGCGGAAATGCCCCGGCTCGATGATGCCGGCATGGACCGGCCCCACGGGGATCTCGTACACCCCTTCGCCCCGGGCTGCCAGGAAGGGGTAGTCCTGGTCCGGCGGTGTCTCGGCTGGGGGCTGGCCGGCGGCGGCGAAGTCCTTGCGCAGGGGATAGTCGCCGTCACCCCAGGCGCCATGGCGGGTCCAGCGCCGGGCATCGGGGTGGTCGAGGAACACCACCCCGAACAGGTCCTGGCAGTGACGTTCCGGCCGGTCCGCCGCGGCGAACCAGGGACTGTGCGAGCTCAGGACCGGCGTGGCCCGAGGCACCCGGGTACGCACCACCAGGTGATCACCGCCGTACTCGAAGGCCACCTGGACGCCCAGGGCCGGTGTTTCCTCGCCGCCTTCGTCCGAACCCCAGAGCGCCACCCAGCGGCAGCCGAAGTCCCGCGCCACCGCGGCGATGCGGCCCCAGTCCTCCGGGTCGCACTCCACCAGGTGGGCCGGTGCCAGGGTGCGGGCGGAGCCCCGGCGGATGAGGATGTGCTCGTCCTCGCAGCGGGCCAGCCATTCGGACAGCCAGTCGAAGCGGCTCATGGCAGGCTGCCCCCCGAGATCAGCCGGGTCGCCTGGTCGAACCATTGGGCCAGCACCGGGGGTATGGAGAGGCCGAGCCAGAGTACCAGGGCCAGGTGCAGGTAGACCGGCCAGACACTGACGCGGATGGGGTGCTGCCCCTCCGGCACCGCGCCGTAGACCATGGGCTGGACGTTGCGGAACAGGCCGGCGAAGGCTACTGCCAGGCCCACCAGCAGGGTGCCCGTGAGCCGGGGCCAGGTCTTCATGGTGGCCATCAGGATGAGGAATTCACCGGTGAATACGCCGAAGGGCGGGAAGCCGGCGATGGCGGCCGTGCCCAGCAGCAGCGCCCAGCCGACCTTGGGCTGGGTGCGGATCAGGCCGCGGATGTGGGCCATGGCCTGGGTGCCGGCGATGCGAATGGCCTGGCCCACGCTGGCAAAGAGTGCCGACTTGGTGAGCGAATGGGCGGTCATGTGCAACAGCCCGGCAAAGGTGGCCAGCGGTCCCCCGACGCCGAAGGCGAAGGTCATCAGGCCCATGTGCTCGATGGACGAGTAGCTGTACATGCGCTTGATGTCCTTCTGGCGGTGCAGGAACAGGGCCGCCACCAGGAAGGAGACCAGGCCGAAGCCCATGAGCAGGTGGCCGGCCAGGGGGGTCTGCAGGGAACCGTCCACCAGCATCTTCACCCGGATCACGGCGTACAGGGCCACGTGCAGCAGCAGGCCGGAGAGCACCGCGGACAGCGGCGTCGGACCCTGGGAATGGGCATCGGGCAGCCAGTTGTGCAGGGGCACCAGCCCCACCTTGGTGCCATAGCCGACCAGGGCGAAGACGAAGGCCAGGGTCAGGACCACGGGTTCGAGCTGGCCGGCGTGCTGGTACAGCAGGTGCCAGGACAGGGCGTCCTCGGGGTTGGGTATGACCCGCTCGGCGGCGAAGAACACCAGCACCGAGCCGAACAGGGCCTGGGCGATGCCGACGCCGCACAGGATGAAGTATTTCCAGGCCGCCTCCACCGATTCCGGGGTGCCGTAGAGACTGACCAGCAGCACCGTGGCCAGGGTGGCCGCTTCCATGGCCACCCAGAGGATGCCCAGGTTGTCGGTGGACTGGGCCAGCAGCATGGCGAACACGAACGCCTGGTAGCTGGCGTGGTAGAGCCGCATCCGGGTCGGGCCGATCTGGCGGTGGTCCCGCTCGTGCTGCATGTAGGACCAGGAGAACAGGGCGGTGGTGAGGCCGACGAAGGCGGTGAGCAGCAGCAGCCAGACGTTGAAGGCGTCGATGTAGAAGTAGCCGTGCCCGGCGAGGAAAGCGCCCTCCCGCTGGACCTGGACCGCCAGCGCCCAGGCCGCCCACAGGGTGAGGGCCGACACCAGGATGTTGAGCGGGGCGCCGAGGCGACGGTGGCCGGTGGCGGCCAGCAGCAGCATGCCCGCCAGGGGTGCCAGCAACAGGGCGGCCAGCGGCGTCATTCGTCGGCCTCCGTCAGCCGGGTCATGCGGTCGACGTCGAGATCGTCGATGCTCTCCCGGATCTGGAAGAAGAACACGCCGAACAGTACCGCGGCCACCAGCACGTCGAAGGCCACGCCCAGCTCGATCACCAGCGGCATGCCGTAGGTGGCGGACACGGCGGAGAAGAACAGGCCGTTCTCGATGGACATGAAGCCCACCACCTGGGCCAGGGCGGTATGGCGGGTCACCATGAGGAGCATGCTCACCAGCACCACGCCGATGCTGATGGCGATGGTGTTGCGGGTGACATGGGACGACAACTCGATCAGCGGTGCCGAGACGCTGTAGCTGAACAGCACCAGGGCGGCGCCGCTGAGCAGCACCACGCTGGGCCGCCCCAGGGGTTCCTCCTGGTGCGGGATGCCCAGGCGGAAGATCAGCCGGTGCAGCATCCAGGGGATGAGCAGGGCCTTGATGGCGAAGGTCAGGGCGGCGGAGAGGTAGAGATGGGTCTGGCCGCTGTCGGCGGCCACCAGCGCGGTGGTCAGGGCCAGCAGCGCGCCCTGCCAGGCAAAGGTCTTGATCAGCAGCAGCAGGCGGATCTGGCCCAGCATGAGGAAGGAGGTCAGCAGCACCAGGCTGGCCAGTACCATGATGCCCTGTTCGAAATGGCTCAGCGTCTGCAGCATGGTTCAGCCCGCCTCCAGGATGATGTGGCTCAGCATGCCCAGCAGGCTCAGCAGGAAGGCCAGGCTCAGGTACTGGGGCACCCGGAACAACCGCATCTTGGCCATGACCGTCTCCGCCACAGGCAGGCACAGGCCCAGCAGCACCAGCTTGAGACCGATGACCAGGCTGCCTACCAGCAGCCAGCCGGCGCTGTGGCGGGTGGCGATGCCCCAGGGGAAGAAGATGTTGGCCAGCAGGACACCGTAGATCATGAGCTTGATCTGGGCGGCCCATTCGATGAGGCCCAGGTGCCGGCCGCTGTATTCCAGGATCATGGCCTCGTGGATCATAGTGAGTTCCAGGTGGGTGGCCGGGTTGTCCACCGGGATGCGACCGGTCTCGGCGATGGCCACCAGGACCAGCCCGCTGAGGGCGAAGGCGAACGACGGCCGCAGCACGAAGCCGCTGGCCAGGATGTGGTCGATGGCCGCCGACAGGTTGGTGCTGCCGGCGGTCATGGTGAGGGTGAAGATGGCCATGAGCATGGCCGGTTCCGCCAGCGAGGCCACGGTCACCTCGCGCGAGGACCCCATGCCGCCGAAGGCGGTGCCGATGTCCATGCCGGCCAGGGCCAGGAAGAAACGGCCCAGGGCCAGCAGCCCGACCAGCACGATGACGTCTCCGACGCGGCTGGTGGGCAGGTTGATCATGGCCGAGGGAATGACCGCGGCCACCATCAGGGTGGAAGAGAAGACGATGTAGGGCACGGCCCGGAAGATGGGCGAGGCCTGTTCGGCGATCACCACCTCCTTGGCCATGAGCTTGCGCAGGTCGCGGTAGGGTTGCCACAGGGGCGGCGCGACCCGGTTCTGCAGGTGGCACTTCACCCACTTCACCCAGCCCGCCAGCAGCGGTGCGAGGGCGATGAAGATCAGGGCCTGGGCCAGGGCCAGCAACCAGTCGCGCATCATGACACCACCCACAGCAGGAAGATCAGGGTTGCGAAGGAATAGGCCAGGTAGATGCGGATGCGTCCGGTCTGGAGCAGGGTGACCCGGCGCGCGGCGGCCTGCAGCCAGCGGGTGACCGGCTGGTACAACAGGGCCCAGGCGCGGTCGTCGGTATGCAGGTGGTAGCGCAGGCCGGTCAGGCGCCAGG
>JALWSQ010000093.1 GCA_026993645.1 Thiohalobacter sp.
GTTGCCCACCATGCGCATGATGATGTGTAGGATGCGCAAAGGCCCGAAGGGCCGTGCGCATCATGGGGTGCCGCCCTCACCCCTCCCCCCAGTCAATGACCGATGGTGATCAGCACCCCACCCAGGGCCACCAGCGCAACCACCGCCAGCAGGATGCTGATGGCCCGCACCATCCAGGGCGGCAGGGTATCGGCATCCAGATGCGCCATGCGCAGATGGAGATGGGTGTAACGCCAGGCCGCCAACAGAAAGGCCCCGGTGCTGAACAGGATCATGATGCTGGTCAGCAGGAGCAGTATCCACAGCGGCAGGATCTCTTGCAGGAACTTGGCGGTCCCGAGCCCGGCCGCCAGGGCGGCGGTACCGGTACGCAGCCAGGCCTGGTAGGTGCGTTCGTTGGCCAGCACCGTACGGTCCAGGGCCAGGGTATTGCGGTCCGGAACGGGGCTGCCGGCGGTCGCGGGCGCCTCCCCGGTGGCCTGATCCCTGGCCGCCGGTGCGTCGAGGCCCTTGCCGTCGGGGGCGGTCACGCGCCTGCCTTCCCGGCCTGGCGGATGCGGTCCAGGCGGATGTGCAGCCGCTCGCCGGCCGCGGTGCGGACGATGAGAAATTCCTCGCCGGCGCGGGTCTGGAGGTCCAGCGGCATGATCACCTCGATGTGTTCGGTGCCATCGGGGTCCTGCCAGCACAGGCGCAGGCGCTGGCGGTGCATGATGGCCAGTTCGTATTCGCTGTGCAGGCCGCAGTCGATGGGATGGTAGTCGGTCATGGTGTGAAGCATAGCACCCGTCATGCCTCCTTTACCCCAAAAGGCCCGTAGGATGCGCAAAGGCGCGCAGCGCCGTGCGCATCGTGGGGTGCCGCCGCCGTGGGTGGTGGCATCCCGTTGTTGGGCACGCTCGCTGCGCTCGCTTTGCCCAACCTACGGCACTCGCCTTGCCCAACCTACGGTTGCCCACCATACGCCTGATGACGTGTAGGATGCGCAAAGGCGCGCAGCGCCGTGCGCATCGTGGGGTGCCGCCCTCACCCCTCATCCCCGTCGGTCATCCCGCGCGGTGCTGGCGGTAATAGCGCAACACCAGCATCTTGACCGCATCGTTGAAGAGGAACCAGCTCAGCGCATAGGCCCACATGCCCAGCGCCCAGCCCCAACCGATGGGGGTCATCAGCCCGAACCCGTAGACGGCAATGATCGTGCCCAGCACCGCGCTCACGAGACTGGACCAGAACAGGGGGGCGGACGGTCGAGGTCTGCGAAAGAACCAGTCATCGATACGGGTATTGAAGATGGTACCATGCCCAGCGATGATGAGCTTGCAGAAGAATGCCGACTGTACGAATGCCAGCGGCAGCTTCAAATACACCATCACGATCCAGAACAGGGTGAAGGACGAAAGAACACCTGCGATGCCCAGCCAGCCCGCCATCACCAGCACCTCGTGCATGTCCCAGCGGATGGGCCGGTTGCGGATCTTGGTGTTGTCGTAGGCGATGGCCAGGATGGGAATGTCGTTGAGCAGTGCCAGCATGATGATCATGATCGCCGTCACCGGGTAGAACTGGAACACCCCGATGGACAGGCCCATGAAGAAGATGATGCGCACCGTCTCGGCGATGCGGAAGACGGTATAGCTCTGCATGCGCTCGAAGGTGATGCGCGCCTGCCGGATGGCATCCAGGATCACGCCCAGCCCGGGGGCGGTGAGCACGATGGCCGCCGCCGCCCGCGCGGCATCGGTGGCACCGCTGACGGCGATGCCGGCATCGGCCTTCTTCAGCGCCGGGGCATCGTTGACCCCGTCACCGGTCATGCCGACGATGTGGTCGGCCTTCTGCAGGGCGTCGACGATGAAGTACTTGTCCTCGGGGTAGACCTGGGCGAAGCCGTTGGCCCGCTCGATCTGGGCGATGATCTCGGATTCGTGGCGCTTGACGGTCCCCGCCGGCAGGCTGACCCGGTTCAGTTCCTTGCGCACCTCCGCCACCACCGCCTCGGCCTTGCGCTCCACCTCCGCCTCGGGCAGGTCCTGCTGCAGGGTGCGCAGCATGGCCCGGGCGATCAGCCGGCTCAGCAGCTCGTATTCCTCGGTGCTCTCGCCCTTGAGTTCACGCGCATTCTCGATCCGGTCGCCGATGTCGAGCAGGCGGGCGATGTAGCGCGCCACGGCGATGTGGTCGCCGGTGACCATCTTGACCTCCACCCCCTGGCGCCGGGCGGCGGCGATCACCTCGCGCGAATCCTCCCGCGGCGGATCGAACAGGGGCACCAGGCCGACGAAGGCGAAGCCGGCCGCGCCGGGCCGCTGCACCGCGACCCCCAGGGTGCGGAAGCCGTTGTCGGCGAAGGCCTCGACCTGGCGCTGGGCGGCCGCCTTGTCGAACCCGGGATCCCGGCACAGCTCGATGATCACCTGGGGCGCCCCCTTCACCGCCACCAGGGTGCCCCCGTCCCCGGTCTCCAGCTCCGCCCGGGTGGACTTGCTCACCGGGTTGAAGGGCACGAACCGCCGCAGCCGGTAATCCCGCAGGCGCTCACGCAGGCCTCGGCGGTCCAGCTCGGCGAACAGGGGCGCCTCGATGGGATCCCGGTTCTCCTCCCGGCTGGCCAGGGCCGCGTACAGGAACAGCTCGTCCTCGCCGAAGGCGGGCGCCAGCCAGGGCTCGGCCAGGCTCATGCGGTTCTGGGTGAGGGTGCCGGTCTTGTCGGAGCAGAGCACGTCCACGCCGGCCAGTTCCTCGATGGCGTCCAGCCGGCTGACGATGGCCTGCTTGCGGGCCAGGGCCATGGCCCCGATGGCCATGGTCACGGTGAGCACCGCCGGCATGGCCACGGGGATGGCGGAGATGGTCAGCACCAGGGCGAAGATGAGCACCTCGGTGAAGGGTTCGTGGCGCTGGATCGCCAGCAGGATGATGAGGGCGATCACGGCCAGGGTGAGCAGGATGAGGAAGTCCCCCACCCGGATCACCATGCGCTTGAAATGGCTGCGGCCGGTCATCTCCGCCTGGGCCACCAGGCCCACGGTCTGGCCGAAGCGGGTATGGATGCCCGTGGCCTCCACCAGGGCGATCATCTCCCCCTGCTTGACCACGGTGTTGGCGAAGGCCTGGTCGCCGGGCCGCTTGTCCACCGGCAGCGACTCGCCGGTCAGCGCGGACTGGTCCAGCTGCAGGAACCCGTCCGTCCCCGCCAGGCGCACGTCCGCCGGCACGATGTCGCCGATCTTGAGCTTGACGACGTCCCCGGGCACCAGCTCCGCGGCATCCAGTTCCTGCCACTGGCCATCGCGCAGCACCAGGGTCCTGAGCGCCAGCTTGCGCTTGAGCACCTCGATGGCATCCAGCGCCTTGGATTCCTGGTAGAAGTCCACCAGGGCGTTGACCAGCAGCATGATCACGATGATGACGAAGTCTTCCCAGCGCCGGGCGGCGGCGGAAAGCACGGCGGCGGTCTCGATCATCCAGGGAATGGGGCCCCAGAAGCGGGCCAGCAGGCGCTGCCACCAGGTCTTCTCCCGGGCCTCGATGCGGTTCGGGCCGTACTGCTGCCGGCGGGCCTGGGCCTCGCGGCTGGTCAGGCCCGCCAGGGCCTCCGGTGCCGGCGCGGCCGCGCCGGGTGTTGCGTCGGAACGGCGTGTTTCGTCCATGGTGCCCCCCGCCCTGGATTGGACTGTCGGGCCACATTATGGCACCGTGCCCCCCATTGTTGCAGCCAGTTCACAAGGGGGGGATCCGCATGAAGATCGAGTTCCACGGGGCGGACCATCAGGTGACCGGTTCCTGCCACCTGGTCGAGTGCGCCGGCAAGCGCCTGCTGGTGGATTGCGGGCTGTACCAGGGTGGCCGCGAGCTGGCCGAGGAGAACGCCGCGCCCTTCGGCTTCGAGCCGGCGAACATCGACTACCTGCTGCTGACCCATGCCCACCTGGACCACTGCGGCCGCATCCCCCTCCTGGCCCGGCGCGGCTTCCGGGGCGAGATCGTCACCACCGCCGCCTCGCGCGAACTGGCGCGGCTGGTGATGCTGGATGCCGCCCACCTGCAGGAGGAGGAGGCGGAATACCAGTCGCGCAAGGCCCGCCGGGCCCATGGCCACCACCGCCGGCAGGCCGAGATCGAGCCCCTCTACAACCTGCTCGATGCCCTGAACGCCATGGAGTTCTTCGGCCGCACCGCGGTCTACCGCGAGCCGCTGCAGATCGCACCCGGCATCCGCGCCACCTTCTTCGACGCCGGCCACATCCTGGGTTCCGCCAGCATCCTGCTGGAACTGGAGGAGAAGGGCCACCGCCGCCGGGTGCTGTTCTCCGGCGACCTGGGTTACGGCGGCCGCGCCCTGCTGCGCGACCCGGATCCGCCACCCCACGCCGACGTGGTGGTCATGGAGACCACCTACGGCGACCGGCTGCACAAGCAGCTCGCGCCCTCCATCGAGGAGCTCTACGCCGGCATCGACGACACCTTCCACCGCGGGGGCAACGTGGTGATCCCCACCTTCGCCCTGGAACGGGCCCAGGAGATCCTCTACTTCCTGCACCAGGCGGTGGCGCGCAAGCGGCTGCCGGCCAGCATGCAGGTGTTCCTGGATTCCCCCATGGCCATCTCCGCCACGCGCATCTTCGAGCATCACCCGGAATGCTACGACGGCGAGACCGCACGCCTGTTCCGCAAGGGCCAGGACCCCTTCGCCCTGCCGGGCCTGCACTTCACCCGCGAGACCGCCCAGTCCATCGCCCTCAACAACATCGGCGGCGGCGCCGTGATCATGGCCGGCTCCGGCATGTGTACCGGGGGCCGGGTACGCCACCACCTGCGCCACAACCTGTGGCGCGACGACTCCAGCGTCATCTTCGTCGGCTACGCCGCCCAGGGCACCCTGGCCCGGCGCATCATCGACGGCGCCGAGCGGGTGCGCATCTTCCACGAGGAGATCCCGGTGCGGGCCCGCATCTACACCATCGGCGGCTTCTCCGCCCATGCCGACCGCGACGGGCTGCTGGCCTGGTACCGCCACATCGGCGGCCCCGACGACTGCATCCTGGTCCACGGCGAGGCCGAGACCATGAAACACTTCGCCGGCCACCTTAAGGACACCCGGGTGCACATGCCCGGGCAAGGCGACCACTTCGAACTCTAGGCGCCGGCATGTCGGACGCGCCGGGCATTCTGGTACTGAACGCCGGCTCATCGAGCCTGAAGTTCGCACTGTTCGGGGATCCGCCCACCCCGGGCGCCATGCCCGTCCGCCGTTGTGGCGGCCAGATCGATGGCATCGGGACCTCCGCGGCCCGCTTCCAGGCCCGAGATGCCGCCGGCCAGACGCTGGCCGAACGAGCCCTCGGTGGCCTGGATCACGAGGCGGCGCTGCAGCATCTCCTGGGCTGGCTGCTGCGGGAGGCGGCGTACGCCGAACCGGCCGTGGCCGGCCACCGGGTGGTCCACGGCGGCACGCGCTACCGGCAGCCGGTGCGGGTCGATGCCGGGGTGCTGGCGACCCTGCGCGATTTCATACCGCTGGCGCCCTTGCACATGCCACACAACCTGGCTGCCATCGAAACCCTGCGCAAGCGCCACCCGCACATGCGCCAGGTCGCCTGTTTCGACACGGCCTTCCATCACAGCATGCCCCCGGTGGAACGGTACTATGCCCTCCCCCGCGTCTGGTTCGACCGTGGCATCCGCCGCTACGGGTTCCACGGTTTGTCCTACGAATACATCGCCCGGGCCCTGGGAGAGAACCCGCAAACGGCGGGCTACGAGCGGGTGGTGGTGGCCCATCTCGGCCAGGGCGCAAGCCTCTGCGCCCTGCACCGGGGACAGAGTGTGGCCACCACCATGGGGTTCACGCCCCTGGACGGCGTCCCCATGGCCACCCGTCCCGGCCAGCTCGATCCCGGCGTGGTCACCTACCTGGTGCGTGAGGCCGGACTGTCGGTGGCGGACGTGGACGACATGCTCAACCATCACAGTGGCCTGGCGGGCCTTTCCGGCGGCGATGGCGACATGCGGGCACTGCTGGCCGATGAGCGGCCGGAGGCCCGGGCCGCGGTGGATTATTTCGTGCACCACGTGCACCGCGCCATCGGCTCACTGGCCGCCGCATTGGGCGGCCTGGACGCCCTGGTCTTCACCGGCGGCATCGGCGAGCATTCGGCCATCGTCCGCCAACGGATCTGCGCCGCAGCCGCCTGGCTGGGCATCGTCCTGGACGAGGCGGCCAATGCCCGGGGCGAGAAACGCATCAGCCGGCCGACGAGCGCGGTCGCGGTGTGGCGCATACCCACCGACGAGGAGGCCATGATCGCCTGCCACTGCAGGCGCCTGCTCGACGATTCACAAGGAGGTACCTCATGATGTCCAGCGATACCGAAGGCCCGCTCAGTGCGGCCGAACTCGAACGTATCCATGGCTGGTGGCGCGCCGCCAACTACCTGGCGGCCGGCCAGATCTTCCTCATGGCCAACCCCCTGCTGCAAACACCCCTGCGCCCGGAACACATCAAGCCCCGCCGGCTGGGGCACTGGGGCACCACGCCCGGTCTCAACCTGCTGTACGCCCACATGAACCGGCTGATTCAGCGCCACGATCTCGATGCCATCTTCATCACCGGGCCGGGGCATGGCGGGCCGGCGCTGGTGGCCAATACCTGGCTGGAGGGCACCTACAGCGAACGCTATCCCGAGGTGTCGCCGGATGCGACCGGGATGGAACGCCTGTTCCGGCAGTTCTCCTTTCCCGGCGGCGTGCCCAGCCACTGTGCGCCGGAGACCCCCGGCTCCATCCACGAAGGCGGCGAACTCGGCTATTCCCTGGCCCATGCCTTCGGTGCCGTGTTCGACAACCCCGGGCTGCTGGCACTGTGCGTGGTGGGCGACGGAGAGGCGGAGACCGGCCCACTGGCCACCGCCTGGCACGGTAACAAGTTCCTGGACCCGGCCCGCGACGGGGCCGTGCTGCCGGTACTGCACCTCAATGGCTACAAGATCGCCAACCCCACCGTGCTGGCGCGGATCGAGGAACAGGATCTGCTGCGCCTGTTCGAGGGTTATGGCTACCGGCC